>JAEUIV010000042.1 GCA_016795005.1 Phycisphaerae bacterium
GTGGCGGCGGTGAACTTCTACGCGCGGCTGGGGTATGTGGATGTCGGCGAGGGGCCGACGAAGTATGGGTGCATCCCGCATCGGGTGATGGAGAAGCGGCTGTAGGTCAGTGATTCGGCCGTCTTCGAGGATCAGTCAGAGCGGCCGCTCTCCGATCCGGTGCGAATCCTCGCTTCGACGGCCTCAAGAATTCGCGTCAGAGTCTGTCTGTTGACGTAGCCGACCGCCGGCTCGGTCAGGCGCGCTCGATCGATCGGAAAGCGCCATCGCGGGAGCGCCCAGCTCCGCTCCGAAAGGCCACTGGTGGAAGTCGGGTGACTGGCTTGTGAGGGAATCTCAACTCTGTCCGCATCACGCGTGCCCTCCCGTTCCGGTGATGTGGTGCAGACCACCACTCGGAGAAGCCCGCCGCGTTCAATTTCCGCGCGTGTCGAGACAAGCACAATGGGTCGCTTCTTCGCCGATCCACCGTCGATGGGAGGACAATCCACGAAGTAGACCTGACCCTGACGAAACTGGGGAGTTGTCGCCACGGCGCGCGATGATATCAACGTCTGAATGATTCAAAGCGAAGCACGACCCGTGGCGGCCAGACATGCATTCCGAGCATCGGCCATGACCGCAGCAGAGTTGGAGTCGAACCACTGATTGAGCGCTCGCATTGATCGACCGGTATTGGACCGTCTTGCGCGGCGTTTAGGATGCAAGTCCACCCACGTACAGATGATTTCTTCGCGCGCTATCTGCGCGAGCGTCCACGCGTATGCCGTGGGTTGGGACGGGATTGATGTGGCTCGTACTCGGTTCATGTTTCGGGGGAACGAGAGGCGGTGCAAACGATACGAATCGGCGACTGCGCGAGAATGCTCCCCTCGCACATGGCCGTAAACCAATACAACCCGTCGCGTTCAATCACAAACGGGATGACGGGCACACATACGGTATACAGGTCGAGCGGGTCCTTTTTGGCCGGGAGATCAGCTTTGAACATGAATACCGGCTCTCGGGTGGCAGCCTCTTCGAGGCTGACCTCCAACATCTTGTGGCCGTGTACATTCTGAACCCGTACATATGCGACGTAACCGTTTGGAAAGGATGAAAGCACGGTCGGCAGGCCCGGCACGACGATGGTGCCGATAACCCCGTGAAGGGTGTGCTTTCCTTTTCCCTGGCTGATTTCCACGTCCTCGCAGAGCAAAATGCAGTTGCAAGTCGGCGTTTCGGGTAGCTCCCGTTTGCCTTTTTTGGAGCGCGTCTTCGCCATGCACTCAGCCTACCCGATCTGGCTTCACGCCTGGGCGATCTTGCCGCTGCGCCGGGAGTCCGCGATGTAGGGCTGGAGGTTGTCGCCCGGGCAGACGGTCTGGCCGAGTTCGCGGTGGGTGAAGACGTTCCCCGGCGAGACGCGGTAACGGGCCATCTGCGCGACGACGAACTGGTCAAGGGCCATCAACTGGGCCTGGGAGGGTCGCTGCTGCATGAAGTTCCCGAGGCAGCAGATCCCGAGGTTGCCTTCGTTGGTCTTGGCGACGTGGGCGCCCTGCCATTCGAGGGGTCGTCCCTGCCAGACTCGGCCGGCGGGGTCGATGATGTAGTGGTAGCCGATATCGCCGAAGGGTTCGCCGGGACGGTTGAGGTGGGCGTTTCGGATGGATTCGAGTCGTTGGGCGGCGGCGGCCTTGTCCGTGCTGGTGAAGGTGTCCATCCCGTCGTGGTGGATGGTGATGCGGTAGTAGGGCTTGGCGCGGGTCATGCGCGCGGGGATGACGTTCCCCCGCGCCCATTCCGAGCGCGGGATGACGCCTCCGGGCAACTGGAGGCTGGGGGTTCCGGGCTTCACGGGCGAGGGCATGGGCCTCGGGGCGGGGCGGTTGAGGCCGCCGTCGGGCCAGTCCACTCCTGGGAGCGCGGCGTGTGATTTCCGGCTCGATCCGCACCCGCCGAGCATCACGGCGACGACCCCCAGACCGGCGGCGCCGACCGCAGCGCGGAGCATGAGGTCTCGACGTGAAAACTCGTCCTTGAATTGTTCGTGGTTCACGGGTTCTCCATCGGGCCGCGCCGGTCGAATACTTGACATGATGCTACGCCGGGATGGTTGGACGGGGCGAGTGCTTATCCGGCCCCCTGGCGACCGCCCAGCGCGTGATAAATCGCGGCGTCGGCGAGCAGGTCCACGGGGTCGAAGACGGGGAGCGGACTCTCCGCCGTGTTGACGAGCATCCCGGCCTCGGTTGCGCCGAGGATGAGGGCCTCGCAGCCGCGCTTTTTCAGGTTTTTCACTGAGCTGAGCACCCGATCGCGCGAGGCCGGCTTGACGCGGTTATGGACCGCCTCGTCGAAGATGATGTGGTCGATGGCGGTGGTCTCGTCGTCCGGGGGGACGTGGAGGTGCATTCCGCGGAGGCCGAGGGCGATCTGGTAGGTGGAGCCGGAGGTGACGAAGCGCGTGCCGATGAGGCCGACGCTCTTGCACCCGCTGTTCTTGAGCGCGTCGGCGACGAGGTCGATCATGTTCAGCCAGGGGATGGGCGACCCGGACTCCGCCATGGGGAGCGCGTGGTGGCAGACATTGTCGGGCAGGACGCAGAAGTCGGCGCCCGCGTGCAGGAGGGCGTTGGCGGATTCGCGGAGCAGTTCGGCGACACGGGGCCAATCGCCGCGGTTCAGCGCCTCGACGTAGGTGGAGAGGGGGCGGTTGTGCAGGAGCACGGAGGGACGCTGGGCGGGATCAGAGATATCCGAGCACCGCCGCCCGATGATGCGGTAGCAGTTGGCCGACCCCTCCGGGCTGACAGCGACAATGCCGATGTTCTTGGGCAACGGGCAGGCTCCGGTGAACGGATCGATCATAGCCGACCCGGACCGGGGCGCGCACGGTCATCACTCTTCTCCGAGTTCTCGGCCGAGACGTTGAACTTCCGCGTTGCGCTCGTCCTCGTTCACGTTGGAGATCGCGTCGACGAAGGCCTCGGGGGTGGTGATGGTCGGCGGGTCGTCGTCATACACGTCAGGGTCGCCGGCGACGTCAAGATGCGGCGCCCACGAGCGGACGAGTCTCCATCATGAAGGATCGCCGTGCCACCGGTCACGGTCCTCCGCAACCGGTGTGCTTCGGCGGACGTTGGGCGAACAGAGACACCGATCACCGAAGACGGTGATCGGTGGCACGGGGTGGTCGTTGGAATCGGCGCCACCCGCCGAACAGAGACACCGATTACCGAAGACGGTAATCGGTGGCACGGGGTGGTCGTTGGAATCGGTGCCACCCGCGCGAACACTCGTTGTCTATGCTTGTGGCATGCCACCCGTCATCGTCGTGCCGGTTGGAGTGATCGCCCGACGCAACAAAGTCGTTCGCCGCTTCGCGGGCGCCGGGGCGCTGCGCCCTGAGTCCGCTCGGAATCTGGATGAACTCGGCCTGACACACGGGGATGCTGTCCGCCACATGATTAAGGACGGCGTGCTTCGAGAGGTTCCCGGCGGCCGCTTCTGGCTCGATGAGGCCGCGAACGCTGCGCTCCACCGGCGCAATCTGTGGTATGTCGCGGGGGTCGTGCTCGGAGTGATGGCTGCTGTTGTTGCGATTCTGTTATTCGTGCGATGAGGCGGGGCGCCCAGCGAACTTCAACGCGGTGTGCCCGTGAGTCCCCGAGCGGGCCTGGGTCGCCGAGCGGGGTATCCTGATGAGGTTGAGAGTCGATCGACCCTGCAGAAGGAGCAAGCCATGCCCTCGCCCGCGCCGGTTGTTCACTTTGAGATTGGTTGCCAGAACATCGAAAAGGCCCGGCGATTCTTTGGCGAGGTATTCGGGTGGGAGTATGCGCCGAACGTGGTGCCGAACAATGCGGCGATGGTCGGGAACCTTGGGCCGTTCGCCGCGAGCCCGACGGCGGGGATCGGCGGGCACCTGAACTCGCTGGGGCATCCGCCGCATCAGTATGTGACGGTGTACATCCAGGTGGATGACATCGAGCAGGCGCTGGCGAAGATCGAGCGCGCGAGTGGGAGCACGCTGATCCCGAAGCAGGAAGTGCCGGGGATGGGTTGGTTCGCGTGGTTCAAGGACCCGGAGGGGAATGTGCTGGGGCTTTGGAAGACGATGAAGATGTGAGGGAGGATTGTCCTCCCTTACACGTATCGATCGTTGCACGACTCGTCGATCCATTGCGGTTGATCGCAGACCACGCCGCCCGATTCCTCGCCAAGCCACCATCGCGCGCTCGACCACTCCCAGTCCCGCGGCTGCTCGACGAGTTCGCGCTCGACCGGGTTGCGGTGGATGTAGCGGACCTCGCGGACAAACTCGCCTTCGTGGCGGATGTTGCGGTCGAAGCCGCCGCCTTTTTGCCAGAAGCGCGGGGAGCCGTTGGGGAGTTCGATCTTTTTCAGGATGGGGGCGTTGAGTTCGCGCCAGCGACTGATGATCTTCCTCGACACTGACTTCTTGAGATAGTCCAATACAGGCTCAAGTTCGCCGTCCTTGGGGCGGACGATCAGATGGACATGTTCCGGCATCACGACCCACGCGAAGAGTTCGCACCTGAAGAGATCGCGCGTCGCCCCGAGCCGATCAGCGAAAACATCACGGATTCTGGCGCTGCCAAAGAGCGGGAGTCGCTTCTCGCAGGAGAAGGTCACGAACCGCACATCGCCCGGAGCTTCCCACCGTTTCATCCGTTTTCGGTACGGCCGGGTCGGCATGCGATTCAGGCTACCGTGTCACGGATTATCCCGAGGAATCGAGGTGAATACTGTGCCACCGATTCCCTTGAGGAATCGGTGATTCACGAGGGACGTGCCGTTTGTGGTTCGACATCGTTCCGGCCCTTTGCGGAGGACGTTCACTAAGGGTTCTCGTGACCCGTTGGACGACCGTCACCCATTCCTTAAGGGAATGGGTGGCACGGGGAAGGGAATCGGTGCCACCCGCCATGCCCACTCCTAATCCTACCTCCTGCTCACCGTCACCGCCACGCGCTTCTCCACGTTTCCGCTGGCGATCTTGTCGAAGCCTGAGCCGAGTTCGCCGATGGGGTCCGGGGGGATGATATCCACCTTCTTTTCGCCTAGTTTTGCCTCGCCGCGCATGACTTTGGCCTGGAACTCGCGGCATTCTTTCAGGAGGCGGTCGAGGATCTCGGGTTCGGGGACGTTGGCGACTTTTTCGCCCTGGACGTAGATGATGCCGCGGCGGTCGCCGGCGAAGATGGCGACGTCGGCCCCCTCCGCCTCGCCCGGGCCGTTGACGATGCAGCCCATGACGGCGACCTTGATGGGGACGGTGATCTCGGCGGCGAGGGCTTTGCGGACGTCCTGAACGAGGGTGAAGAGGTCGACCTGGATCCGGCCGCAGGTGGGGCAGGCGATGAGGTCGACGCCTTTGCGCTCGCGCAGCCCCAGCGACCACAACAACTCCAACCCGTCTTCCACTTCGTAGATGGGGTCGTTGGCGTAGGAGATGCGGATGGTGTCGCCGATGCCGTTGCACAGCAGAGCCGAGAGCGCGGCGATGCTGCGGATGCACCCCGTCTCCTTCGGCCCCGCGTGGGTGACGCCGAGGTGGAGCGGCTCATCGAAGCGCTCGCTGATGGCGGTGTAGACATCGACGACGAAAGCGGCGTCCATTGATTTCGCGCTGATGGCGACGTCATAGAAGTCCTGCTCGTAGAAGATGTCCATGTATTCTTCGAGTTTCGCGACCATGAGGGCCATGAGGTGGCCGTTCTTGTGGCCGGCGAAGAACTTGCCGAGTTCCTCCTTGCGCTTCTGCTTGTCGCGGCGTTCGATGATGGAGCCTTCGTTGACGCCGACGCGGATGGGGAGGCCCTTCGCCTTGCAGGCCTGGATGACGTCGATGACCTGCGCGCGGTCGGTGATGTTGCCGGGGTTGAGGCGGATCTTGTGGACGCCCGCCTCGACGGCTTCGATGGCGCGCTGGAAGTGGAAGTGGACATCCGCGACGATGGGGACGCGGACCTGGGGGATGATCTCCTTGAGGGCGTCAGTGTCTTTCTTTTCCGGGACGGCGACGCGGACGATGTCGGCGCCGGCGGCGGCGAGCTTGTGGATCTCGGCGACGCACTTATCGATGTCGTGCGTGTAGCCGGCGGTCATGGTCTGGACGGAGACGGGGGCCGGAGAGGTGACGGATTGCAAATCCGTCCCACCGGGATGCGGTCGAGACGAGGAGCCTTTGCGCGGGAGGCCGCCGCCGATCTGGACAATGCCGACGCGGGAGTCACCGACGAAGATGGGACGGGTTGGGCGGCGGGGTTTCATTCGACGCTCATCATATGCGGGCGGGAAAGGCGTCGAGCGGGAACGCCGGGTGGGCGATGGGGCGGAGCGCGAGGGCGAGGAGCGACATGGCGTTGTCATCGCCCGCGATGCGGTTCGTGCGGAGCAGGCCGCAGCCGGTGCAGCGATGAACGAGGGACCACTCGCCGTCGCGGCGGACCTCGATGGCGACGGGCTGCATGGGCTGGGCGCAGGGGCAGGCGCGGTCGCCCGGCTCCTCATCGAGGTGGCGCGACCACAGGCACATGGGGCAGTGGTTGCGGTGCCGCGTGCCGAAGGCGTCGGCGCTGACGAGGTTCCGGCAATGGATGCATGTGAAGCCCCCGGAGTCGGGGCGGGATTTGCATGACATGAGTTGTTCCTAAGATCAGATGGGCGCGCGGGAGAGCGCGGGTCACGCGCGGTGCGAACAACGGTCGCACGAACGGCGGCGCGCGTGACGCGGAAGGGGGGATGAGCGCGAAAAGGATTGAGCGGTGCGATCGGCTCCCGGGTGACGCCGCGGCGTGCGCGGGCGATCACTCCCGCGAATCCAGGAAGACTCGCGGCGAAGACGGGTCCGATCTGATCAGGCAGTGGGAAGCATCGCGCTCAGTGTACACCGATTCCGGGTGAAGTCCAGAGAATCGGCGCGCGATCATGAGTTGGCGTATCGCAGCGCGCGATAGCCCAGGCCGCAGAGGATGGAGTAAGCGATCATTCCCGAGACGAACGCGATGAGCATGATCCCGCCTGCGAGCAGGACGCCGGTGTTGCGCCCACCGCGGAATCCCATCGAGGCGTTCCAGAACGGGCCGATGCGTTGCAGGACCTGCGCGGCGATCGCCAGCCCGGCGCCGGAAAGGAGCCAGCCGTAGGAGGCGTGGGCGCACGTGGTGAGCGCGACCGACTCGGTGATGCGGAAGGCGTGGTGCTTGCCGAGGAAGCGGATGCCGGCGTACTCGACGGTGGAGAGAGCGAGGAGGAGGAGGAACAGAATCGTGAAGAAGGCGAGGGTGTATCGGATCGGCGCCGACCAGGCGGGGCCGGGGAGCAGCGTGGCCGTGCCGAGCGCGGCGGAGAAGATCAGGTTCGCCAGGAGCAGGGACGCGGATTGTCGGCGTTCGATGCGGACGGCGCTCCACGCGGCGCGGGGGTGGCGGAGGAGTCTCCATCCGGTCAAGGCCCACGCTCGGAGGCCGGGGCATTGCTGCCAGGGCGAGCCGATCCGCCGCGCGGGGAGGGATTCGTCGATCGGCCGACCGCACTCGGGGCAAGCGGCGGAGGCGGTGATCCCGTCGATGGGGTAGCCGCAGGTTTCGCAGAGGAGTTGGAGTGTGGGGGCGCTCATTCGTGGGTCGGTGCGTGCCGATGATGTTCGGCTATTCTGCGGCCGCGGCGTCCGCGGACGGAAACGATAGTCGGCTCGACGAGGGTTCAGGCGACGTGGGAACGATGCGGGTTCAACTCATCGCGACGAGCAACGGGCTGTACCAGCAGGCGGTGGAGCTGCGCGAGCGTGTGCTGCTGAAGCCCATCGGGTACACCGCGTCGAAGTTCGCGCAGGAGTACCCCGAGGTCGAACAACGCGGGGAGCACTTTGTCGCGGTGATCGATCACCCGTCCGGGAAGCGGGTCGTGGGGACGGTGTGCCTGTTGCCGAACTACCCGGAGCGCGGCATCGGCAAGCTGACGCAGATGGTCGTGGACGAGCAGCGCCAGCGCGAGGGATTGGGGCGCGAACTGGTCGCGAATCTTGAACGCCGGGCCTTCGGGGAACTGGGGTTGACGGGGCTGTTCTGCCACGCGCAGGAGGCGGCGGCGGGGTTTTACCGGAAAATGGGCTGGAAACAGGTCGGCGAACCATTTTCGGAGGCCGGTATCCGGCATTACCGGATGGAGTTCCGTCCCGATTGAAAGATTCGGTCGCCCTCCGACTTGCCCGCGGGGGCGGTCGGTGCGGATACTTCATGCGTCGCACGTCCGAGGTGGGTGGCCTCGCGGCGGCAACGAAGACCATCGCCATTCACGCCATGCTCGCACAGATTCGATCGCTCTTCGCCCACAAACGGCTGCGCTGCACGGCCCAGCGCGCCGAAGTTTACGCGGCGCTGCGGGGCACCCGTTCGCACCCGACGGCGGAGCAGTTGTACCGCCTGGTCCATGCCCAGAGTCCGGGAACCAGCCTCGCGACGGTGTACAACACGCTCGACGTGCTGTGCGAAGCGGGGCTGGCGCGGCGCCTCCCGACGGCGGGCGGGGTGGCACGGTACGACGCGGACATCTCGGATCACCTGCACGCCGTGACCGCGGATGGGCAGGTGCTCGACGTGCCGGCGGACCTCTGCGGCGAGATCCTCCAGGCCCTGCCGGAGGGGATTCGCGCTCGGCTCGAAACCCGGCTCGGGGCCGAGGTCCGGCATCTGAGCGTTCAGTTCAGCGATCGACCCGTCGACTGAGCGGATCGGCGCATGGCCTGCTGAAAACCAAACAAACCTGCCCGAACCTCCCAGAGAGAGGTTGTGCGGCGGCCGTTAATGGTGCAGAATGAAGGAAATGTTAGGCCGGGCCGATAGGAACCCATACGGCCCGTGTGTTTTTTGTGCGTGATGGGGCTGTTCCACAAGCGCCGCGCCCGGATGCGCGGCTTGAAGAGGAGGCCGCGTATGCACTCAGGCAAGGATCGCCGACGCCACCCACGATTCGTACTCCCCTCGATGTACACGGAAGTGGAGGCGCGAGCGCTCGATTCGGACACCTTCGAATGGAAAGGGCACGCCTACGACATCTCGGTCGGCGGCATGCGGTTCGAACTCGACCGCCCGATCGAGCCGGGCACGCAGATCGCGCTGAGGCTGCAACTGCCCGGCGCGCAGCACCTGAAACTCACCGACCGACGCCCCGTGTACGTCTTCGCCAACGTCGTCTGGATCGAAGAGGACGACCTGGAGCAGGGCGGACCGGTGCGGATGGCGTGCGTCTTCAGCCGCTTCGTGCTCCCGGGCGATGAGGCCCGGCTGCACGATCGGCTCCGCAGCGGGCGCTACTCGGTCGCGGCGTGAACGCGCCACGCGCGCTCACCATCCGCGCCAGCCGGCGAACCGATCGAGCGCTTCGTCGATCGACCGCACACCTTCGATCTCGCGCGAAGCCAGTTTTCGATAGAGCGGGTCGCGTGCGGCGAAGACCGACTCGATCTCGTCGAGCGGGTGCCCACCGGTCAGGCTCGGGCGGTTGGTCATCGCGGCCTCGTCGAGGCCCATCAATCGCGAGCGGAGTTCCGCCGGTTCGCAGCGCAGGTACGCCACGACACATCGGCGCTTGTTCTTCGCGTGCTCGATCAGTTCGGCGACGCCGGGGGCGGTGGGGGTGCCGCCGCCGAGCGCGATGACCGTCCCGTCATCAAGGAGCGCCGCGGCGAGGGCCTGTGCCTCGGCGGCGCGGAAGGCCGGCTCACCAAAGCGCGACCAGGCTTCCGCGACCGAATCGCTGGAAAGAAAAGACGCCGAGACCTCGTCCAGGTCCACGAAACGCCTCCCTTCGCGCTGGGCGATCGCGCGCCCCAGCGTGGATTTGCCCGATCCGCGCAGGCCCATCAGCAGGAGGTTTGGCTCGGCAGGCGCCACGGCCGGATGGTACCGGCGGCGCGTAGCATGTGACCATGCCCGATGCCGCTCCAAGGCCGAATACCTTCCGCGCCAGGCACCGACTGGCGCACGCGCGGCAGTTTCAGGCGGTCTACGGCGCCCGAATGCGCAAGGCGCGCGGACCCATCACGCTCTTTGCCCTCCCCAACGGGTTGGAGCATCCGAGGCTCGGCCTTTCGATCGGTCGGCGGTGCGGCACGGCGGTGCGACGAAACACCATCAAGCGCCGGCTCCGGGAGGCGTTCCGCCTCGGGCAGCATCGTCTGCCGACGATCGAGCGATCGAGCGGCGGGAGCGCGGAGGGTTACGACTTCGTCGCCTCCGCGTCACCTCACGAGCCGATGAGCGTCGAGGAATACGCCAGGGCGTTCATGGCGTGCGCCGCGGAACTGCACCGGGAATGGTTGAAGCGTCGGCGAAGGGCCGAGTCATGACGGCGCGAAGCGTGTTCGCAATGCCGTTCATCGCGCTGGTGCGGCTGTACCAGGTCACTTTCCGGCCGTTGATGGGCGGGCACTGCCGCTTCACACCCAGTTGCAGCGAGTACGCGCTGGACGCGCTCCGCGCGTTCGGCCCGCTCCGGGGCGGGTGGCTCGCACTCCGGCGGGTGGCCCGCTGTCACCCGTTCGCGCGCGGCGGGTACGACCCGGTTCCAAGCCGAACAAAATGTGAACATCGCTAGGAGGCAGCGAACGCATTCGCAGCGCGCCGGGCGGAACGGATCGCCTCCAAAACGTTCCAGATTGTTGGGGCCTTGGTTCGAAAGTTAGCGTACATTTACACCGATCCTGTTCACTAACTTGCGCCGGGGATGGGTAGACGTTCCTTCGGCAGAGGCCCAGGTGACCATGACACGACTCCCCGCCGCCAAAAGACGCGAACAACTGCTGGATACGGCGGTGGCGCTCTTCGCGGAGAAGGGGTACGGCGGGGCAACCACGGCGGAACTTGCCAAGGCGGCCGGGGTGACCGAGCCGATCATCTACCGCCACTTCGAATCGAAGAAAACCCTGTTCATCGCCGCCATCGAGCGGACGGGCGAGATGGTGACGCAGACCTGGGAACGCCAGATGCGCACCGCGCACGATCCGGCGCATCGGCTGCGGCGGCTGATCGGCGCGAACCCGATGGTGATGGAGCGCGGCCGCGGGTTTTACCGCGTCATCGTGCAGGCGATGATGGAGATCGCGGACCCCGACATCCTCGCGGCGATCCAGGAGCACATCATTTCTCTGCACCGGTTCGTGGCGCGCGAGGTCGCGCTCGCACAGGACGAGGGGCACGTCAGCAAGTACTACTCGCCCGAGATCACCGCGTGGACCCTCCTCCACCTGGGGCTTGGCTACGGCATGATGGAGCCTCTGGGGATCAAGGGGCACGCCGAGGACGAGCGAGGGGTGCGCGTCCGCGACCTGATCGAACGCCTGATGCTGGGCGACAAGGCGCGCACCACGGGCGAACGGGCCGAACGATCGGTTCATCACGACGACTAGCGAGGCGCGGGGGTGGCGCTCGTTCCCGGATAAACTCGCTGAATGGGCGTGTACCTGGACAACAACGCGACGACCAGGCCCGAACCCGCGGTGGTGGAGGCGATGGTCGGCATGCTCCGCGATTCGTGGGGCAACCCCTCGTCGGGGCATCGCGTCGGGCAGGCGGCGCGCCAGAGACTGGAACTCGCGCGGCAGAGCGTGGCGCGGCTGATCAACGCCGTCCCCGCGGAGATCGTCCTGACCTCAGGCTCGACGGAGTCGATCAACCTCGGCATCCGCGGGGTGCTCGCGGCCCTGTGGCGCGAGCATCCGACGCGACGGACCATCATCACCTCGCCCATCGAGCACGAGGCGGTGCGGGACCTGTGCAAGTCGCTGGTGGAAGAGGCGGACGCGACGCTGCGGGTGCTCCCCCTGCGCGAAGGCGGCGTGGTCGATGCGGACGCGCTCCCGTCGATGCTCGACGATTCCGTCGGGATCGTCACGATCCAGTGGGCGAACAACGAGACCGGGGTGATCCATCCGCTCGAGCGCATCGGCGCGCTGTGCCGGGAGCGTGGCGTGCCGCTGCACACCGACGCGACGCAACTGATCGGCAAGCGGTCCGTCGATGTCCGCGCGATGCCGGTTGACCTGCTCAGCCTGTCGGCGCACAAGTTCTACGGTCCGAAGGGGGCCGGGGCGCTGTACGCGCGGCGGGGGGTCCGCTTCAGGCCGATCATGCACGGCGCGCAGGAGCGCGAGCGCCGCGGGGGCACGGAAAACACGGCGGGGATCGTGGGCATGGGCGTCGCCGCCGACCTCGCCCTCGCGTGGCTCGCCTCCCCGGGCGCGGTCGAACGCGGCGCCCGGCTGCGCGATCGGTTTGAACAGCACGTCTTGAAAGCCATCCCCTCGGCGCGGGTGAACGGCGCCGCCGACCGTTTGTGGAACACGTCGAACATCGGGTTCCCGACGCTCGAGGCCGAGGCCCTGCTCCTCCTGCTCTCGGAGCGCGGGGTGTGCGCCAGCGCGGGCGCGGCGTGCAGCAGCGGATCGCTCGATCCCTCGCCCGTGCTCATGGCGATGGGCGTCCCGCCGGAGTACGCGCACGGATCGGTCCGCTTCAGCCTCGGGCGCGAGACCACCGAATCGGACGTGGACGAGGCCGCCGAGATTCTCATCGAATGTGTCGCGCGATTGCAGCAATCGGGCGTCGCTCGATCGTCCTGATCCGGGTGGAAGCGGTGTCTACCGCGCCGGTTCGTGACCGAACGACGCCGCGACGAACGCCCGTCCCTCCTGATCCGCCTCCATCACATCCGCGAGTGAACGCACCGGTGACGAGCCGACCTCGTCCAGCGCCGCCGCGGAGAGTTCGGCGATCCGACCGAACGGGATTCGCCGCGCGAGGAACGCCTCCACCGCCGCCTCGTTCGCGGCGTTGAAGACCGCGCCGCTGGTGCCGCCTTCGTCGATCACCCGGTGGCCGAGCCTCAGCGCGGGAAAACGCGCCTCGTCCGGGATCGACAGTTCCAGCCTCGAAAGGGCCTCCCAGTTCAGCCGGGGGGAGCATCCGGGCGCGTGGTGCGGATGGGTCAGCGCGTACTGGATGGGCGTGCGCATGTCGGGCGAACCCATCTGCGCGATCGACGAGCCGTCCTCGAACTCCACGATCGAGTGAATGATCGACTGCGGATGGATCAGCGCGCCCAGTTTCGACGAAGGCAGGCCGTACAGCCAGTGCGCCTCGATCAACTCCAGCGCCTTGTTCGTGAGCGAAGCCGAATCGATCGTCACCTTGGCGCCCATGCTCCAGGTCGGGTGCGCGAGCGCGTCCTCCGGGGATGCGTGGTACACCTGATCGATCGAACGATTCCGCAGCGCGCCACCCGACGCGGTCAGGATCACCCGGCGGACCTGCCGATCCAGTTCCGTCGGCGGGACCACCCCCGCGCGCGGGTCAGGCGACTTTCGATCGTGCCCGACGAGGCATTGCCAGATCCCCGAGTGCTCGCTGTCCACGGGCAGCAGCCGCGCCCCGCTCCGAGCGCATGCCTCAACGACAATCGACCCCGCGGCGACGAGCGTCTCCTTGTTCGCCAGCGCAACGTCGATCCCCAGTTCCACCGCCGCCAGCGTCGCGTGCAGCCCCGCGCTGCCGACGATGGCGCCGAGCACCAGGTCGCATGGCACCTCGCGCACCAGCCGTTCCGAGGCGTCGGCGCCGGCGCGGACCTTCACCCCGCGCGCCGCACCGAGCGCGACCGCTCCGGGGCCGTTGGCCACCGCCGCTTCACGGACATTGAGTGAGGTTGCCTGCGCGATCATCGCGTCGGCGTCGCGACCCGCGGCAAGCCCCACGATCTCATGATGGACCGGGAACTCGCCGCGCGCCGCCAGGCCGTTCAGGTGCGCGATCACCTCGACCGTCTGTCTCCCGATGGAGCCGGTGGAACCGAGCAGGATGACGCGGCGATTCGAGGGCATGGAACGCCAACTCTACCCCGAGCGGGGCGCGGTGCATCACTCGTCGCGCTTGACCTTGCCCGCTTCTCCCGGCTTCAGCCGGCGGCGAGTGCCGAACAAAGCGCGAGCCGGCGGCTTGATCCCCGCGGGTGCCGGCGGCTTCGCGGCCGCGACCGGGGCGGGCGCGGTGGCGGGTGCCGGGCGCGCGGGGCCGCTCGGGCGCGGACCGCCACGCGATCGCTGGGGCGGGTTCGCCGGCGCGTTGTTCGGCGCCGGAGGCGAGGCCGACATGGGCCGATCGCTCGGCATGCCACCCTCCACTCCCGCGCCCTTTCCGCGCCGCCGTCTGCGCCGCCGACGCTTCTTGCCGCCGACGCCGTCGCCCTGGGCTTCCGCATCGCCGCTTGCGCGCGGCATCGACTCCGCCAATCGGTCCACGCTCTGAGAGAACCGCGCCGGATCGGCGATCAGTTCGCTCGGTGACGGCAGCGCCTCGACGTCATCGTGCGCGTCGTCGGCCGTCGTCCTCGGCGGGTGGGGCGCGGCGTGCGCGTTCATCGCGGGAGGCAGGTCCCACGAATCGCCCCGCGGCGATCCGGGGTCCATCACGGGCGCCACGCCGATCGGATGCTCCGTCGGCGCGCTCGGGGCGGCCCCCTCCATCGTCGGCGCGCCGTCGATCCCCCGTCCGCGTCCGCGACCGCGACGGCGTCTGCGCTTCTTTCCGCCGATGCGCCCCTCCTCTCCGACGGGAGCGGACGGAGCGCCGGGCGCCTGCACCGGCGCCGCCGCCGGCCTTGGTTGAGGTTGCGGAGCGCGTTGACCGGCACGCCCCCCGCGTCCCCCGCGGCGTCGCCCGCCACGACCGACCTTCGACGCCTCCTCGATCATGTCATCACGGATGCCGGTCCCCCAGTCGCCCGTCGGCTCGAGATCGTCGCTGAGCAGGAGTTCGTCGCCGATCGGCGCGACGTGCGCTTCCTGGACTTCCTCGACCAGGTCGTGCCCGCCCGCCTCGCGCGACGCATCAATCGACCAGTCCCCGTCCGCCGCCAGGTCGGCCCACACCGGCAGGTCCTTCGGCGTCTTGGGGCGAGGCAGGCGGTCGATGTCCACGTCCGCTCCGTTCTGCTCGTAGGCGTAGTAGTTCACGCGATCGAGCGGGATGTCCTCGCTCACGCGCACCTCGACATGCTTCTTGAGCAGGTACTCCAGTCGGCCGAGCGATTGCCGCTTGCGCGAGAGCATCTCCCCCGCGACGCGGGGCGAGACCACCATCTCGACGCGGTGGACTTTCTCATGTTCGAGCAGCGCGCCCAGGTCGCGCATCGCGTCGTCCGCCACCGAATCGGGGCGCTTCAGCACGCCGCGCCCCGTGCAGGCGGGGCACTTGGCGTAGTGCGTGGAGCGCAGCGAACCCTTCTGCCGCTGGCGCGTCATCTCGACGATGCCGAACTGCGAGATGGGGAGGGCCTTGGTCGCCGCGCGGTCCTTCTTCAGCCGGTCGCGGAAACGGTTCTCGATGTCGCGCCGGTGGTCGCGCTGCATCATGTCGATGAGGTCGCAGAGCACCAGCCCGCCCACGTCGCGCAGCCGCAACTGGCGGCAGATCTCGTCCACCGCCTCGACGTTGGTCTTGTACGCCGTCGTCTCCGCATCGCCGTGGCTCCTCATCTTCCCGGAGTTCACGTCGATCGCAACCAGGGCCTCGGTCTCGTCGATGACGAGCGAGCCTCCCGAGGGCAGCGGCACCTCGCGCGCATGGATCCGCAGGATCTGCTCCTCGATCCCGTAGGCGTGAAAGATCGGCGCCGTCCGGTTGAAGTGCAGCAGTTTCGTCCCCGACCTCGGCGCCACGATCTTCATGAACCGCGACGCGCGGTCGAGCGCTGCCTCGTTGTCGATGATGATCTCGCTGATGTCACTGGTCCAGATGTCGCGCAGCGCGCGCATCAGCAGGTCCGACTCCGCGTACAGGAGCCTCGGCTTGTCGCCCGCCTTGCGGCGGCGCTCGATGTCCTTCCACAGCCGCTGCAGGTACGCCAGGTCGCGCTTCAGGTCGGTCTTCCCCTTGCCCTCGCCCGCGGTGCGCATGATGAATCCGAAGCCTTCGGGCAGTTCGAGTTCGTCGAGCACCGCCTTCATCTCGCGCCGCTGCTCGTCGTCTTCGACCTTGCGCGACACGCCCACGCGGTCCATGTCCGGGAGCATCACGAGGTACCGCCCGGGGATCGACAGGTAACTGGTCAGCGTCGGCCCCTTGGTCGAGATCCCTTCCTTCAAGACCTGGACCACGATCTCCTGCCCGCGCTTCAGGCACGCCTGGATCGGGGGACGTTCCCGACGGGGCGTCTTGCGCCCGATCTGCTCGGTCGTCTCCTCGTCCGCGCCCGGGAAATACATCGGATGCACGTCGGAAACGTGCAGGAACCCGTTGGATTCAAGCCCGAAATCGACGAACGCCGCCTGGATCGACGCCTCGACGTTGATCACCTTTCCGACATAAATGTTCCCGACAAACGACACCGAGCCGGCGCGCTCGGTGTGCAACTCTTCGAGCCGTCCGTCCTCCATGATCGCGATGCGGCACTCATCGCCGGGGAGGTAGTTCACAATCATCTGCTGGTGAGTCACTGGATTCTCCTCATCGCCGCGCGTCGTTGTTTGCGCGGCGTGGACGAGGGAACCGGCTTCAGTCCGCGCACGGCCCCGCCCCCGGCGCGCCCCCGGCGCGCGGCCGAACAGCCACGCACGAGGCGCTCCGCGGAGGTGGGTGAATCCGAGTCATCGTCTGAATGGTTCCGCTCGCCCTGTTTGGTTCAGGGCCAGCCGGGTCCGCACCGCGCCAGGGGGCGCGGGACCGCGAGAGGCAGACATCCGCTCCGCAAACCCCCGGCTCGAGCGGCTCGACCGTGTGAACGGGAGCCGGCCTCGTCGAGAGCGCGAACACTGCCACGCCGCTTTGTCCCGTCTCGTCCCCAACGCCGGCGGCGAAGCCCAGCGAAAGGTCGTTGCTTGGTCCCGAAGTCGGCCTACACATCCTGGCCTTGCTGAGCAGAACGACCGCCCAGCGAATCGGGGAGTATTTTCCGGGCTTGATCACGCAGGTACGCGGTCACTTGCCTTTCGGAATCGAACGAGCAGGCCGTCCGAGCCAGCCGTTCGCATGTACCGATATCGACGTTCCGGATCACCCGCTTCAACGCCGAAAGACTCCCGGGAGTCGCGGAAAGACTACGCAATCCAAGCCCCAGAAGCAACATCGTGAACTCCGGGTCGCCCGCCACCTCGCCGCAGCACGAAACAGGGACATTCCCCCGTCGGCCCGCCCGCACCACGTCCTTGATCAACTTCAGAACCGCCGGATGACCCGCGGTGTACAGGCCCTGCACCCGCTCGTTGGTCCGGTCCACCGCCAGCGTGTACTGGATCAGGTCGTTGGTCCCGATCGAAAGAAAATCCACCTCGCGGACGAACGACCCGGCCATCAGCGCCGCCGCCGGCACCTCGACCATGATCCCGACGGGGATCTTCGGATCAAACGCGATCCCTTCGTCCTGGAGGTCTTCCATCACGTCCCGGTAATGCAGCTTCGCCTGCCGGAGTTCCAGCAGCGTCGTCACCAGCGGGAACATGATCTTCAAAGGCCCGAACGCCGAGGCGCGAAGGATCGCCCGCAACTGCCTCTTGAACAGCGTGAGATTCTGGAGGCAGTACCGGATCGATCGGCACCCCAGGAACGGGTTCGCCTCGTGCGAAACATCCTGTCCCGACGCCTGCTTGTCCGCGCCGAGGTCAAAGGTACGCAGCGTCACCGGGCCGCCACGCGCCATCTCGACGCACGTGCGGTACGCGATGAACTGCTCTTCCTCCGTCGGCTCATGGTCCGAGGTCAGCCACAGGAACTCCGTCCGGTACAGCCCGACGCCCACGCCGCCCCCCGCAAGAATGTTCTCGACTTCCGCCGCAAACTCGATGTTCCCGAGCAGCTCGATCTCCACGCCGTCCTTCGTCACCGCGGGGAGGAGCGCGATCTCCCTCAGCGCCGCCGTCTCGATCTCCGCCCGTTGCAGGTGTGCCCGGTACGCCTCCTTGGTCGGCTCGTCCGGCCTCAGGATCGCCACGCCGCGGTCGCCGTCGATGATGACCTCGTCACCATCCTCCGCCACCTCGGTGATCCGGCTCAGCCCCACGACCGCGGGGATGCCCAGCGCCCGCGCAAAGATCGCGGTGTGACTCGTCTGCCCGCCGATGTCCGTCGCGAAGCCGATCACCGGCCGACCCTGGAAACTCGCCGTCTGGCTCGGCGTCAGGTCCGACGAGATCACCACCGACGGCCGGCTCAGGCGCGCCAGCCCCGACGTGTGCTCGCCGATCAACTGCTTCAGCAGCCGGCGTTCGACGTCCCAGATGTCATCCACCTTCGTGCGGAACGACTCGGCCATCTTGCCGAACACCCCCGCGACGAGCACGAACTGCTCCTGCACCGCGAACTCGGCCGTCGTGTGCTCCTGCTCGATGCGCTTGCGGATCGGCTCGATCAGCGACTTGTCGCTCAGCATCCCCAGGTGAAAGCCGAAGATCTTCGCGGCGTCCTCGCCCAGTTGACTCTCGGCCTGGCGCGTCAACTGCACCAGTTCCTCGCGCGCCGCCTCGAGCGATTCGTTGAAACGCGCGACCTCCCGCTCCACCGCCGTCGCCGGAACCGTCCGCCTCGGGATCCGCGTCCGCACGTCGTCCAGCACGAACACGTGCCCCACGGCGATACCAGGCGAAACCGGGATGCCTTTCAGGACTTCCATGCGGGACTCATCAGTGCCCGCCGGGCGACTCCGGGAAATCCGGGCGCGACGGCGGGGCCAACGAGGGCCAGTCTACATCGGCTGACTTCGGAACCCGGAATAGACCGTCGGACCACGGATTCCCCAAGGACGGAGAATCCGTGACACCGAAATCGACGTCGTTGCCCCTCAAGTCCGCCCGCGTTCGGGACGATGCCTCACACGCCGCCCCGCATCGAACCCGAAGTGTTCTCTTGACGCGCGGCACCGGCGATGCTCAAATACCCCCGCAGATCATCGCGGACGGGCCAGAGGTTCCGGTCGAGCCGCATCGGCGACGACGACCTTCACGCAGCGATCCGCGTCGAGTTCAACATCACGAATGTCCACGCATACCGGCATCCTTGAATGGCCGGCGCGCGCCGAGGGTCGGGTACGCCAGATGGCCGACACCCTGGTCGAGAGCGTCGATGACCCCTTCGTCCCGCTGGCACTCGCCGACCGCTACCCGCTCCGAAACGGGCAGGAAGTCACCGTCGAGGTCGCCCTCCACCAGAGCCACAACCGTCCCAGGGGCGGCGGGCCGCGGCACGAGCGCCCCATCGTCGAGCAGGTCATCTCCATTGAAGGGATGCCTCCCGCCGACTACGCCAAGAACAAGCCGTTCGAACAACTCACCGTCATCGACCCGCAGCCGCGCCTGACGCTCGAGTATCCGGGCTGTCCGCCGTCGTGCCGCCTCATCGACCTCTTCTGCCCGCTCGGCCGCGGGCAGCGGGGACTCATCGTCTCACCCCCCAAGGCGGGCAAGACCACCCTCCTCAAGGACATCGCCTTCGCCCTCAACAAGAACTATCCCGACCTCATCGTCATGGCCATGCTCATCGACGAACGGCCCGAGGAGGTCACCGACTTCCGACGGGCCGTGCCCATCAGGGTCTTCGGCTCGTCCAACGACCACGGCATCGAACGGCACATCGCCATGGCGACCATCGTCACCGAACGCGCCAAGCGCATGGTCGAGGCGGGCAAGCACGTCGTCATCCTCCTCGACTCGCTCACGCGCCTGGGTCGGACCTTCAACCGCAGCACCCGCCACGCCAACTCCGGCCGGACCATGACCGGCGGCATCGACTCCCAGGCGCTCACCGTACCCAAGCAGATCTTCGGCGCCGCCCGCAACACCGAAGAAGGGGGCAGCCTCACCGTCATCGCCTCCTGCCTCGTCGATACCGGCAGCGCCGGCGACCAGGTCATCTTCGAGGAGTTCAAGGGCACCGGGAACATGGAACTCATCCTCGACCGCAAGATCGCCGAACGCCGCCTCTTCCCCGCCATCAACCTCGCCGCCAGCGGCACGCGAAAAGAAAACCTCCTCATGTCCGAAGCGGAACTCAAGACCACCACGGCCCTCCGCCGGCGACTCATCGCCATGCCCCCGCACCAGCAGATCGAACAACTCCTCGCCGCGCTGCAACGGTTCAAGACGAACGCGGAACTGGTCGGCGCCACCGGCTGAACGGCGCGGTCCCACGGAAAAGAGCACGCGCACGCCGCGTCCCTCCATCGGGCAGCGGGCAACCGTTTTCGATCTTCCTCCTCTCACTCCGCACGATCCCGGCCGATACACTCCCTCCCGGCGCGGTGGTGGACCGCGCCCCGCCCGCCCCAATCCCGAATCCGTGCCCAAGGAGCCGAGCCATGCCCTCTTCCTCCCCCAAGTCCTCCCACTACGACGCCGTCATGGTCGGCGGCGGACCCGGCGGCTCCACCGCCGCCACCATGCTCCTCAAGTACAACCCCGCTCTCAAGGTCCTCGTCATCGAGAAGGAAAAGTTCCCCCGCGACCACATCGGAGAGAGCCAACTCCCCTGCATCAGCCAGATCCTCGACGAGATGGGAGTCTGGGACAAGGTTGAACGCGCCGACTTCCCCATCAAGCTCGGCGCCTCCTTCACGTGGGGACGCGACAACGACCAGTGGGACTTTGACTTCTACCCCGTCGAGCACTGGCAGGACGAAGACCGTCCCGGCAGGTTCGCCGGCCAGCGACGCTTCACCGCGTTCCAGGTTGACCGCTCCATCTACGACAAGATCCTCCTCGACCACGCG
>JAEUIV010000043.1 GCA_016795005.1 Phycisphaerae bacterium
AGCGCCGCGTTCGGATGCCTCTCGCGCACAAACCGCACCGAACCAATCGTCAACTCCGTTGATCCGACCTCCGCGACGATGCCGCCGCCCACCACATTCCGGAGTGTGACCGGCGGTCCTTGCATTTCGCCGCAGCCGAAAGCGCCGACGAGCGCCCGCGCCGCGGGGTGCGCGCATCCTCTTTCCGCCGCGGCGATCAACGGCTTCAGCCGCTCGTCGCCGTGATACTCCACCACGCGCCACTGCCCGGTGGTCAACGTCCCGGTCTTGTCGAGCACGATCGTCCCGCGGCCCGCGAGCGACTCGAGCACGTCGCCACCCTTGATGAGCACTCCTTCCCTCGCCGCCCGACCGAGCGCCGCCACGATGGCCAGCGGCGTGGCAAGCCCGAGCGCGCACGGGCAGGTGATGATGAGCAGCGCGACCGTATGCTCGACCGCCGCCTCGACGCCGTGAGACAGCCAGAACACGAAGGTCGCCGCGGCCAGCGCCAGCACAACCGCCACAAACCAGGCCGCGATGCGATCCGCCATCCGGACAATCGGCGCCTTCCGCCGCGCTTCCTCCGCCACCAGCGCCATGAGTTGACCCAGGCGCGTCCCGCGTCCCGTCGCCGTTGCCCGGACGCGGATCGGAGAAGAAAGATTGACGCTCCCCGCCGCCACCGTCTCGCCCGGCATCACCTCGATCGGCGCCGATTCACCGGTCAGGAATGCGTTATTGACCGTCGAATGCCCCCGCACGACCTCCCCGTCCACCGGCACGCTCTCCCCGGCGCGCACCTCGACCGTGTCCCCGCCCCGCAACGCCTCGATCGGCACAACCCTCGTCGCGTCCCCCTCGACCAATGTCGCGGCGGACGTGCAGAATGAGAACAGCCGCTCGATTGCATCGGACGCGCTCCGCTGCTGCTTCTGCTGGATCCATCGGCCGATCAGCAGAAGAAAGACCAGCGTGCAGAGCGTGTCAAAGTACACTTCGCCCGAGCCGCGGATCGTGTTCGTCACCCCGTGAATCAGGCCGACGCTCAGCGCCAGCGCGATCGGGACGTCCATGTGCAGCGCGCGCACGCGCAGGCTCGCCAGCGCGCCGCGGA
The DNA here is from genome assembly GCA_016795005.1 of Phycisphaerae bacterium. GTDB lineage: Bacteria > Planctomycetota > Phycisphaerae > Phycisphaerales > UBA1924 > JAEUIV01. The sequence continues at coordinate 1,097 of JAEUIV010000043.1, forward strand.
AGAACACCCATCCCGGACCGAGCACCGATCCCCCCGCGAGCACCGCGCTCACGCCGTGCAGGAACAGCCGCATTGCCGGCTCCATGCCGTCGGCCTTCGCCCCGTACAGCGCAAAGGAGATGACCATCGCGTTTCCGAAGAGCGCGCCCGCGACCGCGATGCGGATCAGCGCCGAGCGATCATGATGCAGCCGCGCCTCCCGCGCCGAGCCATCACGGAGCGGGTGCGACGTGTACCCGAGCCGGTCCATGAACCGAGCCACCTTCGACAGCGACACCGACCTCGGATCATGCACAACCGTCACGTGCGAGCGACCGAAGTCGACCCGGACATCGACGACTCCGGGCATCACCGATGGCACCCGTTCGAGCAGCCACACGCACGCGGCGCAGTGCAAACCTTCCAACGCCAGCGTCGTGGACCGCAGCCCATCGGGGCGTGCCGCGCCGTAGGCGTCGGCAAACGCCGGATCGTCGTACGCTTCGTACCTGTTCCCGCTCGACCGCGCCGGCGAGAGCACCCCGTGCGATCCGGCTCGGCGGTGCTCGTAGTACTGTTCCAGCCCGCTCCCGCAGATCGCGTGATGCGCCGTCTCGCACGCATGACAGCAGAACTGGCGCTCCGCGCCCGCGCGCAGCAGGCCGCTCGGCACGGGTAGACCGCAATGTGTACACGGAGTGACCGCCGTTTCCGCGGCAGCACCCCCGGTCGTCGAGCGGAACACCGAACCAGATTCAACGGCCAGGGTGCTCATCGCAGCAAGGCATCTCCTGTGAAGAGAGCGCTCGAACACGCTCCACCGAGGCATCGCCAACCATCCTCATCTCACTCGCATCGATCACGGAACGCCCCCGGTCAAACACGTTGAACAGACCGACCAGCACGATCATCGCCGCCGTGATCACCGGCACGCGCCGCCCGAAAGCGCCGAGACGATGCGCCACCGCCTGCACGCCGCTCCCGATCCCCACAAGCACCGGCAATGTCCCGGCCCAGAACACGGCCATCACCACCGCCCCGCGAACCGCGCCGCCGCTTCCCCCGGCGGTGATGACAAATGCGTACAGCCAGCCGCACGGAAGCAGCGTCGTGAAGAGGCCCGTCAGCGCCGCGCGAAGCAGCGGGGGGCGCTCGACCGCGAAGCGGAGCGACACCGCCGCCGCACGCTTCAGCAACGCGGGAACGGGCGCCGAAGGCAGGCGCACACCGTTCAATCGAAGAATCGCGAGCGTGCCGAACACCACCATCGACGCCCCGGCCAGCGCCACCGCCGCGCGCTGCACACCGACCGCTTCGCCCGCCACGTCAAACGCGCGACCCAGCGACCCCGCCACCCCACCGAGCATCATGTACACAAACAGCCGTCCGAAGTGATACGCCGCCTGAAGCCCGCTCCGGCTCGCGCGGCCGCTGCTCCCATCAAGCCCGACCGCGAACGCCACGAACGCGCCGCACATCCCCGCGCAATGCAGGCTCCCCATCACGCTCGCCACAAACACCGCGAGCACCAGCGCCGTCACGGAGCACCCCCGTCCCCCGAAGCCGCGCCGATGAACAGGTCAAACTCAGACGTAAACCGGTCCGCACCGTGCTCGGCCTCGAACCGGAATCGCCACAAACCGACCCGCGCCGGGCGGAACTCCGCCGAATACACCCCGGCCCCGTCGTCGCGGAAAGCGAGGTCCGTCCGCTCCGCTGCTCGCGCGTTCGCGAAGGCCACCGCAGAAATCCGCGCCCCGGCGATCGCGCCGCCGCGATCGTCCGCCAGCCGTACCACCGCACGACCCGGGTTTTCCTGTGATAACGTCAACACCCATCCCAGCCGCCGGTTCTCCGATGACTGACGGGAACGCTCATCCCACTTCACCGCCTTTGAGTAATAGTCAGGCTCGACCGCGAACGACGGGTCCGAAAGAGCCGAATACGTCAGCCATGCGCCGCCGCTCAGGCTGGTCAGCGCAATCAAGAGAACAAACAAAGGCCAACGAGTCGAGGGACGCATGGGTCAGTCTCCATCTCCGTCATGGCTGTGGTGATCGTCGTCGTGCTCACTTCGATCCACCCTCCCCACGGGTCCAAGCATCCGATACGGAAGCGACTTGGAGAACCCGCGGCCGTCGGACACCACCAGCACGACCTCCAGCGCGCCGCGCGACGAAAAGGATTCGGGCGGTGCCTCAATCACGAAACCCACCGAGACCGATTCGGCGGGCGCCACCGGGACCGAGTTCGCGTCGAATGCCAGCCGAGCGCCCCGCCGCACGGAATCATCGGCGAGCGACACCGTGTATCGCCCCTCTGCTTCGCTCCGATTCACGATGCGGAGTCGAACCTGATTGGCAATCGCCCCGGAAGGCAACGCATAGAACGGAGCCCCTTGTCTCGGCAGAATCGCCGCTTCCGCCGATTGACCGGTCACCAGCAGGTACACAAACAGGCCGATGAACCCCGCCAGCAACATGGGGTACAGCATGATCCGGGGACGCAGTATGTGCGCCCGCTCTCCGCTCAGCACCGCCGCCGAGGAGTACCGGATCAGCCCGCGCGGCCTCTTGATCCTGTCCATTACCACGTCGCACGCATCGATGCACTGCGCACACCCGATGCACTCCATCTGAAGTCCGTCACGGATGTCGATGCCCGTCGGGCACGTCGTCACGCACATCCGGCAATCGATGCAGTCGCCGCGCTGAACGCCGGCCTCCGCCGCGATCGGCAGCGATACATCCCCCGCCGCCGAACGCGTCAGCTTCCCGCGCGGCTCACCCCGCGCCGAGTCGTAACTGATGATCATCGTGTTCCGGTCCGTTAACGCGGACTGGAACCGACCATACGGGCACGCGACCAGGCAGGTCTGCTCGCGGAAGTACCCGAAATCAAACAACATGAGCGCCGTTGTCCCCGCCATGATGAGGAACGACGCCGGATGCTCGAACGGCGACCGGGTGATCCACACCCGCAACTGGTCCACCCCGACGAAATACGCCAGGAACGTGTGCGCCAGGAAGCAGGAACAGATAAAGAACACCACGAACTTCAGCAGACCCCGCCCCGCGCTCGAAGGCGAGATCGAGCGGCGCGATCCCGGCGCCCCATCAATCAGCCGCTCGATCGGCCGGTAGAGGAACTCCATGTACACCGTCTGGGGACACGCCCACCCGCACCAGACACGCCCGAGCAAAGCCGTGATCAGAAAAATACCGAGAAAAATCACCAGCATGAGCACCGCCATCAGCGCCGTGTCCGTCGGAAGGAACGTCGCGCCGAACAGGTGGAATCTCCGATGCACAACGTCCAGCAGCATCGCGGGCTTGCCGTTGATCTGCACGAAGGGCAGCGCCGCGAACAGCACGATCAGTCCGTACGCCACGATCCGCCTCGCGTGCCAGTATCGGCCGATCGACAGCCTCGGCCGGATCCAGTGGCGCGAGCCATCGGGATTCAGCGTCGCCAGCACGCGCTCGCCCGTCGCAGAGGAATGTTTGTTCTCGTGACGCATCAGCGATTCAGCATCTCGTTGACTCAGGGCGACGACGCGGACGACGCCTTCGGCCAGGGAGGGATCACCTCGCCCTCGGGCGTCCGCCCCGGCTTCGGATTCGAACGCAGGTTCGCAACGTAGGAGGCCACAAGGATGCGCTCGTTCTGCCCGAGACGATTCTTCCACACGGGCATTCCCTTCGCCGCGACGCCATCCGTCACGACGCGGTACACGTCTCCGAGTGACTTCACGTTGATCCAGCGGTCATCCGTCAGGTTCGGCCCGGTCTCGCCCGTGCCGTCCGCCTTGTGACACTGCGCGCAGTTCGCACGGAACACCGACGCTCCGAATGACATCCACTTGTCATCCTGCATCATCCTCAGCATCGTCGCCTCGTCGGGCTTCAACTCGCCAAGATCGCGGAACAGCAGCCCATAATACGCCTGCTCCTCGTCCATCAGGCTGTCGTGAATCGACCAGGACATCGGCGATGAATGCCAAAACGCCGCGTACACAGCCGAGAAGAAGACCGAACCGATGAACAGCGCGTGCCACCACCCCGGCGTGGGGTTGTCGTACTCGCGGATGCCGTCGTACTCGTGGTCAAGAAGTTGCGGTTCTCGATGAACGGACATGGGAAGCCCTCAAGGGGTGCGGTCGGAAGCGATGACGGAAGGGGCGTCTTCCAGCGGAAGCGCGGCCGCGGCGCGGTCGCGCTCCCGGTGCCCCGCGCTGAACAGTCGGCAGATAATCGCCACAAACGCCGCGCCGAACAGCACCAGACCCGCCTCCGCAAGCCACGGACGATTCAGCGAACTCACGATATCAGTCAGGCTCATGGCGCCTCCCCTCCACGCGGCGCGGAGGCCGTCTCGGCGGGAGACTTCCCGATGTCAACCCCGAGCCGTTGCAGGTACGCCACCAGCGCCATCACCTTCTTGTCCTGCATGTCGCGGTACCCGCCCTGCCCTTCGAGCTGCGTCGCCATCGCCCGCGCCTGCCCCTTGGCGATCTCGATCGCGTGATCCTGCGTGCTCTGGTCGTAGGGCACGCCCAGGAGCACCATCGCGTGCAGCGTCCGGGGCACCTCGTTCCAGTCGATCGTCTGGTTCAGCAGGTGACCGTACGTCGGCATGATCGAACCCTGCACCAGCTGGCGCGGATTCTCGAAGTGCCGCACATGCCAGTCGTGCGAGTACTTCCCGCCGACGCGGTGCAGATCGGGGCCGATCCGGCGCGAACCCCACTGGAACGGATGGTCATACACGAACTCGCCCGGCTTCGAGTACTCCCCGTATCGCTTTGTTTCCGCCCAGATCGGGCGCACCATCTGCGAATGGCAGTTGTAGCAGCCCTCGGCGCGGTAGATGTCGCGGCCGATCAACTCCAGCGGCGAGTAGGGCCGCACGCTCTCGATGCTCGGCACGTTCGACCGGATGGCGAACATGGGCACCGCCTCGATCAACGTGCCCACCAGGATCGCGCCGATCACGAACACCCCGAACTTGACAGGGAAGCGCTCCCACGCGCGGTGCCACGAGAGTTCCGTCACCTCGTCCGTTACCTTCGCAAGACCGATCACGTTCTCAAGATCAGAGTGATACACCGGGTCCCCGGCGTACGCACGCGACAGCGGCGGGGCCTGCTGCAGTGTCTCGACCAGCACCGCCGGCCGGCCGCGCCACGTCATGATGAGGTTCCACGCGCACATCACCATCCCGAGCACGAACAGGCCGCCGCCTCCCGCGCGGATCCAGTACATCGGCACCAGCTTCGTCACCGTCTCGACAAAGTCCGGGTACGCCAGCGCGCCGTTCGAATCAAACGC
>JAEUIV010000049.1 GCA_016795005.1 Phycisphaerae bacterium
GAAATCTGGATCACCGACGCGGAGCAGGCGGGAGTGCAGAAGTTCCTGACGCTGGGGCTTTTCCCCGACTGGCACCCCTCGTCCAACCGCATCCTCTTTCAGCGTTCGCGCGATCGGGGCGACCGCCTGTTCAGCGTGTGGACGCTCGATTACACCAGGGGCGAAGCCACGAACCTGACCGAGATCGCCACGAGTCCGACGCAGGCCCTCATCAATCCGAAGTGGTCGCCCGACGGCGAGTACGTCGCCTTCGCCGGCGTGTCGAATCCGGGATTCTCCATGCTCGACGCCCCCCCGGAGTCGGCCGACATCTGGATCATGAACGTCAAGGGGGGCGGCCTGTCCAACCTCACCGGCGGTCGTTTCACCAACCTCATGCCCGCGTGGGGACCGAATCACAGCATCTACTTTGTCTCGAACCGCGGCGGACAGGACAACCTGTGGTCGGTCAATCCGGAAACAGCGATGGCGGCGGCCCTGAACCGCGGCGGACGCCCAGTGATCGGGGCCGCGGCAAACCACCCGATGCAAGGCGAGAACGCCACAACACCGAACCATCCGTCACCCTCGCACGCAGCGGCGCCCGCTCAGAACAAGATGATCAAGGCGTCGCCACCGCGCGCCGCGGCAGCCACCAGCGCAACTTCTGCGCCTGCACAGATGGAACCAGATCCCGCGCCAGAGATGGCGAACGTGCCGATCGATGACCAAGAGCGCTGATATTTGCCGATAAGTCTGCTCGAGCCGGCGCATCCCGCGACGGCCCGGATTATGAGGCGGGCGGAGCCCCGCTGTACGGCAGGACGCCATGACAATCGCACAGACCATGCTCAGTTTTCGGGCACCCAGGCGGGCGACGCTCCTCGGCGCTGTTCTGCTTGTGTCGCTTCTTCCGGCGCTCACTCTGGGATGCGCCAACAAGCGGCCGCCCGCGAGGCCTTCGGTTCTCGTCTCGCCGTACCCGGCGGGGCGTGAGATCGTCCTGGCGGTGGCGCCCCTTCGCAACGAATCCGGCGTCAGTTTCATCGACGAACTGGCCCTTTCGGACACGCTGGTCAACGAAGCCCAGGCCGTGGAAGGAATCACAATCCTGCCGGTCAACCGGACGCTCGGGGCGATGCGGGCGCTCAAAATCGCCACCGTCTCGAGCCAGTCCGACGCGCTCGCCGTCTGCAAGACGCTCGGGATCGACGGGCTGATCGTCGGCACCGTCCACGCCTGGCACCCCTATGACCCCCCCATCATCGGCATGAGCCTTTCTCTCTTCGGCATGGATGATCGGCTGAGAGCGCCCGCGGCCATCCAGGTCGATGCCCGTTCACTCCGCTCCGCCGTCACGGACTTGCCCGTGGCGGACGCGGCGATCCCCGCCGGCCCACTGTCGGCGCAGTCGGCGGTCCTTGACGCCTCCGATGGCAACACACGTGCGTTGATCCGAGGGTACGCCGAGGGACGACACGACCCGGATTCGGCGCTCGGTTGGCGCCGATACACCGCGAGCATGGCTCTGTACGCGAAGTTCGCGTGCCACGAGATGACCCGGCGACTGCTCGAAAGCGAGCGGGCGCGGCTGAGGGGCTTGGAGGCACGGTCGGAGACAGGTTCCGCTCGCTGAGCCGTCGGCATTCCGCCGCCGTCCAGAGGGCGGCGGAAAGGACGGCCGGCGATGGACCCGCTCGAAGAGACATGGAAAGACTCACACGCCCACTCGGCGCCGCCTGATCCCCAGGGCGAAGTCACGATCGTGAAGGGACGCCACACGTGGCGATTCCTCTTCAATCCGGGCCAGGAGCCCGACGTCTTCGCGACCGCGGCGGCGATCACCGAGAGGCCCATGTCCGGCCTCGACCACTTTGACCTGGCGATTCTCGCCTACCGCCTGGGACTCCAGGCCGGCTATCACGCGCACCCCTCCACCGGATTCTGAATCAGTTCACCCGACGCTCCACGTCACCCAGCACGGACGACGCCATCATGAATGACCACGCCAACACCCCGCCTCTCCCCATCGTCGCAGGATTCCTCTCGTACCTGACCGATGAGCGGCACTTCAGCCCCTACACCGCGCGATGCTACGGCGCCGACCTGCGCCAGCACGTCGAGTTCCTCGCCGAGGAGATGGGCGTCCGCATCAACCCGGAGCAGGAACAGGCGGCGATGAACAACCGCCCCGCCCCGCGCGCCGCCTCGGGCGATGTCGCCGGCACCATCATGCCGACCACCATCACCCGCGCCATCCTCGACACCAACCCGGACAAGATCCGCCACTACCTCCAGCACCTTTCCGAGCAGAACTACTCCGCCGCCACCATGGCGCGGAAGATCGCCACGCTGCGCTCTTTCTACAAGTGGGCCAACAAGCGCGGCCACATCGACTCCAACCCCATGACGCTGATCCGCACGCCGCGTCAGGGCAAGCGCCTTCCCAAGGCCATCACCGTCGAGCAGATCGAGCAGCTCCTCTCCGCCCCCGACGACCGCGAATCCCTCGGCGCACGCGACCGGGCCATGCTCGAGACGCTTTACTCCACGGGCATCCGCGTGTCGGAACTCGTGGACCTGAACTACGACGACCTCGACGAGCCGGGCGAAGCCCTGAAGATCCGCGGCAAGGGCAAGAAAGAACGCATGGTCCCGCTGGGATCGCACGCCCTCGCCGCCATCCGCCATTACCGCGATGTCCTCGCGGCCGATGAGCGCTTCACCAACGCGTGGTCGTCCGAGCGCGCCGTCCGCCCCCTCTTCATCAACAAGCACGGCGGCCGTCTTTCTTCGCGGTCGGTCCGCCGCAAGCTGGACAAGTACCTCCGCCTCGTCGGCCTCGACCCGACGATCAGCCCGCACACGCTGCGTCACTCCTTCGCGACGCACCTGCTCGACAATGGCGCGGACCTCCGCTCGGTGCAGGAACTGTTGGGCCACCAGTCGCTG
>JAEUIV010000056.1 GCA_016795005.1 Phycisphaerae bacterium
GTGTCTGGCTTTCGGCAACCGCCCGATCGATCACGCGCTGGACCATCTCGGGAAGCAGCGCCGCGGGTTCAGCGGAGACCGCCCCCGCCGCAACGAACAGCACAAGCCCGGTGGAGAGCCTCGCGACACGAATTGATCTCATTGTTCCATCCCTCACGAAGGGCTGCCGCCGCTTCGATTGCGAGTTCGAGTCCCGGGGCAACGTTGACCAAGGCTCGTTCGGCTAGAGCACATTCTGCACTGCGAAAGGGCCGTGAGCGAGTCAAAACGTGCGAAATTGCACCGCCGACCAAAGGTGGGCAACCTGGGCAAGCCTGCGGGGGAACGGGCGGATGCCGGGCGACGCGAGCCGGGTGGCAGCGACCCCCTTACCGGGCTAGTCGCGGATCAGGACAGCGACATCGTTCAACATCTTCGCCAGGACGAGGTTGATCATCACGATCGCGACGAAGCTGGTCACGAAGGCCTCGGTGGTGGCTCGTCCGACCCCCTGTGCTCCCGCGCGACAGTGGAAACCCTTGTAGCAGGAGATCAGCCCGATCGCGGCGCCGAAGAAGACAGACTTGGTCAGCCCGTTGACGACATCAAACCAATCAATGAGGTACTCGGTGAAGTTCCAGTACGGCTCGGGGGCAACGTGGTAGAACTTGACCGTGACGAGCCACGCGCCGAACACGCCGCAGAGGTTGGAGGCGATCGTGAGAATCGGGATCATCAGCGTACACGCGATGACCCGCGGAGCGACCAGCACGCGGACCGGATCGGCGGCCATGACCCGCATCGCATCGAGTTGATCGGTGACCCGCATCGAGCCGAGTTCGGCGGTGAGCGAACACCCGATGCGTCCCGCGAGCATGACGGCGGCCAGGACCGGGCCGATCTGCTTGGCGATCGAGATATTGACGACGGCGCCGATGCGGTGCTCTTGCCCGAAGGTGGCGAACGAGGCGTACATCTCGATGGCGAGGATCGCGCCGATGAAGGCGCCGACCAGCGCGATCACGGGGACCGATTTCGTCCCGATCAGGAGCAGTTGAATCCCCAGCCTGGACCATCGCGCCCAGGACAGGTTGGAGAAGATCGCGATCAGCGTGAACCACGAGAAGCGCGCGAAGCGTCCGAGTTCGCCGACCTGCTCGATGACAAAGGCGCCGAAGCGCTGAAGGATCACGGGGCGGCCACGATACTCGACCCGCGGGGCGCGAGGGTCACTTCATCGGCATTTCTTCGCGCAGCGGACGGGCCGGCGCGGAAGCGGGGGCCGCGGCGGGGAACGGGGGTTCGGAAGCGGTCATCCCGCCGCCGGTCCCCGGCACGATGTAGATTTCGACTCGACGATTCTGGGCGGTTCCGCCGCCGGGGTTGTTGGCGACGATCGGGCGGTACTCGCCCCACCCGGAGGTTTCGAGGCGGCCGCCGGGGATCCCCGACCCACGGAGCACTTCTTCCACGGCGATGGACCGCGCGACGGAGAGGTGGCGATTGGTTCCCCACTTGCCTCGGGTCTTGCCGAGCGGCTGGCTGTCGGTGTGGCCGACAAGCCGGACGTCATACGCCGATGCCGATGAGCCTGCGAGGATCTGGGCGAGCCGCTGGAGGCCTTCGCGCGCCTTGGGCTTCACCTGGTCGGAACCGGAGTCGAAGGTGAGGTCGGCCATGAACTGGAGCATGCCCCGGGCGGCGTCGTACTTGATGAGGTCCGGGTACTGCGCCGCGAGCGCCTGGAGGGCGCGATCGGTCTCCGGGTCGAGCATGGTCAGGCGGATGTTGCCGAGTTCATCGACGAGGGCCTGCTGCCGCCCGCGGATGCCGCCGATCTGGCTGTTCAGGTCGTCGTTGATCGCCCGCAACTGGCGGGTCTCGCCTTCGAGTTCGTCGATGCGGCGCTGCTTGACCTCGACGGCCTGCTGCAGCGTGCGGACATCCTGACTCAATCCCTCGACGCGAGCGCCGCTGGTCTGCGCGGTATCGGCGAGTGAGTCATATTTTTTCTGATCGACGCATCCGCCGAACAGCATGGCGGCGGCGGAGAGGGTGACGGCCAGCAGGGAGGTGGTGCTCTTCATGACTCGATTCCTTGGAAGAAGGGGCGATCGGCAGGCCCGATCGGTCCCGGAGTGGAGGCGTGGGGGAGTGGGACAGAATACCCTGTCGCGGCGCGGAACGCTGGCGCGACACCTACACATCGGCGTCAAAAGGGCGGCGGCATGAGCAAGGAAGTCCGGCTTTTTCGGGGAATCGGGGCGGCGGACGCCCGGGGTGAGGTCGCTTCGCCCGGAGCGGTGCTCGTCAGCGTGGACCCGCGGGCGGACTGGCCGGAACTGATCGCCTCCGGGCCGGCGGAGGCCGTTTCACGCCACGAAGCGGCGGCTGATGCCCGCGTTGTCAATCTCGATGGCGCGGTCCTCCTGCCCGGACTTGTCAACGCCCACACGCACCTGGACCTCACGCACATCGGACCAAGGCCATTCGACCCAAGTGCGGGATTCGGCGGCTGGGCAAGGATGATCGTCAATCAGCGACTCCGCGATTCCGAGGCGCTTCGGGAATCGGTGCGAAGTGGGATCAATCTCTCCATCGCGGGCGGGGTGGTCGCGGTGGGGGATATCTCGGGGGTCATGCAACTCGAACCCATCCGGACTCTCCAGGATTCCGGGATGGCCGGAGTTTCGTTTGTCGAGTATTTCGGCGTGGGCGCAAGGCAGGAGGAGATCGCCAATCGTGTCGCCACATTCATCGACCGCCTCGGCCCGCCTCGGGGACGAATCCGTGTCGGACTCCAGCCTCACGCCCCGTACACAGCGGGGCTTCGCCTGTATGACTGGACGGCGCGTCAGCACCTGGCGCGGCATCTGCCGGTGTGTACGCATCTCGCCGAGACGGCGTCGGAGCGCGAGTTCGTCGCGCGCGGCACGGGACCGTTCCGCGCTTTCCTCGAATCCATGGGCTTCTGGGATGACTCCGTTCTGAGCGAGGTGGGGCGGGATCGGACGCCTCTCGAGCACCTCGGCCCGATCCTCCGAGCGGCGCCCTGGCTCGTGGCGCATGTCAACGATTGCGACGACGCCGGGATGCGGGTGCTCGCCGAGTCGGGCACGAGCGTGGCGTATTGCCCGAGGTCATCGTGGTACTTCCGGAATCACGAGGCCTTCGGGCCGCACCGCTACCGGGACATGCTGCGTTCGGGGATCAATGTCTGTCTCGGGACCGATTCGATCGTGAACCTTCCGCCGTCGGAGTCGGCGACGCTCAGCACCCTGGATGAGATGCGGTACCTCTTCCGGCGCGACGGCACGGACGCCTCGCTGCTCATGGCGATGGCGACCACGAACGGTGCGAGGGCGCTCGGCTTGGACCCGGCGCTCTTTTCACTTCGGGCGCAGGGCGGGCCTCACGCTCGCCCGCTCGCCGGGTTGATCGCGGTCAATGTCACCCGCGGGGGGCACGACGGCACGTTGCTCGATCGCGTGATGAGGTCTTCGGGACCGCCGCGCGTGCTGCTCACCCCGCGCGGGTGGGAGGAGTAGCGGGCATGCCTCCCGGCAGAGCGACAGCCGCCGCGATGGAGCGACCAGGCAGCCGCCGCACGGCCACGCTGCCAGCGCGGGGCGTTCCCCTCACGAGGCGGGATTATCGCCGCGATCCGCGCGAGATGGCTCGCTTCCTCCTCGGCCGGGCGTTGATCCGCTCGCTCGCCGACGGCACTCGGCTGTCGGGCATCATCGTTGAGACGGAGGCATACCTCGGCGTACCCGATCGCGCCGCTCACACCTTCGGCGGACGGCGCACCGCGCGCAACGAGGCGATGTACGCCGACGGCGGGACCGCCTACGTCTATTTCACCTACGGGATGCATCACTGCTTCAACGTCGTCTGCGGGCGGGTGGACGAACCGGTCGCGGTCCTGATCCGCGCCGTTCAGCCGATCGAGGGGATTGAACAAATGGCGCGGCATCGCTCGGTCGGGCGTCGCGCAGTGGTGGGGGAGTCGGACCTGTGCTCCGGTCCGGCCCGGCTGTGCCAGGCGCTGGCGATTGATCGGACGCTGAACGGGGCGGATCTTACGCGCTGCGACCGGCTCTGGATCGAAGAAGGCATGCCGATCTCAGGGCGTCGGGTCGCTTCGGGGCCGCGGGTCGGTGTCGGATACGCCGGCGTCTGGGCGGCTCGCCGCCTGCGATTCTGGGTGAAGGGGAACCCGCATGTCAGCCGGTGATGAGCCTGCGAACTGTGGCTTGCCCGGGCGGTTCTGGCCGATACCATTCCCCGCGTTCGAGTCCGTGACAGGTTCACTCGTTGAGGGTTCAAGTTGAGCGCCACCGAAAAGTCACTGTGGGAAGCGATCCGGGACCACGCGGGGCCGTACCCGCCCGAAGCCTTCGTGTTTGTGCAGGAAGGGCTGCGGCACACGGTCGAACGCCTCGCCGAGAAGCGCGGAACAAGCCTGAATCTCGAAGACGAACGGCATATCTCCGGGCAGGAGTTGTGCCTTGGGTTGCGTGACTACGCGCTCGAGGAGTTCGGGCTGCTGGCCCGCACCGTGCTGACGCACTGGCGCATCCACCGGACCGAAGATTTCGGTCGCATCGTCTTTGCCCTTGTCGAGGCGGGGCTGATGCGCAAGACCGATCAGGACAGCCCCGACGACTTCATCGGCGTCTTTGATTTCGATGAGGTCTTCGGCCGGCAACTCGAACGGTGTTCATGACCGCTCACCGCGGCAAACCAACTTCGCCCGAATCCGCGCCGAAGGACTGGCGTCACCTGCACCTGTGGCAGATCCAGCCGCTGCGCGATGTCCTGTTCCTGCTCGCGGTCTTCGGCATCATCTGGCTCGGCTACAAGTTGAGCATTGTCACCGTGCCCCTGCTCCTGGCGATGGCGTTCGCGTACCTGTTCGAACCGCTGGTGCAGAGCGTCACGCGCCGGGGCTACGTCAGTCGCCAGGGCACCGCCCTCTCGATCATCGTGTTCGCCGCGGTGATCGTGGTCGTCCCGCTGATCCTCGGCGGAGGCTTCGCCGTGTTGCAGGGCATCTCCGTCACGCGGTCGATGGTGACCAATGTGCAGGCGCTCCAGGCCTCGGTCGAGAACCCGGAAGACGCGGCGCTGCTCGAAGCCCTCCCGAAGGGCGGCTGGCGCAGCATCCGCGAGTACATCATCGAATCCCGTGCCGAGGAAGCGAAGAAGCATGCACCCGCGCCGTCTGAAACCCGAGGCGATGCGACGAGCGAAGACGGCCCACCGCCCGACGAGGGCTTTGACCTGCAATCCCCGATCGAGGAGCGAGCGCAGACCCTCATTCGAGAGACCACCTCGTGGCTCTTCCGGCTGATGCAGTCCAACTCCGACGCGATCGGGCGCTTTCTCGGTCGGCAAGCGGTCGGCACCGGCGCCGATGCCGCGGTCGCCGCCTTCAACCTTGTCAAGAACATCGGGTATCTCCTCTTCACCGGCTTCCTCACCGCGTTCTTCTTCTTTTTCTTCTGCACCGGGTACGGGCGCGTGCTGCGTTTCTGGGAGAGCCTGATCCCCGAACGCCGGAAGGATCGCGTCTTCAATCTTCTCGGCCAGATGGATCATGTCATCGCGGCCTTCATCCGCGGACGCCTCACGATCTGCGCGATCCTCATGGGCTATTACACGCTGGCCTATTGGCTCGTGGGCGTCCCGGCGCCGCTCATCCTCGGCCCGATCATCGGGGCGCTGGCGATCTTGCCCTACGTCGGCGGCGTCGGACTTCCGATCGCCATGCTTCTCATGTGGCTCCAGCCTCCGCTCCCCGGATGGCAAGGGGAGTGGTGGTGGAACATCCTCGGCCCGATCCTGATCTCCGTCGGCTCGCAGACCTTCGATGACTACGTGCTGACCCCGGCGATTCAGGGCAAGAACACCGGGATGGACATCCCGACGATCGTCTTCGCATCCATCGCCGGCGGCACGCTCGCGGGGGTGTA
>JAEUIV010000057.1 GCA_016795005.1 Phycisphaerae bacterium
ATTCCGACCGCACCCACGAACAACTGAACACGATGCTCCCCAGGGGCGTACTCGATGTCATCACGAGGCGCGGCCTCTACCATCCGCACAACGACTGAGACCACGCCCATGCTTTTCATGGTGATCGAGCACTTCGGCACAAACACGGAGGCCATCCGCGCTCGCTTCAAGTCCCGCGGCCGGCTCATGCCCGAGGGGGTCGTCTACCACGGCAGTTGGATCGACGCCGAATCGGCCCGGTGCTTCCAGGTGATGGAGTCGGCGACGCGCGAACGGCTCGATGAATGGATCGCCGCATGGTCCGATCTGGTCCGTTTCGAGGTTGTGCCGGTGCGGACCTCCGGCGAGTTCTGGGCCGAACGCGAACAATCCGCCTGAATCGGCCCTGCTACACTTCCGCTCTCCACGATGACCAATGCCAAGAGCCAGAAAGCGCCCCGGTCCGCCGGGACGGGTGACATCCGCACCGTTTCCTTCGTCAGCCTGGGCTGTCCGAAGAATCTTGTCGATTCGGAAAAAATGCTCGGCCTCCTCGCGCAGGACGGCCTGCTTCCCGTCTCGCACGACCCCTCGTCGTCGGGTGACCCGACTGACGCCGTGGTCATCAATACATGCGGCTTCCTCGAGGCCTCGAAGGACGAGTCCCTCTCCGTGATCCACGACGCCATCAGGCGGAAGGAAGCGGGGGAGGTCAAGCGAGTCATCGTCGCGGGTTGCCTCGTCCAGCGTCACCGCGCCAAGATGCTCGAGTGGGCGCCGGGGATCGACGCCATGATCGGCGTCTTTGACCGCGACCACATCGTCCACGCGGTCCGAGGGGCCGCCCCCGAGCGAAACGTTCTCACGGCCGATGGTTCGCCGAAGTACTGGATCGCCGCCAATGCGCTCCAGGCCGCCAAGGATCGCGGCATGAAAACCGCGGGGCTGACCGTCAACGGCAAGGACGGAAAGGGCATCGGCTACTTCGAGGATGACTCGGCCCGTCTCCGCCTCACGCCCCGACACTACGCCTACCTCCGCATCTCCGAAGGGTGCAATCAGAACTGCGCTTTCTGCACCATCCCGTCCATCCGCGGCAAGATGCGCAGCAAGCCGATCGATCGCATCATCGCCGAGGCACGCGAACTCCTCGAGGACGGGGCCTTTGAACTCAACCTCATCGGCCAGGACACGACTTCCTATGGCGATGACATCGGCTTTTCCGGCGGTCTTCCCGCCATGCTCCGCGCCGTCAACGACGCCGTCGAACGTCTCTCACCCCAGGGCTGGGTCCGCCTCATGTACGCCTATCCCAGCACCTTCTCCGACGCGATGATCGATGCGATCGCCTCGCTCCCGCGCATCGTCAAGTACATCGATATCCCGCTCCAGCACGCCTCCAACAACATGCTCCGAGCGATGCGCCGCCGCGTCACCGCCGAACACCAGCGCGAACTGATCCTCAAACTCCGCGAACGGATCCCGGGCATGGCGGTGCGCACAACATTCATCTCCGGCTTCCCCGGCGAATCCGAGGACGATCACGAGCAACTCATGGCCTTCGTCGATGAGATGGGGTTCGACGCCATGGGCGTCTTCGAGTATTCGCCCGAGGATCACACTCCCGCCGGCACGATGGAAGCGGACCCCGCGCTCCGCGTCCCCGCCGAAGTGAAAACCCGCCGGCGCGCTGAACTCATGGAACTTCAGCAGGGGATCGCCTTCGAGCAGGCCGCCTTCGTCGCCTCCCACTTCGACGAGAAGCGTCCCGCGGAAACCGGGCACCGCTTCGACGTTCTCATCGACAAGCCCATGGCATCCGAGGGCCGGCCCACGGCGGGAGTCGGCGCCGGCGGCCGCCTCTACAAGGGACGAGCCTATTTCCAGGCCCCGGACATCGACAGCGTGATCTACGTCCAGTCAAGATCCCCGCTCGCGCCGGGCGAACTCGTCCGTTGCGTCATCGTCGCGGCGGACGGCTACGACCTGATCGCCACGCCCGTCGTGGACGTGGAGAAGCGCGTCACGCTGAATGTCATGCGCTGAACTCGGAGACCGTGCATTCCGCCCGTGGCTCGCTCGTTGAAAAACAGTTAGGCGTGGACGCGCTTCGCCTTGACTTCAACCACGGGCGTCAACTCGCGCTCCCGGCCCGCCGCCGCGCGCCGGATCGTCGCCGCGATCGCCGCCGGATCAAGCCCGGCCTCCTTCAACTGCTCATTCCGGCTGTTCTGATAGATCCACTCGTCCGGCAGCGACATCCGCGTCACCAGCCCCGCGTGCAGCCCCATCTCCGAAGCCGCTTCGACCACCGCCGCGCCGAAGCCGCCGTGAGGACCGTGGTCCTCGATCGTCACGATCGGAACTTCGCGTTCAAGCAGTGAACGGATCAGCGCCGCGTCCACCGGCTTCGCAAACCGTGCGTCGTACACGTTGACCCGGACCTCCGGCCCGAGCGTTTCCGCCGCCTTGAGCGCGTTCAGCACCATGGTGCCGAAACCCAGCACCGCGACATCCGGCTTCTCGCACTCGATCAGCGCCCGCGCCTTGCCCAACTCGAACGCCGGGCACGATCCGAAGGCCGCGAGCGCATCCGACACGTTGTCTCGCGGATACCGCACCGCTGAAAGCCCCGCGTCGTAGGTCCGCATGAACTCCAGCGCCGCGACCAGCGACGGCTCGTCCGCCGCCGCCATGACCGCCGCCCGCGGCAGCACGCGCAGGATCGAGACATCACAGAACCCGTGATGCACCGCGCCGTCGCCGCCCACGAGGCCCGCCCGATCAAGGCACAGCCGCACGGCCAGACCCTGAAGCGAGACCTCCTGGAACGCCTGGTCAAACGCCCTCTGGAGAAACGTCGAGTACACCGCGAAGAAAGGCTTCCACCCCGTCTTCGCCAGCCCGGCCATCATGTCGAGCGCGTGACTCTCGCAGATGCCGGTGTCGAACGAACGATCGGGGAACTTCGGGAGAACCTTGTCCAGCCCCGTTCCCCCGGGCATCGCGGCGGTGCATGCCACCACCTTCGGATCGCGCGACATCATCTCGACCATCGCCTCGCCGAACGCGCTCGTGAAGGAGCGACCCTCTTTCTTGATTTCGACGCGGCACGAATCCGGGTCGTAGTTGAACGAGGCCGGCGAGTGGAACGTCGAGGCGTCGCCCTCCGTGAACCCGTACCCCTTCCCCTTCACCGTCTTGACGTGCAGCACCATCGGTCGATCAAAGTCCCGCGCCTCCGCCAGGAACTCGACCAGCGTCGGCAGGTCATGCCCGTCGATCGGGCCGATCGTCAGCAGCCCGAAATGCTCGAACCAGGCGTCTTCGCAGATCGTTGCCTTCGCCGCCTCGCCCATGCGGTGATACGCATCGCCGACCAGACCGCCTCCCGGGATGTTCTTGAGCATCCGTTTGGCCTTTTCCTTCATCCCCGAGTAGAGCGGATTGATCCGCACGCGGTCGAAGTACGCCGCCATCGCGCCCTGCGGCTTGCTGATCGACATCCCGTTGTCGTTGAGGATGACCAGGAACTGCCTCTTCAGCGTCCCCGCGTTGTTCAGCCCCTCCATCGCCACGCCGTTGACGATCGACGCATCCCCGATCAGCGTCACGACGCGACGGCCGCTCTTGTTCGCGCCGGGATCGAACCCCTCGCCGTTCAGCGTGTCGCCGCGTGCCATCCCGACCGCGGTCGAGATCCCGGTCCCCGCGTGGCCGACGCTGAAGAGGTCATACGCCGATTCGCGCGGCTCGGGGAACCCGGCCATCCCGCTCCGCGTTCTCAATTGACCCAGCATCCCCTGACGCCCCGTCAGCAACTTGTGCGGGTAGCACTGGTGCCCGACATCAAAGAGCAGCCGATCGTGACCAAAGTCAAACACGTAGTGGAGCGCCACCGTCAGTTCGACGACCCCCAGATTCGGCGCCAGGTGCCCGCCGGACTTCGAGACCTGATCGAAGATCGCGCCGCGGATCTCCTTGGAGACCTCCGCCAGTTCGTCGAGACTCAGTCGCTTCAGGTCCGCGGGGGTGTGAATCGTCGGGAGAAGAGCCATCCATTGCTCCAGGAGAGGGCGAGCCAACACTATAGAGTCAAGACGGGTATGAATCCTACTTTGTTCGTACGGCCAGGTAATCGCACAACTCAATCAGCCCGCCGGCCTTGTTCCCGTAGGGTTCCAGCGACTTTCGGGCCTCGGCGTGCAGACGCGAAACTTCAGCGCGTGCCGCAGCCACCCCAACCACCCCCGGATACGTCAACTTCCCCGCTTCGCTGTCTTTCCCCGTTCGTTTTCCCGCGTGCTCGGCGGTCTGCTGAACGTCAACGAGATCGTCCACGATCTGGAACATCAGGCCGATCGCCTCACCGTAGGCCGTGATCGCCGTCATCGCCGCGGCATCCGACGATCCAACCCGCGCCAACCCGGCCAGCGCTCCCATCCGGCACGACGCGCGGATCAGCGCCCCCGTCTTGTTGAGGTGGACCCGCTCCAGCCGCGAGCGGTCCGAAAGCCCGGCCTCGAATCCGCCGAGTGTGTCCAGCACCTGCCCCGCGATCATCATGGTGGAGCCGACGGCCAACTCCCGGCACAGCCGCCCCGCGAGGGCCGGTTCCTGCCGGTCGCACAGCACCTGGAACGCCATGCTCATGAGACCGTCTCCGACCAGGATGGCCATCGCCTCGCCGTACTTCTTGTGCACCGTCGGCAGCCCGCGCCGCAGGTCGTCATTGTCGAGCGCCGGGAGATCATCGTGAACAAGGCTGAAGGCGTGGATCATCTCCACCGCCGCCGCGCTCGGCAGGGCGTCCTCCACCGAGCCGCCGACAACATCGCAGCATTGCATCGCGAGGATCGGCCTGAGGCGCTTCCCGCCGCCGAGGAGGGCGTACTCCGTCGCTTGCAACAGATTGCCCGGCAGCGACTGCCGCCGAAGCCACTCCGCCATGAACCCCTCGACGAGCGCGGCCATCGCGGTCGCCCCGCCGGGCGTCGTATCGGGACCGTTGGGTGGACTCATGGCACCGGGCGTATCCAGGAGTGAATGACTCGATGGGGGCAAATCTCTCTCCTCGTCAGGTTCGGGACACTATACCTTCTGATGCCGGAATCACCGGAAAATCTCGGTACGCCGCTTCGAAGGCGCAGCGCCGACCACGCCCCGCGCGTCGCCGAGTCCAGCCGGTCACTTCGCCCCGGCATAAAAGCGCCTTGCATAGTCCGCCACCATGCGGTGCGAACTGAACTCGGCGCACACGCTCCGCATGCTCTCGGCCATCATCCGGCACCAGGCGCCCGGCACCCCGCGACGGTCGCGGCGATAGAAAAGCGGAATCACCTGGTCTTCCAGAGTGGCGTAGAGCGCGTCCGCGTCGTACCGATCCTGCCTCTTCCTGTCGGCGAACTGCTTCCCGCCGATCACCCAGCCGTTCTTTCGGTTGAACGCTTCGGGCCACCAGCCGTCCAGGATCGAGCAGTTGATCCCGAGATTCAGGGGCGACTTCATCCCGCTCGTCCCGCTTGCTTCCATCGGCCTCACCGGGTTGTTCAGCCATACGTCGCATCCCGAGGTCAGCATCCGGCCCACGTGCATGTCATAGTTCTGGATCAGCAGCACGCGCCCGCGAAACTCCGGCGTGAGCGAGAACTCATGCAGCGTCCGCACAAACTCCTGCCCGCCACGATCCTGCGGGTGCGCCTTCCCCGCGAACACGAACTGCACCGGTCGGTCCGTGTTGCGCACCAGCCGCGCCAGCCGCTTGGGATCGGTGAAGATCAGTGGGGCGCGCTTGTAGGTAGCGAACCGGCGCGCAAACCCGATCGTCAGCGCGTTCTCGTCCAAGGTGGCGCAGACTTCCGCAAGCAGCCGCGCCGCGTACTTCTCTTCAAAGTTGAACGCTGTCGCTTCGTCCGCCGAACGCTGCCGGAGCCACGAGATCATCCGCTTTCTCAGTGTCTGTCGAAGCGTCCAGAGTTCCTCCTTCGGCACGCGCCCGACCCCTTTCCACCAGTCGTCTTCCGGGTCGGCGCCGTTCCATCGGGGCTTGAAATAGAGGTCGTAGAAGGGCCTCGCTTCGTCCGCGATCCATGATTCCGGGTGGACTCCGTTCGTCACCGAGCCGATCGGCACCTCTTCCGCTCGGGCGGCGGCGAAGACGCGCTTCCACATCCGCCGCGAGGTCTCGGCGTGCAGCCGCGACACGCCGTTGCTCCGCGCGCTCAGCCTCAGCGCCAGCACGGTCATGCAGAACGATTCCTTCTGATCCGTCTGGTCTTCGCGGCCGAAGGCGAGGAACTCCGACGCGTTCAGGCGCATCTGATTCGGCATGCGACCGAGATACTTCATCACCAGCGCCGGATCAAAGCGGTCGTTGCCCTCCGGCACGGGCGTGTGTGTCGTGAACACCGACCGCCGACGGACTTCATTGAGTGCGTGCCCGAAGCGCTTTCCGCCCGCGACGAGTCGGCGAAGCCGTTCGAGCGGCGCGAACGCGGCGTGACCTTCGTTCAGGTGGTACACCGTCGGCGAAAGCCCGAGGGCGTCCAGCGCGTGCATGCCGCCGATGCCGAGCAGGATTTCCTGACGAATCCGGTAATCCGGGTCGCCGCCTCGATAGAGATGATGGGTCAGGGCGCGAGCGGTCGGCGAGTTCGTCGGCAAGTCGGAATCAAGCAGAAACACCGGCACGCGCCCGACGGTCAGGCGCCAGATGCGGCAGCGGACCGTCTGCCGGCCGACGGGAAGGGAGATGAACTTTCCGGTGGATTCGATCGGAAGTTGCGAAAAATCCGGTGCCGGATAGACGACGCGCGTTTCGCCGAGTTTCGTGAGTTCCTGGCGGTAATAGCCGAACTTCCAGAGAATTCCGACGCCGACGAGCGGAACGCCGAGGTCGCTGGCGGACTTGATGTGGTCGCCGGCGAGGATTCCGAGTCCCCCGGCGTAGAGGGGGAGGGACTCGTGGATGCCGAACTCCATGCAGAAATAGGCGGTGAGTTGGCGTTTGCGGCTTGAAAACCAGGTTTTTGAGGCGAGGTAGGCTTCGAGGGCGTGCTCGGCGGCGGCGAGCGCGGACAGGAAATCCGGGTCGGAGGACAGCGTTTGTGCGCGAGAACTCGACAGATTGTTGAGGGTTGCGATGGGGTTGTGCGAGTTCGCGCGCCAGAGGGTCGGGTCCATCGATTCGAAGAGCCTGCGCGCGGCGGGGTTCCACGACCACCAGAGGTTGTGCGCCAATGTGCGGATGCGTTCGCGCGTGACGGGCCACGGGGCGCCGTTTGCGCGCGCGGAGCCGGGTGGTCGGGCGGTCGGGTTGCGTGCGCGGGGCATCTCGGTTTCCGGTGTCGATTCGGCCGATTGTCGAACGATGTTCGAGTATATCGGCGTGGGTTCGCGGTTCCGCCTAAACTGCGGCGGTCCCCCTTCACCTTGGATTCTCGATGCCGAAACCGTCGCCGACTCGAACTTCCGATCTTTCTGATTCGCTCTTCGGGCGTGGGCCTCGGCGCGGGCCGATCACGCTGGTGCTGGATTGGCTGAGCAGCGTTCGTTTCGGGATTGTGCAGATGGTGGTTCTGTTCGTGTACTGCACGATCGGCTCGGCGGGGCTGATCTATCCCGAGTTGGGTCCGGGGCGATGGAATCCGTTGAACCCCGACGTGTGGCGTCACGACATGATCCGTCAGTGGCGTGTGTTCGAGTTGACGGAGTTCGAGTGGTTTCACACGCCGTTTTTCAACGCGATGATCGGTCTGCTGTGCGTTTCGCTGATCGTGACGACGTTCCGGCGGATCCGGTTCAACGCGCTGACGGCCGGGGTGTGGATGATCCACCTGGGGATCGTGCTGCTGTGCCTGGGTTCGTACGTGTACTTCGGGACGAAGTTCGAGGGGGATGCGCCGGTCATGCGGCGCGAGGTTCGCATCGAGGTTCCCGGCGCGCCGGCGTCGACGCTTCCGGTGATGCCCGGGAACGGCACGAGCGTGCGGACGGAGGCGGGCGAGTTCCGGTTCTCGATCGCGAGCATCGATCCGGCGTGGGAGTTGCGGAGCGAGGGGGATCTCGGAAAGACGGCGTACGCGGTGACGGTGGATATCCAGACGCCGAGCAGTCGCTTCATGCGGCAGTTGCTGGCGGGGTATCCGCAGTACACGGAGGACGTGATCCCTGGGAAGGGGAGGGTGAAGAAGCTCCCCGAGTTCAACGGCGGGGCGCTGGTTGACTCGACGGTTCACCTCTCGCTGGAGGCGGCGGAGCAGAAGGATTTCTGGGTGAAGGACAGCGCCGCGATCGTGGCTCGTCGCGCGGGAGAGTCGGGGTGGTCGCAGCGGGTGATCCGCGGTCTGCCCCGGTACAACGATTACGTATCGGAGTTGAGCGATGTCTGGCCGAGCGCGGCGGGGGAGGACGATCGGCCGCTGACGCGGCATGTGCTGGACCTGGAGGTGCGTCCGGGTGAGGCGGGGGGGGGCGACCCGCTGGCGGGTCTGGACGTCCGCGTGACGGGATTCCTGCGGTACGCGGTGATGAAGCGTGACTTTGCTCCGGGCGGCCCGGTGCTGAATCCGGTGGCGGAGATCACGATGACGACTCCCGACGGACGGCCGTTCCGCGAGACTCTGGTGGCGTTTGATGAGACTCGGCGGTCCGCGTATGACGGGCGATTGTCGTTCGAGTGGGTGGATCGTGCGGAGGAGTTGCCTCGATTCCTGGACGTGGGGGTCCGTGAGTTGGTGCTGCGTGTTCCCGCCGCGGGGATTGATGAGACGGTTCGTTTCCAGTTGGCGGACCTGGCGGCTGCGGATCGGCCGATGGTTCCTCTGGGTGAATCGGGGTGGCAGTATCGGATTCGTGAGGCGAAGGACCGTCTCCCGTTGTCGAGCGGGCGCTCCGTGACGCTGCTGCTGGTCGACCTGGTGAATCCCGAGGGGAAGCGATTGACGAGGTGGGTGTTCGAGGATCCTTCGCGGAACCGAGACAATCCCGAGACGGCGGCGGAGGAGCCGCATACGCCGCAGGTTCCCGATGTGCGTCTGGAGACGGTGTACCGTCCCGGTCGGCCGCTGAGCACGATCTCGATTGTTTCGGGTCCGGGTGGGGTGGGCCTGCATGTATTCCACGATGACGGGGCGGGGGGGCGTGTGCAGCGCACGTTCGCGCCCGGCGAGCCGGTCGAGATTCTTTATGGGATCCGGTTGGTGGTGAACCGCGTGATGCCGGACGCGGTCGAGGCGGAGAAGCCCGTGATCATTCCGAGGCGTCAGCGTGACAAGGACTCCGATTCCGTGCAGGCTTTTGCGTTGGTGCGTGTGGAGTTGTCACGGGACGGATGGCGTGATTCGCGCTGGATTCCGTTCCACCGTTACACGTTCGATGAACCCTTCGAGCCGATCGGCGTGCTGTCGAGGTACGAGCCGGCGCTGGTGTCGCTGCCGGACGGGAGTGAGATTGAGTTGGCGGTGGGTCGTGAACGGCGGGCGTTGCCCTATCCGGTGCGTCTGGAGGACTTTGTCCTGACGTCCAATGTCGGCGGATTCACGGGCCGGACGTCGAGCGTGCGCGACTGGACGAGCATTGTTCGATTCCGTGACGGGGACGTGCTGAGCGAAGCGATCTCGATCAGCACGAACAACCCGGGGACGTTCCGCGGGATGTGGTTTTTCCAGTCGTACTGGGACCCGCCGCGGGCGGCGCGTTTTGCCGGGGATGTTCCGTCGCAGGGTTTGAACTTCACGGGTCTCGGTGTGGGCAACCGTCACGGGGTGTACACGCAGCTGGCGGGCTGCTGCGTGTCGATCGCGGGGATGATCTATGCGTTTTATGTGAAGCCTATTGTTCGCCGACGTCGTCGTCGTCACGTGATGGCGGAGATGGAGGCCGGTCGATTGCCGCGTCGGTCGGCGGTTCCCGGTCTGGATGAGACGCCGATCCGCGATGGTTCGCTGTCGTCGGCGCGCGGTCGGGAGGAGCCCTGATGTTCTGGCGACGCTGGACTTGGTTTGTGATCGGCGTGTTGTCCGCCTCGGTGCTCGCGGGGGCGGTGGCGGCGATGGTGCTGCGTTCGGGCGGCGCGGCGCCGGGCGAGAGGGCGGAGGGTTCCTTTGTCCGCGCGGTGGATCTTTCTCCCCTGGACCGTTCGGCGGTGTGGAACGAGGGGCGGCTGAAGTCATTTGACGCATTTGCAACGGAGATGTTGTCGTACATCAGCGGCCGGTCGCGGGTGTTCGGGCAGCCGACGGACTTCACGTACCTTGACATGGTGTTCCGGGGCGAGCGCTACGCGGCGGCGCCGGTCATCTACATCAAGAACAAGGAGATGAGGGGGCAACTGGCGGCGGCGCTCGAGTCCGCCTCGGCGATGACGCGCGAGGAGGGGGAGGCGTTCTTCAAAAGCGGGATGATCTCGGAGCGGCAGCTGTCGCACCCGGAGAGCGAGGGGCTGATCCGTCGGTGGTCGATGGACATGGTGCGGACGGCGAAGCACGCGGACGCGATCATGAGCGCCCGTGGGCTGAGGAGGCCGGAGGTTCTGCTGGATCAGTTGCAGATGATTCCGCCGCCTTCGGGGCGTTCGGATCATCCGTGGCTGAGCCTGGGTGAGATGTGGCAACCGGGCGGGATGATGCGGCCGGCGGACGCGGAGATACCCGGCCTGGACGCTGGTCTGCGGGCGGAGTTGCGGGGGTCGATGGAGTCGTTGTCGCGTTCGTGGCGTGCGCTGGACGCGGCGGGTGTGAACTCGGCGGTGGAGCGGCTGGCGTCCGTTCTTTCGAGCGTGGCTCCCTCGGTGTACCCGGAGCCTGCGCGGATGGCGCTGCAGTCGTACTACTTCCGGGCGCAGAACATGACGTGGGTGTGGCTTGTTTACTTCGTGAGCCTGATTTTCCTGGTGATGTCGGTGGCGTACCGCTGGGAGGCGGCGCGGGGGCTGGGGATGGGGTTCTTCGCGGTGGCGTTCGTGCTGCACACGGTGGCGCTGGGCTGGCGGTGGTACGTGGCGGGGCGGTGGCCCAACTCGAACATGTTCGAGGCGGTGACGACGAGCGTGTGGCTGGGGACGATCGCGGTGCTGGTGCTGGAGTACGCGGCGCGTCGGACGCCGATGCGGAACCTCTTTGCGCTGGGCGGGGCGGCGGCGTCGATGTGCGCGCTGATGGCGGCGCACTATGTTCCGCAGTTGAACGCGAGCATCAACAACATGATGCCGGTGCTGCACGACCTGTGGCTGTACATCCACACGAACGTGATCATCGCGTCGTATGCGCTGATCGCGATGGCGTCCGTGACGGCGGTTCTCTACCTGGTCCACCGGATGCTGGGGGGGACGGCGTCGTACGCGCGCGTGGGGGGCGCGGCATCGCTGATCGAGAGCGCGACGCCGGGGTTATCGCGGCGGGTGGGGCTGTCCGAGGTGTTTGACGGCGCGACGATGGTGCTGATGGAGTTGTCGTTCGTGCTCTTGTGGGCGGGGATCGTGATGGGCGCGATCTGGGCCGATCACTCGTGGGGGAGGCCCTGGGGTTGGGACCCGAAGGAGGTGTTCGCGTTGAACACGTTCCTGGTGTTCCTGGTGCTGGTCCACGTGAGGCTGAAAGTGCGCGACAAGGGTCTGTGGACGGCGTTGCTGGCGATCGCGGGGTGCGGGGTGATGCTGTTCAACTGGATCGTGATCAACTTTGTCATCAGCGGGCTGCACTCGTACGCGTGAGCGCGATCGGGACGATCGGGCGGGCGAGGGGGCGGGGGGTTCAGCGCTTGCGCCGGAGCGCGATCGGGAGGAGCGGTGTGAGGAGAGCGAGGGTGCCGGCGCCGGGGATGATGGCGATGTTGTCGGCTTCGACCCTGATGCTCGTTCCCGTGCCCGCGAGTGCGTCGGGGACGTTGTAGAGGAGTTGGACGCTGCCGATGTTTGAGAAGATGGTGTTGAAGTCGGAGCCTTCGAACGAGACCCAGCCGGGGTAGGCGGAGCTGATCGGGATGGTGACGGTCGTCCATTGGCCTGGAGAGACTGGGGCGAAGTCGAGTCCGATGGCGCCGGGGAAGTTGAATGGCGTGACGAGCCTTGCGCCGAAGTTCATCGGGATCGGGGCGGAGTGCCTGACGGAGAAGGTGAGCGCCGTGACGCCCTCCGTGATCCAGTTTCCGATGAAGGCTCCGTTGCTGGCGTTGTTTGCGGCCTGGCCTCGGAGGGCGATGACGACGCCAAAGGAAGCGGCGTTGACGTTTGTTTCGGCGGCGATGTTTCCGGCGGGGTCGTAGGTCGCAGGTCCGGCGGGGCCGGTCCAGTTGGCGGCGTTGGTGTCGAACGTCTCGGTGAAGGGGATGATGGCGGCGTGTGCGGACGAGGCGATTCCGGCGGCGACGGCCGCGATGACGGTGGTACGGATCAACATGATTTCTGATCTCCCTGTGCGTCCGAAGTCCTGAACGGATTTTTCCACGACGCCCGGTCTTCGGTGTGGGCGTCGCGGGTTTAAGTGTATGCGTTGGAGGTTGTCAGGGGGCGGGGAGCGTCCAATCCTGTGTCGGGGCCTTCGGCGTCCAGCGGCGCATGTCGTCCGCGTCGGTGAACGTGAGCGTCTGGGCGTTGCCGTCCATCATCGTGAAGACGGCGCGGCGTGCGAACATGAATGCGACGTTTCCGGTGTCGGCGCCCGTGAAGGCGGGATCGGGCTGGCGTGCCCAGGTTCGCTGGATGAGCGATGGTGGCTTGATGGAGAAGTAGCCGTCCTCGGAGTTCGAGACGGCGACGGTGTTGCGCGAGGACGCGAAGGTGATGAGTTTGGCGGGCTGCCGGGCGTCGGTGTCCCGCTGGACGTACCAGCGTGGTCCCCACCTGGTCTGGGTGCGTTGCTGGATGACGGGGCTGGGGGAGAAGGCGTAGAAGTCGGAGCTGCCGCCGACGAAGGTCTGGTTGAGGCCGAATCTCGGCAGGAGTGAGACGGCGTAGTCGGCGCGTTCATCGCCCCAGATGGAGCGCATGGCTTCGCGCTGGGTTTCGGAACGGAAGACGATGTCGACGGCGTTTTCCATGTAAGGCATGAGGCGCCACGGGTAGCGGCGCGCGATCTCTCCGGCGAGTCGTTTGCCGGTGGAGTTTCGGGCGACGATCTGCCCGGTGCGGACCATTTCATCGCTCGGGAACCCCACGAGGACGAGGCCGCGGTTGTCGTTCATGTACATCTGATGCGCGAGTGAGAACTGCCTGGCGGCGGAGAGTTCTCCCGTGACGAGGGCGCACTGCCTCGCCTTGGCGAGGGCGGGGAGGAGGATGGCGATGAGGACCGCGATGATCGCCACGGAGACGAGGAGTTCGATGAGCGTGAAGGCGCGCGAGTCTGGGCGGTTCTGAGCGTGGGAGCGGTTCATATTCTCTGCTCGGTGCTTGACCCCGGAGTGGTTGCGGTCAACTATAGGAATCCGACCCGCCCGGTGCAATCGGTTTCACGGTTCTGGAGCGATGAAAACGCTGTTTTCGGGCGGATCGGCGGTGCGGCCCGGCGAAAAAAGGGAGTAGAGGATGAAGTTATCCACAATATCCGGTCTGTGTTCGGTGGCGGCGGTATCGGCGGCTTCGGGGCAGGTGGTCAGCCTGTCGTTCGATGCGCCAACGATCGACCGCTGGGTGTACCCGTTCGCGAGCAGCGCGGGGTACGAGTTCGAGGCGAAGACGTTCAGTTCGCTCGGCCAGGAGACGGCGTTTTTTCCGATCACGTTCGATCAGCGTGACGGCCAGATCATGGTCGGGTTTGATTTCCCCGCGAATCTTCCGCCGGGTCGCGGAGCGTGCGGATATCGCGTGATCTCGGCGGTGCTGACGCTGAAGGTGAGCAATCACAACGTTTACAAGTATGACCCGACGTACGACGGCTGGCAGACTTACCTGAATGGGGCCGGGGATGCCGACGGTCGGCCGATCGAGTTGTATGGCGCCGCGTTTCGCAACGGGTGGATGGCTTGCCGGATTGATCCTTCGATGCCCGCGTTGAACCAGTTTCCGTGCTATTGGGAGGGTTCGCCGGAGCGCGCGGCCCCGCCGTTCGGTCCCGGCTCGTTCCCGACGCGCGACACTCGGTACGCCTATGCGACGGATTACGCCGGTCGCGTGGAGCGCGATGTCTCGAACAATGTGCGCGACCAGTTTGACTCGAAGCCGTTCGCGGTGGGGCAGATCGGGGGCCTTGCGCCGGGCGCGCTGGTGCCGGTGGACCGTGACACGGTGTTTACGCTGAACGTGAATGACGCGGATGTGCAGGCGTACCTTCGTCGCGCGTGCGACGCGGGGCTTGTGCGGCTGCTGGTGACGTCGCTCCAGCAGGCGTCGGCGGGGGGGCCCGGTCCTGGGGGCGGTTCTTTTGCGAGTTTCTATACGAAAGAGATCGGGATCGACGGCTTCGGGCCGAGGTTCTCGATTTCGGTCCGTCTGACATCGGCGGGTGACGCGGACGGAAGCGGGGGGGTTGATTTCGCGGACATCACGTCGGTGCTGACGAACTGGGGTCTGGTCGGCCCGGATGGCGATGCGAACTGCGACGGGGTGGTGAACTTTTCCGACATCACCGAGGTGCTCACGAACTGGGGGTCGTTGTGAGGCTCGGGAGATGGAGGTGGATGTTCAGCGGATCATGAGGAGGCGGAAGTTTCCGTTCTCGATGGCGACGTCGAGGGTGTGCAGTTTGAGTTCCTGGGTCATGGCGACGGGGGCGGTGAGTCGGAACTGGTTTCGGCCGATGGTCTTGAGATTGACTCCGGGGGTCTGGTCGCCCATCGGGAACGTCGCGAAGAGCGCGGCGATGTCGGCGCGTCGCTGGACGAGGAAGTTGATGGCTTCGCGCGGGTCGCGGCCTTGCCTGCGGTATTCGGCCTTGGTTTCTTCGGCGATGACCTGATCGAGGAGGAGGTCGTACTCCTTCTTGTCGAGTGTGGTCATGACGTGGTACATGACATCGGCGGGTGAACGTGCGAAGAGGGTGAAGGTGCCGTCGGGGTTTTTTCGTCGGAGGCCGAGCGCTTCGCCGGGCGTGAGCGGTTCGCGGGCGGGGTTGTTCCGCGCGTCGGGATCGGGCGGCGGCTCGTAGCCCGGGAATGACCGCAGGACGTTGTCCCACGGTCCCGCGGCGTTCCGAGCGGCGGTCTGCTTCGCGGGATCGGATCGCGTCTCGTCGATGACGGGCGACTGTGCTCCGGGGAGGTCAAAGAGCCCGCCGCGCGCGGAGACGACGCGCTCCTCGGATGCGCAGGCGGTGATGACGAGGATGAGCGCGGCGGTCGCGGAGGCGATGGGGTGCTTGTGCGGCGCGGTCATGGGTTGAGGACGGCGGTGGAGAGTGAGGCGACGGTGGTTGGGGCCGCGGCGCCCTTGCGCCAGCAATCATGGACGGCGAACTCGGGTCGTGGCGCGTCGAACTCTTCGCGCCAGTGGCATCCCCTCGATTCATCTCTCCATCGCGCGCTCCGGGTGACGAGCGCTCCGGCGAGCAGCATGTTCTGAGTTTCCCATCCGGCGGGGTCGTCGAAGACCTTGTCGAGCGTGTATCGGGCCCAGAAGTCGAACATTTCCGCGACGTCTTCGAGCTTGGCTCCCGAGCGTTCGATTCCGACGTTGCGCCACATGGCGGAGCGGAGCGAGGAGCGGACATCGGTGAGGTCGAGTTCACCCTTTTCGGAGGGTGGGATGTTCGAGATGATCTGAACGGGTCCGCCGCGGGAGGCTTCTCCCCAGCCGTTGGCGGATCGGCTTTCCGCGAGTCCCGGGTTCATCTCGTGTGCGGCTCGGCCGGCGCGTTCGCCGAAGACGAGGGCTTCGAGGAGCGAGTTGCTTGCGAGGCGGTTGGCGCCGTGGAGTCCGGTGCAGGCGGCTTCACCGACGGCGTAGAGTCCCGGCACGGTTGTGCGTCCGGCGAGGTCCGTGCGCACGCCTCCGACCATGTAATGAGCGGCCGGGTTGACCGGGATCAGGTCTTTCGTGGGATCGAGTTCGAACTGCCGGAGGGTCGCGTCGATTCCGGGGAAGCGCTCCGCGAAGCGGTCGATGTGCGTCGCGTCGAGCCAGACGTGCGGCGCGGCCTGGCGCGCAAGTGTTCGGTGGATGGCTCGGCTGACGATGTCGCGCGGGGCGAGTTCCGCGAGTTCGTGTTCGGACTCCATGAACCGGCGACCGGAGTCGTCGAGGAGCCTGGCGCCTTCGCCTCGCACGGCTTCGCTGATGAGGAGGCGCGACGCTCCGGCGACGTAGAGGGTCGTGGGGTGGAACTGCATGAAAGCCAGGTCGGCGACGGCGGCGCCGGCGCGGTAGGCCATGGCGATTCCGTCGGCGGTGGCGACGGTCGGGTTTGAGGTTTCGCGCCAGAGCATTCCGCAGCCTCCGGCGGCGAGGATGGTGGCCTTGGCCCAGATGATCTGGAGGCCGTGCTTCGGATGGTGAGTGATCGCGCCGAGGCATGGCGATCGTTCGGCGTTGGTGGGAGTGAGGAGGTCGAGGGCGAAGCAGTTGTCGAAGAGTCGGATGTTTGATCTTGTACGCGTGAGTTCGAGGAGGCAGCGTGCGAGTTCAGCGCCGGTTGCGTCCCCCTGCGCGTGGATGATGCGGCTGGCGTGGTGTCCGCCTTCGCGGCCGAGGCTGAGGTCGCCCGAGGGGCGGCGGTCGGCGCGGAAGCCGGCGTTCAGCAATCGGTTGAGGATGCCCGGTCCTTCGGTGACGACCTGCCGGCAGACACTTTCGTCGCACAGTCCGGCGCCGGCCTCCAGGGTGTCCGAGAGGTGACTCTCGATCGAGTCCGAGGGGGCGAGGACCGCGGCGATGCCGCCCTGTGCCCATGAGGTGTTGGAGACGTTGAACTTTGACTTTCCGAGGGTGATGACATCGCCGTGTTCCGAGGCGGCGAGGGCGGCGGAGAGTCCGGCGGCGCCGCCTCCGATGACGAGCGTGTCCGTGAAGATCTGGGGCAGCAGGATGGATCGGAAGGGGATGAGGTATCGGCGTTCGTCGAAGAGCGTGACCATTCGCGGTCAAGTGTAGGTGAGCGGCCGATTCGTCCGTTCGTGGCGGTCGCGGTCGAGATCCGGGTCGGCGAGGCTCGTTGCCCCTTGTGAATGGTGGCTGCGGATTCGATGGTCAGCGTCGGCGGCGGACGAGGACAAGCCCGATCGCCAGGAATGGGGCGGAGGCGGGTGATGGGATCGTCCAGTTGATGATTGACTCGGCCTGTCCCCGGCCGAGGTCGGCGAAGAGCGGGGAAGGGTCTTCGAGGAGTTGCTGGGTCCGGGCGAGCGCATCGGCGACGTCCTGCGGGCTGCCCTGGAAGCCGAACTCGTCGGGAGTGAACGCGAGGAAATCGGCGAACATGAGCGAAACCGATTGTCCCGGCTCGAGCGTGAGCCGGAAGGTGCGGAGGACATCGTCCGCGAAGAAGTTGCCGTCTCCGCGCTGGAATCCGAAGCGTTCGAGGAAGACGTGGCCGACGGTCCACTGGTTGTTGCCGTGCATCATGGCGACGACGGGGTCGGTGGGAGTTTCACCGTCGTCGGGATCGTTTTCAAAGGAGACGAATCGGAAGGGGTCTTGGAGAGCGACGACGTCGCCGCCGTCGGATCCCAGGTTTGTCCAGAAGTACGCGGTGAAGGTGGTCGCCTCCTCGGTGATGTTGGTGTAGGTATCGATCCAGCGATAGACGTTGAGCGATTGGAGGGCGTCGGCGCGGCGGCTGACGATGATGGGTGAGGTCGGGTTGCCGCGCGTGGTGGTGGGTGTGGACATGAGGATGACGCCGGCACCGTCATACGCGTCGTAGTCGCCTTCGCTTGCGGCGCCGCGGTAGTCGGCGGTGCCGTATGGGTCAACATAGGCGCCGGGGATGATGGGGCCGACGTAGGAAGGACCGACATCGAATCCCTGCTGGTCCTGGTAGATGTCGG
The DNA here is from genome assembly GCA_016795005.1 of Phycisphaerae bacterium. Taxonomy (GTDB): domain Bacteria; phylum Planctomycetota; class Phycisphaerae; order Phycisphaerales; family UBA1924; genus JAEUIV01. Next base: position 17,896 of record JAEUIV010000057.1, read on the forward strand.
GCGGGATGACGTACTGTGCGTTGGCGGCGGCGGCGATGGCGAGGGACGCGGCGATGGCGCAGCCTGAGCATTGACGGGACGCGGTGATCATGGCCTGACTCTCCTCACGAATCCTTGTGCGGCGCAGGCCCCTGTAGCCTGCGAGAACAGCGTACCCCTCGGTGGGCCGTCCCGCAAGGTATTTGGACAAGGGGGGCTATTGGGGTGGACGACGGCAGACGGTGAAGAGGGCGAAGAGGTCCTTTTCGCCGTTGGAATCGGTGATGGGATAGCCGAGGGTGGTGAAGATGGATTCGGCCTTCTGGTCGTCCACTTCGTCGAAGGCGAGGACTTCAAATCCGGCCCGGGTGAGCATTTCTTTTGAGAAGGGGGATCGGCCGTCGGCCCAGGGTTTGTAGGGTTCGGTGCCGCGGCTTGGCCTGGGCGAGATGTTGTAGATGACGAGGAGTCCGCCGGGCCTGAGGGCATCGAAGAGGGCGTTGACGAAGGCGTTGTCGCTGACGCCGAGTTTGACGAGTTTCCTGTCGTCAACGGGTTGAGTCGGGTGGAGGTAGCCGTTTTTGAGCGTGTTCTTTGAGGTGATGAGGTCGAAGCCCTGTGGACGGATTTTCCTTACCTGGTCGGCGATTTCCGGTTGCGCCGGCCATTGCCCGTTGATGAGATTGACGGCGACGGAGTTTCTTGCATCGAGGCACTTGATCCGACCCGCGGCGCGTTCCGGGGCGTAGATTTTTTCGAGGAAGTGATCGACGTCGATTCCCGTGGGTTCGATCCCCATAGCTCCCATGATGAGGAGGTGTCCGATGGTGCCGTAGCCGAAGTCCATGACGGCGGTGGGCGTGTCGGAGGGTGGTTGCGGGTCGAAGCCGTGGGCTTGTGCGACCTCGATGACGCGGGCGTAGACGAGCGGTGAGCCGTACTTTGTCTCGTAGTACTGGGTCTCGTCGCAGGGTGTTTCGTTCCAGTTTGTCTTCTCGACGACGGGCAGGCGGTTGGCTTCTTCGAGCGTGAGCCACTGGCGAGTTTCTTTTTTGTAGGCGAGGACTCGTGGGCCGACGGTCGGGACGGCTTCTGGCGTTGTTGCGGCGGTGATGAACCTCCTGGCGGGACCGTCCGGGAAGAGCGGGGCGAGGGCCTCCGCGTCCGCGCGGACCTTTGCGGCGCCCTTGAGCGCGGGCTTGGCGGGTGCCGGCGCGGATTGCGCGAGGGCCGGGGAGGCGAGGATGGCGGCGAGGAGGGTGACGGCGGCGAGAGGGTGGATCATTTTCTGGCTCGCGGGTGTGTGCATGCGTTCGCGGGTTGCTTGCGCTTGCCGATGGTAACGGCGGGAGGTTCTACCGATGGCGTCCGTTTCGGCGGCGGCGGTGGGAGCGGCTATCTTGTGCGGCGCGCGGGTCGTGGTGTCGGCCTCGGCGTGAAAGGGAGTGCGTATGTTCGAAGTGAAGACGATCGCGGTGCTCGGGGCGGGGCAGATGGGGGGCGGGATCGCGCAGGTGGCGGCGGTCGCGGGGCTGGATGTGCTGGTGTACGACTCGTTCCCCGGGGCGGCGGAGAAGTGCCAATCGACGCACCGGAAGTCGCTCGGGAAGTTTGTGGAGAAGGGGAAACTTTCGCAGGCCGAGATGGACGCGGCGCTGGGACGGGTTCGGCACGTGACTTCACTCGATGCGCTCGCGGGGGCCGACTGGGTGGTCGAGGCGGTGGTCGAGGACGCGAGGGTGAAGAAGGAGTTGTTCTCGAAGCTTTCGTCGATGCTGAAGCGTGAGGACATCGCGCTGGCGACGAACACGAGCAGCATCAGCATCACGGAGATCGCGGCGTCGGCGGGCGCCTCCGCTGGGCGGGTGGTGGGGATGCACTTTTTCAATCCCGTGCCATTGATGGCGCTGGTCGAGGTGATCCCGGCGATGCAGACGAGCAAGGAGATTGTCGAGCGGACGGTGGCGCTGGCGACTCGGCTGGGCAAGACGCCGTTGAAAGCGAACGATCGGGCGGGGTTCGTGTCCAATCGTGTCCTGATGCCGATGATCAACGAGGCGTTTTATGCGTTGATGGAGGGTGTCGCGGAGGCGGAGGCGATTGACGGGATCATGAAGCTCGGCTGCAACTTTCCGATGGGGCCTTTGCGGCTGGCGGACTTCATCGGGCTGGATACGTGCGTCCACATCATGAATGTCCTGGCGGATGGCTTGAACAACGATCGGTACCGCGCGTGCCCCCTGTTGAAACAGTTGGTGACGGCGGGGCGACTGGGAGACAAGTCCGGGCGCGGGGTGTACGAGTACCCCGGCAAGTAGCCGAACAGGGGCCGAAACCACGGGTGGATCTCGCTGAAACCGCGGTTTTATCCTCTTGATTTCTTGCCTCCGGGGCGGTCGAAGCCCATATTTCCCTTGCGACCCGTTCGGAGTCTCAAGCGTTTGAGGAGTCGGGTCCGAATGCACAGCCGTCGCGCGCTCCATCGTTTGAGCGGCGGCCGGAAAGGGAGACAGAAGAGATGAGCACCATGCGTTTCGTGAAGGGTGTCGCTGCCTGCGCGGTTCTTGCGTCGGCGGCGGGGGCTGATGCGGCGATGATCACGTTCGTCCATGAAGGGATGGGCGGCGGGGTGGTGGGGAACACCGTGTTTGGCGCCACGGCGCCCGTGCCGTTCGTCATCACGGCGGTGGGCGACACCGACAACCTGGACACTTCGCTCGGCTTCGCGCGGTTCATCAACCACGACTCGGCGGTGATCGACATCTTCGGCGTGGGGACGTTCACGTTTACCTCGCCGACGCGCACGTTCGTGAACGTGAACGGGATCGTCGGTTTCTCGCGGGCCGGGGCGAGTGGGCTTGACTTGTTCAACGGCCCCCAGACGGCTGAGCTTGGGGCGTGGGACATGCTGTCTTCCATTGGTCCCGTGTCGGGCGACGGCGCACTTTCTCAATGGGGCGCCTTGCCGATCATCGAGACGGACGCGGGGGTGATCGAGTTCTTCGGCGCGTCGTCGCCCGCGACGTTTACGGCGTTCGTGGTGCCCACGCCCGCGGGGCTGGCGCTCTGCGGCATCGGGGCGCTGGTGGCGGCTCGCCGTCGGCGGTAATGCTCAGGGGCAGTGTCATACGACGAGGAGGTCGGACCCGGTCCGGCCTCTTTTTCTTTCCGCCTGGCGGTTCGCCGGCGCGTTCGGATCACGCCGTCTCGAAAGGGGTGGCGGATAACTTTCCGGGGCTGAAGGCCCGGTGTTCGGTCGCGCCGCAACCGAGGGTTCGGGCATCGGTTGTGAATGTCGGGGGCGGCTTATGCTTACCCTGTCTGCGTCCGATAGTAGTGTCACGATCAACCCGTGAGTGCGTACCCGATGAAGATTGCAACATTTGCTTTCGTGGCGTTTTCCGCGGTTTCGGTGTCGCTGGGTCAGCCCGCGGTTCCCCCCGGTGAGGTGGTGCCGATGCCCTCGCAGGTGCATCAACCTGACCTTTCAAATCCGAGGAAGCCGTTTGTCCTGATGGTGGGTGATCCGGCCCCGCCTTTGACGATCAATAACTGGATCCTGGGCGATCCGATCGGCGGGGTGGAACGGGACAAGGTGTACCTGATCTACCTGTGGTCGGTGCTGACGGACCCCGCGATCGCGATGCTTCCGCGTCTGACCGAACTCCAGAACCTGTACGCGGACAAGGGGCTGGTGGTGATCGGCGCGTCAAGCCCCGGGCAGACGAATACCCGTGAGGCGGTTGAGCGGGTGGTTTTCGGCGGGAGCGTCCCGGTCGGCTTTCATATCGCGTGGGACACGTCGCGCGTGCTGATGGACACGTGGCTCTTCCCGAGCGGTCGCGGCGGGGTGCCGTGCGTGTTCATTGTCGACCAGGAGGGCCGGGTGGCGTACATCGGAAGCCCGGCCGAGTTTGAGACGACGCTGAAGGAAGTGATGGAGCAGACGTTCGACATCGAGATGGCGCGTCGCCAGTATTCCGAGTGCATCTCCGCGACGTGGGCGTTCACGCACTACGAGCAGAAGGTCCAGGGGAAGGAGTGGCCGGCGGCGACGGCGCTGGGGCGCGAGATTGTGAACGGGAAGGGGTACAACTGTTTCGCGGTGCTGAGCAACATCGCGTGGATGAACGTTGATCCGAACCGTCCGCTGGAGTACGCGGACCTGGAGCTGGCGCTGATGGCGGCGCGGCGTGCGGACGAGTTGACCAACGGGAAGGACGCGGACACGATCGACACGCTGGCGCGCGTGTACTTTCTGAAGGGCGATTTCGAGAAGGCCGTCGAAATCCAGGAGCGAGCGGTGGCGATGGCGGGCTACCCCGGCGTGCGGGAGGCGCTGTCGCGGACCTTGATCGAATACCGATCGAAGCTTTCCGGCCGATGAACGTCGGTGTTCAGCGTCGGGCGTCCTTGGCGATTTCGCCGCTCTTTATCACGACGTCGATGTTCTTCAGGACGGCGATGTCCCGGAGCGGGTCTCCGGTGACGGCGATGAGGTCGGCGTACTTGCCCGGTTCGATGGAGCCGACATCGTTCGACCAGTCGAGGAGGTCGGCGGCGTTGACGGTGGCGGACTTGATGATCTCGTCCGGCTTCATTCCGGCGTCGGCCATGTAGAGGAGTTCGCGCCAGTTGTCGCCGTGGGGGAAGACTCCGGCGTCCGTTCCGAATGCGATCTTGACTCCCGCTTTGTAGGCGCGTGCGAAGGCCTCCTGGATGAGCGGGCCGACGGTCTGTGCTTTTTTCATGACCTGCGGGATGTAGTAACCCGGGGTCCTGGCGTACTCCTCGACGCTCTTTCCCGCGGTGATGGTGGGGACGTAGTAGGCTCCCTTTTCCTTAAAGAGGCGGATGGACTCGTCATCGAGGTAGGTGCCGTGCTCGATGGAATCGACTCCCGCGCGGAGGGCGGCGTTGATTCCGTTCACGCCGTGGGCGTGGGCGGCGACTTTCTTCTTGAGGAGGTGGCCGGTGTCGATGATTGCGGCGAGTTCGTCGTCGAAGAACTGCTGCTCGAGTCCGGCGCCGATGTTCGAGAGGACGCCGCCGGTGGCGGTGAGCTTGATGCAGTCGGCGCCGCGTTTGACCTGATTGCGTACGGCCTGTCGGCATGCGTCCGGTCCGTCCGCGATTCCCTGGATCGGGCCTGGGAGATCGAAGACGTCGGGCCGGAAGGAGTTGGTCTTGTCGCCGTGGCCCCCGGTGGGGGAGATGGCCTTCCCCGCGGCGCAGATGCGCGGGCCTGGGATTCGCCCGTCGTTGATGGCGTCGCGTACGGCGAAGATGGTGTCGCCGGAGGCGCCGAGGTCGCGGACGGAGGTGAAGCCGGCGTCGAGCGTTTTTCGTGAGTAGACGACGGCGTTGAGTGCGGCGTCGGCGTCGGACATGGTGACGGTCTGGAGCCTTGCATCCGGCGAGGTCTGGTGGGTGAGGTGGACGTGGCAGTCGATGAGGCCGGGGAGGACGAACCGGTTTTTCAGGTCGATGACGTTGACGGTTGCGCCCGGCGGAGCGGGCGACTGGTCGGGGTTGACGAATCCTTCGCGGACGGCGTTGATGCGCTGATCCTTGACGATGACGGAGGCGTTGGCGAGGGGTGGGCGTCCGGGTATGGCGAGGAGCGATCCGCAATGGATGATGGTCCATTGTTCGGGGGGCGTGGTCGGGGCGGCCGGGGACTGAGCGGAAGCGGCGGCGGAGACGAGAAGGCCGGCGGCGAGCGCGATGGATCGGAGGTTGGGCACGCGGTGCTCCTTTCGTTGCCTGTCACTGTAACGGGGGGACGGCGGCGTGGTGTGAGCGCGGGTTGGTGATAGAATCGCCCGCTCATCGTCATGCCCAGTACACGCGCGCTCATTCTTGCCACGATCGCCTTCGTCATTGTCGGGGCGGTTTCGGTGTACGTTTCATATCGGCTGGCGGGCGGGGTCGGGGCGGGGTTCATGGCGTTCGGGGTGGTGGTGGCAAGTCTTCTGAGCGTCATGGGTGTCGGGTTCAACATGTATTACTCGAAGAAGCACTCCCGGCCGCCGTCGGTGTCGCGGAAGTGAGGCGAATGGGCGCTGGCGAAGGCGCGAAGCGGGGCCGATGGTTCAGACGCTTGTGATCGTGTACTACGCGGTGCTCTCGCTGGTGACGCTGGCGGCGTTCGGGCGCGACAAGTTCGCATCGTCGCGCGGCTGGTGGCGGACGCGGGAGAGCACGTTGCTCTGGATGTCGGCGGCGGGCGGGTTCATCGGCGCGATCGTGGGGATGGCGGCGTTCCGGCACAAGACCCGTCGGCTCCCGTTCCGGGTGATCCCGTGGGTTTCGGCGGTGGTCCATGTTTCGGCGTGGGTGCTCGTGAAGCGTGGCTGGTGATCGTGGTGAAATGAACGGGGTGTTCTCTGGAAGAAAGCCGCATGGAGGCTGGTTCAAACAGGCCCGGTTCGGCTGCGTCGGAGGCGGTGGTCGGTCGGATCGAGACCGATCGGTTCTGCGACGAGTGCGGGTTTAACATGCGGACGGCGCCAGTGCATCGGGACGATCGGACGCGGCTGCTGCTGGCGCGCTGCACGGAGTGCGGGCGGATTCACCATGCCGGGGAGGCGACGACGGCGGGTCGTGTGTGGCTGAACCGGCTGGGGGTATTCGCGGTGTTCTGGTGGATGCTGGCGGTCCTGATCGTGACGTTCCTGCTGCTGTTGCTCGAGACGGGGATGCAGATGTCGACGCTCGACGCGCTGACGGACGGGGGCGGGCGTTCGGGGCGTTCGGTGCGTGATGACGTGGAACACCTGCCGGAGTTCATGGCGCTTGTGCTGGGGGTTTCCGCGGCGGCGGGGTTCGTGATGGTGTGCCTGTACGCCTGCGCGGCGCATCACTGGAAGAGGATTTTTCACGTGATGCTTGCGGCGGTCCTTCCGCTGGCGCCGATGGCGGTGGCGTGGCGGGCGTGGGTGTACGAAGCGCCGAATCTTGAGCGGTGGGGGTGGCAGTTCCTGCTGCTGCACGCCTCGGTGCAGGTGGCCGGCGGGCTTGTGGCGGCGCTGTACGGGCGGGCGGTTGTGCGCGTGATGGCGACGGTGCTGCTGCCGCCTCGGACGCGGGCCTTGCTCGGATTCCTCTGGATTGCGGACGGGAAGCCGCCGCCGGGGACGGTGGGGGGGTCAGCGAAGCATGGATGAAATGGAATCCATTCCCGGGAGTGCCGGCAGGCCGAGCTCGCGTGCCTGTCTTTCGGCTTCCTGATGGACGAGCGCCTGGGCGCGTGCGAGCGCGTCGTTGGTTGCGTCGCGGATGAGCGTCTGGGCCATGGCGCGTCCGCCTTCGCCGGTCTGGAGTCCGGCGATGAGTGCGGGGTCGAGCGTGATGTCGGTGACCCTGAGTTTTCCGGTGATGGTGACGCGGACGGCTCCGCCGCCGGATTCACCGGTGACGGCGATGCGTTCGAGTTTCTGTCGGAAGTCTTCGGCGGCGGCGCGGAGCTTGTCCTTGTTCTGCATGAGGCCGGCGAGGGCGCCGAGTGATTTGAGTTGATCAAACATGGGTGCGGTTTCTCAGGTGTCGTCCTGGACGTCCACGACTCGGGCGTCGAAGAGTTCGACGGCTCGTCGGACGAGGGGGTTGCTCATGGCCTGGGCGCGTGCGGCGGTATCGACGACGGCTTCGGGGGCGCGCGGATCCCCGGCGGGGGTCTCGGCGGCCTTGAGTTCGAGTCGCATGTTGCGGGCGAGGGCCTTGGAGAGTCCGTCCTCGATGGCTCCGCGGCGTGTGCGGGCGGCGCCGAGGGCGCCCGCGGTGGGCGCGCAGACGACGGCGACGTTTCCTTCGATCTTTTCAAGGGTGAGGAGTTCGATGACCGGGGCGACGCTGGGATTGGCGGCGAGGAGTGCGCGGACGCGCTCCCAGACATCGGCCGGGCGGTTCGAGGTCGGGGGGTCGGCGGGGGTGGCGGGCCTGGTGTGGACCTCGGCTTGGGCTGGGTGCGGCGGTGGCTGAGTGTTCGCGGCGGTGCGCGACTCGGTCGGCCCCGCCGTCATGCTTTTTTTGGTGGCGGTGGTCCTTGTGTGGCGGCCGGGGCGGCGGTGATGAGGGCGGTGAGGTCCGCGATTTTCTCGGTCATCGCGAGCCGGACGATGAGCGCATCCATGATGGCGCGGGGGGCCATGGACGACCGGGCGTTGCGTTGCAGGTGCTCGCAGAGCGCGATCATGTGGACGAGTCCTGCGGCGTCGAAGTTCTTCGCCTGCTGGACGAGTTCGCGGCGCGTTTCCGGGGTGGTCTGGACGAGGGCGGTCTCCGGGCCGCAGACGCTGATGAGCATGAGGTCGTGGAAGCGTTCGATGAGTGAATCGAGGAGTTGATCGAGGGCGGCGCCCTGCGAGGAGAGGGCATCCGCGGCGGCGAGGGCGGCGGCGGGGTCGCCGGCGGCGAGCGCTCCGACGAGATCGTTGACGAGTTGTCGCTTGGGGAGTCCGAGGAGTTGTTCGAGGAGCGCGAGGGTGAGCCGCTGGCCCTTTGGGGATGCGGCGATGACGCGGTCAAGGAGGGAGAGGGCGTCGCGCATCGAGCCGTTGGCGAGTCGTGCGACGGCGTGGAGGAGGTCGGGATCGGCGGGGTAGTTTTCCCTTGCGCAGACGGAGTTGAGGTGCTCGGTGATCTCCGCGACGGAGATGTTGCGGAACTCGAACTGCTGGCATCGCGAGACGATGGTGGCGGGGAGCTTGTGCGCCTCGGTGGTGCAGAGGATGAACTTGACGTAGTCGGGCGGCTCTTCGAGGGTCTTGAGGAGTGCGTTGAACGCGGAGGGCGAGAGCATGTGGACCTCGTCGATGATGTAGACCTTGTATTTGCCGCGCATGGGGCGGTAGATGGAGTTGGCGATGAGGTCGCGTGCGTTCTCGACGCTGTTGTTCGAGGCGGCGTCGATCTCGATGACGTCGGTGTCGCGTCCGGCCATGATGGCGTTGTCGGCGTCGGGTGTTCCGCCGGCGAGGGCCTTGGCGAAGATGCGCGCCATGGAGGTCTTGCCGACGCCTCTTGTGCCGATGAAGAGATAGGCGTGGGCGACGCGGTTCTGCTCGATGGAGTTCTTGAGCGTCTGTGCGACGGCTTGCTGGCCCACGACATCGTCGAAGGTCTGGGAGCGGTACCGGCGAGCGAGGACGGTGTAGGACATGGGTGCAGTGTACGAGGTGGTTTGCGGCGTCATTCGGCGTTGGGGCCGCAGTCGTCCGGGAGGGCGCGTGGGACCGAGTTGGTTGCGTGGGCGCACTCGGTCATCGTGGAGGCCGATTGGTCTTGCGTTGAAGGCTTGGTATCGGACGGTGAAGTCCGGGCGCCGGGGCACGTCGCCCGGACGGCGTGTTCCATCGTGATGGTCGGCGACCAGGACACCGGCGGCACCGGATATCGGCCGCTTATGGCTGCTGCCGTCAGGCCCTGACCAGGTTCACGCGACACCCGTGCACCGGGCCCGGTCGCCGACCAACGCGACGGAGGATGGAGTGTAGCAAGGCTCCGGGTCGGCGCGAACGCTAGGATTGTTGCGTGACTCCGATCGAGCGACGCATTCCCCCGAGCGATGAATCGGCGTCCGAGCGTGCGGCGATGCTGAAGGTGCTGCGCGCGATTTTTCTGATCCTGCTGGCGGTGTTCACGGCGTTGCTGATCGTGACGGATTCGACGCTGGCGGAGGGCGGGATCCGCCTGGAGCGCTGGTGGCCGCTGGCGGTGGGGGTGGTGCTGGCGTACTTCGTGGCGGTGATCGGGCTTGACCTGCTGACGACGCGGCGGAAACTGTCGACGATCTCGGCGATCTTCTTCGGGCTGATCGTGGGGGTGATCGTGACGGCGATCATCGGGATCGTGATCGACCTGTTCGCGGATATCTACGGTTTCAGCGGCTTGAAACTGCTGGAACCGGCGAAGATCCTGCTCGGGCTGGGGATCTGCTACCTGACGATCAGCACGGTGCTCCAGACGCAGGGGGATTTCCGGCTGGTGATCCCGTACATCGAGTTTTCGAAGAAGATCCGCGGCGCGAGGCCGATGGTTCTGGATACGTCGGCGCTGATTGATGCGCGGGTGGTGGGTCTCGGGGAGTCCGGCTTGTTCCAGGCGCCGCTGGTGGTGCCGCGTTTCGTGGTCAACGAGTTGCAGCGGTTGTCGGATTCGGCGGACCGGATGAAGCGCGCCAAGGGTCGGCGCGGGCTGGAGACGGTGGCGAAGTTGCAGCAGTGCCCGCTGGTGGAGGTGACGGTGGACGAATCCACTCCGCCGGGGACGGGGGTGGACCAGATGCTGGTTGAGCTGGCGCGGACGCTTCCGGGGACGCTGGTGACGACGGATATCGGCCTGAGGCAGGTAGCGGGGATCCAAGGGGTTCCGGTGATTAATCTGAATGACATTGCGCTGGCGCTGAAGCCGACGGCGATCGCGGGGGAGGCGCTCTCGCTGACGATCGTGCGGCGGGGTGAGCAGCCCGGTCAGGGTGTCGGGTATCTCGAAGACGGGACGATGGTGGTGGTGGAGGACGGCGAAGGGGCGATCGGCACCGAGGCGACGGTGTACGTGACGAGTTCGATGCAGACGAGCGCCGGGCGGCTGATCTTCGGGCGGATCGGGGCCGGTGAACCTAGCCAGACTGAGCGGGGGACCGCGTCTTCGTCGGCGGATGCGGGCGAGGGGCTGCCGGTTCGTGGCTCGCCGGGGACGGGGCCGGTCGGTCCGGCCCGCGCGGACCTCCCGGCGCGGAGCATGAGAAATCCGAGGCGAGGATGAGGTCGATCGAGGGCGTGGAATCTGGGGTGGAGGCGCGGAGAGATGCACCGCGGCGTGCGATCGGCGGCGTCAAGTTGGAAGCGCTGATTGTTTCGGCACCGTTCGGGAACTATGTGCAGCCCGAAGGGGCGACGGCGACGCTTGGGACATTCACGGCGGAGCGGCGGCCGGGACGATTCTGGCAGGTGCTCCGCACGGTGCGCTACTACCCGAGGATCGGGGCGTGGGTGAACAAGATCGGGCTGCGGAACCCCGGGATCGAGTGGTTCGTTCGCGAGGCGCGTGCGGGGCGGATCGATGCCTCGGACAAGATCGTGTCGATCCACGGGTTTTCGGATGACGAGTGGTGGACGCTGCTGTCGCGTGTTTCGGAGGTTCGTCCCCTGGCGGTCGAGTTGAACATGAGTTGTCCGAACGTGGGGCATGTGAACTGGCCCGTCGGACTGTTCGATCGTGCGCTGGGGACGGGGCTGATGGTGATCGTGAAGTTGCCGCCGGTGAACTTTCGCGGGATGGCGGAGCAGGCGCTCGCGGCGGGGGTTCGAGTGTTCCACTGTTGCAACACGCTGCCCGTGCCGAGCGGCGGGCTAAGCGGGAAGCCGCTGAAGCCTGTTTCGATCCAGTGCATCGGGGCGCTGCGCGAGTTGGCTCGGACAGTTGGAGCGGAGTCGGGGTTGCGGATCATCGGCGGCGGGGGGATCACCGTGGTTGAGGATATTGACGAGTACGCGCGCGCGGGCGTGCATCACGTGGCGATCGGGACGAAGGCGATGAATCCGGTGCTGCTCTGGAGCGATCGGCCCTTGCGCGGGCTGGTGGAGCGTGCGCGGACGCTGCTCGACGGGACGGATTGAAGTCTTGATTCAGGGCTGGATAAAGATGCCGGCGATTGTTCCGGTCATCCAGCAGGCGAGCGCGCCGGCGGTCATGGCGCGGAGGCCGAGGCTGGCGAAGTCCGCGCGGCGCTCGGGCGCGAGTGCGGAGAGTCCTCCGATCTGGATGGCGATGGAGGGGAGGTTGGCGAATCCGCAGAGGGAATAGGTGGCGATCTGGGCGGCACGCGAGGAGATGGTCCCGGCGCTGATGTGATCGGAGAGAGAGAGATAGGCGACGAACTCGGTGGCGATGACCTGCTTTCCGAGGAGCGCGCCCACGGCGGCGCAGTCCGCGGCCGGGACACCCTGGCACCAGGTGATGGGCATGAAGATGTAGCCGAGGATTGATTCGAAGGAGAGGACGGGGATGCCGTGGGCTTCGCGCCAGCGCGCGATCGGTTCGAGCATGCTGAGGGCCTGGAGGGGCCAGTTGAGCATGGCGAGGAGGGCGACGAAGGCGACGAGCATCGCGGCGACGTTGAGGGCGAGTTTGAGGCCGTCGGTTGCTCCGGCGGCGGCGGCGTCGAGGACGTTTCGCGTGGTGCGTTCGTCCTTCATGAGCGAGGTGAGTGTCTCGGGCCTTGGCTGCTCGATTTCCGGGACCATGATCTTGGCCATGACGAAGGCAGCGGGGGCGGACATGACGCTGGCGGTCATGAGGTGCTTGGCGAAGAGGATCCGGCCGGCTTCGCTGTCTCCTCCGAGCTTGGTGATGTAGGCGGCCATGACGGAGCCGGCGATGGTGGCGAAGCCTCCGGTCATGATGGCCATGATCTGCGAGCGGGTCATGGCGTTGATGTAGGGGCGGATGCAGAGCGGGGCCTCGGTCTGCCCGACGAAGATGTTCGCGGAGGCGGACAGTGCCTCGGCTCCGGTGACGCCGAGGGTTCGGCGGAGCACCCATGCGACGGCGGCGACGACGCGCTGCATGATTCCCAGGTGGTAGAGGACGGCCATGAAGGCGGCGAAGAAGATGATGATCGGGAGGACCTTGACGGCGAAGATGAACCCCCAGGGGCCGGAGGCGTCGGAGACATTGCCGAAGAGGAATCGTGTGCCGTCGTCTGCGAACGAGATGATGCGCGTGACGACGGTGGCGAACCAGCCGAAGACCGCGACGGCGGGTGGGAAGGAGAGGAAGAGCCACGCGAGGAAGACCTGGAGGAGGATGCCGGCGATGACAATCCTGGGATTGATCCGAGAGCGGTTGGAGGAAAGTGCGAAGGCGATCCCGGTGAGGAGCAGGATTCCGGTGAGTCCCTGTAATCTTTCCATTGCGGCTCTCCTTGCGGGCCTTGCCTGATCGGCGTCGCGCCCCTGAATACGGGATAGGCTATTGAGTTCCATGACACAGCCCACGCCGGAACCCTTGAGGCCCACTGGATCATCGGCCGTTCACGTTGATTGGCACGAAGCGCCGGCGTTGATCCGTTCGCTGGTTGATCGTGTGGGGCGGGCGGCGGGACGGCCCGTGCTCGTGGGGGTGAGCGGCCCGGTGGCGTCCGGGAAATCGACTCTGGCGCGTCTGATCTCGCCCTGCATCGTGGCGACGGACGACTATCTGCCGGATTACGACGTGACGGCGAACCATGAGCGTGATGAGCCTCGCAACGCGGACTTTCCGAGGTTGGCGCGTGACCTTGAGTCGCTGAGGAGCGGTCGGAAGACGCTGGTGCCGGTGTGGTCGTTTCACAGTCACCGTCGCGAGGGGGAGCGTGAAGTGACGCCGGGCGAGGTGGTGATCTGCGAGGGGATCCACGCGCTGTACGAGACGGTTTCGGGGCTGTACGACCTGGCGGTGTTCGTGGAGTCGCCCAGGCATGTCCGGCTGAGCCGGATGGAGGAGCGGGAGCGATCGGGGGCGCGCGGGTGGGGTGTCGAGGTGGCGCGGTCCTTCTTTCACGAGGTGGCGGAGCCGACGTTTCAGCGGTTCGCCGAGGTGTATCGGTCGCGTGCGGACGTGGTGGTGCGGAATGATGCCGCGGCGCCGGGGCCGGGTGATTCTCGGGCGTGAGCGTGCGGTTGGTCCGGGCGGTTCATCGGCCCAAATCGCCGGGTTGCAGGGGGGGGTGCTGAGCCACGGATCGTCCATGCCGATGAAAGCGTCGGCGATGTTGCCGCGCCGGGCGCGCCCGCGGTTATTCGGTCCTCGAGTGAGGGTGCGGTGCGGTTGTCGGCAGGAGTTGGGGCTCGATGAAGATCAGTCGGACATGTGCGGTGCTGGTCTGCCCGGGAGTGGCGGCTATCGGCGCGCTGTTGTGGCTGTCATTTCAGCGCGACGCCGCGACGGGGATCGGGAGCGCGGCGTATCGTGAGATCGCGCAGGGTCATGAACTGGGGGACGGCCTTGCGCAGCTCTCGGCATGCGTGACCGATTCGTACCTGGCGACCCTTGAGATGAAGAGCGAGCGCGACGAGGCGGCGCTCGATGCGTTGACGAAGAAGGTCGAGCAAGGGCGGAAGGGGTTTGAGGCTCGGGTCGAGTCCTTGAGCGCGGTCCTTGCGGACGGAACGATGAAGTCCGGTCTGATTCAATCGGTCGCGGGGGCGGGACGCGAGATGTATCGGGTGACGCAGGAGGAGTTCATCCCGCGCCTTCGGGCGGGCAAGCCCGAAGACGAGTTTTCGGCGGCTGAAGCGGCCATCCGGCGGGCGGTTGTTGAGCATCGGGAGGGGGTCGCGGCGTTCGCTGGGGAAGCGGGAGGTCTGGTGGCTGTGCACGAGGCGCGCGCCGAGGCGGCGCGGTCCTCCTGGAATCGGGTCCAGTTCCTGGCGGCCGGGGTGTTCGTGGCGGTGCTCGGGGGTCTGGCCTGGCTGATGGGAAGCATGCACTCGCGTTCGATCCGGCGCGTCATCGACGCGATCCGCGGCGCCGCGATCGGCGAGGGCGACCTGACGAAGCGGCTGGCGATGCCCGCGACGGACGAGGTGGGCGAGTTGGCGTGCTGGTTTGACCAGTTGGTCGAGCGGATGCACGGCACGCTCGCCAAGGTCGCGCAATCGAGCGGCGCCGTGTGCGAGTCGGCTCAACACCTGGTGGCGTCGAGCGAGGAGGCGGCGTCCAAGACCCGGTCGTACATCGGTCAGGTGGAACGGATGGTCGGCTCGCTCGAGGAGTTCGCGGGTGTGACGGGGGGGATTGCCAGGTCGAGCGGCGAAGCGGCGAATATTGCTTCGCGCGCAACGGCGCGAGCGAGGGAAGGAGACGAGTCGATCCGCGAGATGCTCGCCGGGATTCGTTCGATCTCCGGGATGGCCCGGGCGTCGTCCGGGCTGATCGGCCGGTTCAGGGGCCGGAGCCGGGAGATCGAGCGGATCACGGCCGTAGTCCAGGACATCGCGGATCAGATGAATCTTCTGGCGTTGAACGCGGCGATTGAGGCGGCGCGGTCCGGCGAGCAAGGCCGCGGATTTGCGGTGGTGGCGGGTGAGATGAGAAACCTCGCGGATCGCTCGGCCCGTGCGGCGTCCGAAGTTGCCGGTGCGATCACGTCGATTCAAGAGGCGGCGTCGAAGGCGGCCGATCGGCTGTCCAGCGCTTCGGCACGGGTGGATGAGACGGCTCGCGTGGCGGAGGAGAGTGGTGCGGCGCTTTCGAGCCTCGGCGCCGAGACGAAGGCGGTGGCGTCGATGATCGAGTCGATCTCAGCGTCGGCGGAAGCGCATGGGTCTTCGATCGGCTCCGCGCGGCGCAGCGCTCTTCAGATCGCGGCGTTGTCGAGCGAGTCCGCGTCGGGCATGGATGAATCAGCCGAGGCCGCAAGGGTGCTGTACGAACGATGCCGGATGCTCACGACGCTGACCGGCGGGTATGTGCTGGAAGTTCCGCAGGTTGACCGGGGGACGACGCTCGCGGCGCTTGGGCTGCGTGAGCGCTGAGGTTCGATGCGCGGTTGAGGCGGGGCCGCCTCGATCCGGGGGGCTGAGAGTCCTGCGCGTCATGTCCGAGAAGCGC
>JAEUIV010000059.1 GCA_016795005.1 Phycisphaerae bacterium
TGCAGGTCCGCCGTCCGCGTCACCGCCTGCTGGAGCGCGCCCTCCAGGTCGTTGATCTTCTGCTGAAGGCTCTCTCGCTCGGAAGCGGACGCCGCCGTCAGCGCCGACGCCTGCGCCGAAGCCTGGCTCGCCTTGTTCTCCGCCAGCTGCACCGCCTCACGCAGCGCCCCGGCGTTGCTGGTGTACGCAATCGTCAACCCCGCCAGAATCATGCTCAGCACCGCGGCAAAGACAATCAGGAACTTGGTCACAATATGCACGGGCAAGGCCTCCAAAGCCGGCGCGGAAACTCCGCACGCAGTCCAGCGGTACGATCGGCGAGGGACGTCGGATGCACCCCCTGACGCCGATCTTCTTCAACTAGATTCGCGGCAGCGGGGGGGCGTGTCAAATCATCCCCGCAACCGGCCAAAGAGCAGCATCCGGCTCAACGGCTCTTCTCGGACAGCGAACGAAGAATCGCCGCCGCCGCCGCCACCCGGACCATGGGCGACCCGTCCTGCGTCATCGCCCGCTCCAGCGACGGACGGTCCGATCGACGCTGCCCTTCACCCAGCACAAAAACCGACTGTGCGCGGACCGCCGCGTCCGCATCGTTCAGGTACCCCTCCGCAACGTACATCCCACCCGGATGGCCCATGCGCGCCAGCGCGCCCGCCGCCGCCAGACGGACCTCTTTTGGCTGAAGATACTGCCTCTGCCGGACGTCCGCCGTCTCGGACGTCCCGGGCACCACCTGCTCGATCAGGTCCACCAGCTGCGCCACCGCACGCTGATCGCGCAGCGTCCCCAGGATCTGCGCCGCCAGCGCCGCCGACTCGAAGCCTTCACGCGAGGAAGGGTACAGCGCCGCACGCAGCGAGTCCGCCGACTGCAGCTCGCCCAACTTCGTCAGCGCCTCCGCGACCTGCATCTGGAACACCCGTTCCCCCTGCACCATCCGCTCGTCCATGCTCCCCCCGAACCGGGCCTTGTTCCGGCTGTCCGCCGTCGCCGCCGCCGATTTCAGCATCGGAATCGCCGACTTGTTCCCCATCTCCCCGACGATCCGAGCCGCTTCCGCACGGATCAACGGGTCGTCGTTCTGCAACATCCCGCCCAAGGGCGTCGGGTCCACCGCCACCCCGCACGCCGAGCACGCATAAATCGCCGCCGCACGAACCCGCGGCTCGTTGTCTCGCAACAGGGGCTCCACAAAAGCCGCCGACTTCTTCAACTTCAACTTCCCGACCGTGAACGCCGCAACAAATCGAACACCGGGGTTCTCATCGCTCAGACCCGCCCGCACCGCGTCCTCCACCCGGCTCGGCGCGGCGTGCAAGCCCTCGATCGCGTTCGCTCGAAGCACGGCCTCACGATCGACCGACGCCTTCACCAGCGCCTCGATCGCACGTTCACGCAGCGCCGAGCGGGCCACCTGCGTCGCGTACGGATCACCCTTCGTCCCATGCTCCTGAACCTTCGGCTCGGGAGAAACCCCGGCCGGGCCTTGACCCGCCGCGGAGGAACCCAACACCATCACAAGCGCAAGCATGGAGTGATTCATCATGAAGAAGCATCCTTCGGAGTCGCCGCCACCCCGGACAGCGTATCCACGCGCGTTCGGAATGAACCGCCGATCAACACGATCGAAAACGCGAAGCACCCCCATCCGACTACGTCGCCGAACCGGGCATAGATCGTCATTTCGCGGGGCCGAGCGTCGATTTCCACCATCAGCACCCCCGCCGACCGCGACGGAGATCCCGATGGGGGGCTGTTCGGGCCAACCGCCAAGAGCCTCCCCTCGCCATCAATCGCCGCGCTGATCCCCGTATTCACCGCCCGGACCATCGGCGTGCGGAACTCCAGCGATCGCCATCGGCATTGCAGCACAACATTCGACCGCCCACCGTCGTACCACGCAAACCAGCCGTCGTTCGACATGTTCACGAACACTTCCGCTCGCCGCACACCCCCGCTCTGGATCAACCGACGCATCTGCCGCGCAAACACCGCTTCAAAGCAGATGGGAGCCGCGATCCGCACCCTCCGCCCCGCGACGTCAACCTCAAAGATCGTGGCATCCTTCCCCGCTTCGAGATCAAACGTCAGCCCTCGCCCTCCCAGCGCGAGCAACTGCCGCTCCAGCCAGTCCCACCTCGAAATGTACGGCATCACCTCGCCGAACGGCATCAACTGCATCTTGTCATACCGTGACTTCTCCACCACCCCGCCCCGAACCATGAACGCGCTGTTGTAAATCGCGTCCTGTTTCACCTCGACCCCTCTGCCCGCCGTCGTCCCGATCCGAAGCCCCTCGACCGCTTCGCCCCCGACCAGCATCGGGATCCCGATCTCCTCCTGCAACGCGATCAGCGCGTCAAAGAACACCGTCGTCCGCACGCCACCCGCGTACGCCAGACCGGCCTCTCGCTCGATCGACACCGCCTCCGCGTTCAGCGCGAGACCGGGGAACATCGCCTCGGGCCACACGATCACATCCGGCCTCGACTCGCCCTCCGCCGCCGACCGCGTCAGGTCGCACATCTCTCGAAAATCACGCAGCCGCTCATCAATCGAACGCGAAGCGCGATTGTCCTGGGGCACGTTCGTTTGAATCGCCGCCACACGAACCACCTCGCCCGCCGCTCCCGGGACAGGCTCACCACGCCCGACCACGCACGAAAGCGCGAGCACGACACCGAAACTCTTCACCGCGACCGTCCGAATCCGAGGCACCGCGTCCGCCCGCGTCCACCGCTCGGGAAACAGCCCCGCCACCGCCGCGACCACCGCAAAACCGACTCCATACACACCGATCCACGCCGCTCCCCACGCGACCACCCGATCGATGAACGGATGGCCGATCAGGTATTGCGCGTAACCATCCCACACCACCTCGCCGCGCAAAACTTCCAAGCCCGTCCACAGCACGGGAGCCGCAACAACCAGCGGCAACCGCGGCCACCGACGATGCACGCTCCCCAGCATCCACACAAACAGTCCGGGGAAAATCGCGAGGTACAACGACAGGGGCACAAAGGCCGCTTCCGTCATCGCCCACGTGTATTGATGATGGAACGCCCACATCGGCGCCGTTCCGAGTCCGAAACCGACCGCCGTCCGCGCGCCGCCACCCCGGGCCGCGGCCACCAACATCGGAACTACCGCCAGCATCCCCGCGAACCACAACCCGAACGGCGGGAACGCCAGCCCGAACAGAACCCCATGACACAGCCCCAGCACAAGCCCGCGCCTCCAGGGGTGTCGATCCGATT
Organism: Phycisphaerae bacterium; assembly: GCA_016795005.1. Taxonomy (GTDB): domain Bacteria; phylum Planctomycetota; class Phycisphaerae; order Phycisphaerales; family UBA1924; genus JAEUIV01. The sequence goes on from JAEUIV010000059.1 coordinate 3,261, forward strand.
CCACCATTCGGGGAGTGTAAGCGTCCACGAAATGCTGGCTACCGGACCCGAAAGACTAGGAATCCCGCCCAAATCTTGATGTTCCTCCATCCGATGCGCGCCGGTCAGGCCCGCGATCGCCGCTCACCCTGACGGGAAAGAGCGGCCGCGCCCCGAGTCCCCGGGGCCACAAGGTTCACCGGCCGGATGAGAATTCAGTCCTCCAAGGAGTTCATCAAATGTCACGATCTTTCAAGGGTCTGCTCGCGGCCGTAGCGTCCACGTTCGTCTGCGCCGCCGCCTCGGCTCAGATCATCGCCATCCCGCTCGTCACATGGAAGTACCAGCAGCCATGGACCAAGCCCTGGCATTCCTTCGCCTCGGTGGTCCAGTCCTGCCAGGGAAACCCGGTCACCTTCGCGCCCGTCGCCGCCGACGACTGGATCTGCACCGCCAGCGGCCCGATCGTCCGAGTCTCGTGGTGGGGCACCTCACCCCAGCCCGCCCAGACCCCCAATCGACAGTTCCTGATCCGTATCTTCAACGACGTGCAGTGCCGACCGTCCGCGCTCGTCTACTCGGCCTGCGTCCTCGCGACCAATCAACAGGTCGGCTATGACTGCCGCGACCGCCGCGTCTACCGCTTCAACGCCAACCTCCCCACCGGCGCCGCCGGATTCAGCCAGGTCGCCGGCACGCACTACTGGCTCATGATCGCCGAAGTCGATGGCACCGCGGGCGCCCTGCAAAGCCCGACGCTCGGCGCCGTGGACTTCGAGTGGTCCGCTCACCGCAATATCAAGAACTGCCCCGCACTCCAGCGCACGCCGTCCGGCGTCTTCATCCAGCCTCTTCTCGATCAATGCGACAACATCGAAGAAGACCTCTCCTTCGTCCTCTATCGCTCGGCCATCATCGTCCACGTCCCCACGCCGCTCCCGACCGCCCTCACCACCCTTCCGCGGCCGAACTACATCGCCGAGTTCCGAAACATGCAGGGCGAACTCGTGGACACCCAGTGCTTCTCGCCGGACGACGACGGCTCCGCCTCGCTCCATCCCGAACTCGCCCCGGGGCAGTACACCGTCGGAATCCGCGGCGGATCGTTCCGCCCGTCCTTCTTCGATATCTTCATCGAACTCCCGCCCATCGCCGGCGGATCGCCCGACTACTTCATCGACCTCGGAAATGTCGCCGTCGGACGCGGCGATGTTGACGGCGACGGCGACACCGACTTCGCCGACCTCACCAACGTCCTCTCCAACTGGCATCCGTAACCCCGGACACCGAACACCAACGTCTCCGCGGAGGCCGGATCAACATCCGGCCTCCGTTTTCTTTCGCCACGCGCAATCCCCGCGCAAAAAATCTCAATCTCATTCACCAGATAACCCCCCACGGACGGAGACACGCTCCAACACGCTGGTATCCTTGTGCCCGCAATGAAAATCGAGGGCCCGACCAACCCCTTCCACATCGCACGCGCTTACCGCATCAGCCCTCAGCCGCGCGCCCAATCCGCCTCGGCCCCCGCTTTCGTGGCCCCGGCGCAGGCAAGTCAACCGCAACCGGCTTCCACTTCGCGCCTCGTCGCCGCCGCCATCCCGGGTCGCGTGGAATTCTCAAGCGATGCGCCGAGACCTTCGGACGCCGCCTCCATCCCGATGTACCGCCACCCCGCCGACCGCAACGCCGCCGCCACCGCCGTCACCGCGGGCAGAACCATCGACATTCAAGGCTGAACGAGCGGAACCCGGGCAACAGCGTTCCGCCAGGATGACCAAGCGGGTATCGTGAAGCCATGCGCCGAGAACTCCCCACGCCGCACTTCAGCGAGCACGCCAAGGCGTGGATACTCGATCCGCAGGTCGTCTTCCTCAACCACGGCTCATACGGCGCCTGCCCCCAGCGCGTCCTCGAATATCAGCGACACATCCAGGAACAGATGGAACGCGAGCCGCTCCGATTCATGGGAACGGAACTCGAACCGATGCTCGATCAGGCACGCATCGACCTCGCCGGCTTCCTCAACGCGGACCACGAGGGACTCGCCTTCGTCCACAACGCCACCACCGCCGTCAACGCCGTGTTCCGATCCATCGAGTTCCAGCCGGGCGACGAGGTGCTCACCAACAACCACGAGTACAACGCCTGCAACAACGCGCTCCGATGGGTCGTCGGCCGAGCCTGCGGCGGACAGGTCAGGATCAACACCGCCTCCGTCCCCTTCCCGCTCAACTCACCCGACGAAGTCGTCAACGCCATCCTGGACGCCGTCACCCCGAAAACCAGGCTGGTGATGATCAGCCACGTCACCAGCCCCACCGCGCTCATCTTTCCGGTCGAGCGCCTCATCCGCGAACTCTCCTCCAGGGGAATCGAAACCCTCATCGACGGCGCCCACGCACCGGGAATGATCCCCCTCGACCTCAAGTCACTCGCCGCCACCTACTACGTCGGCAACTGCCACAAGTGGATGTGCTCGCCCAAGGGCGCCGGATTCCTCTACATCCACGACGAGGCACGACGCCCCCAGATCTCGCCCGTCGTCATCTCCCACGGCCTCAACTCCACCCGCACCGACCGATCCCGCTTCCGACTCCTCTTCGATTGGACCGGAACAGACGACTACACCGCCTGGCTCAGCGTCCCCGAGGCCATCCGCGCCGTGTCCTCGATGCTCCCCGGAGGGTGGCCCGCCGTCATGCAGGCGAACCACCGGAAGGTCCTGGCCGGACGCGACACCCTTCTCCGCGTGCTGGGAGGAAACGCCCCGGCCCCGGACTCCATGCTGGGGTCGTTGGCGACCATCCCCCTCCCCGATGCGATACACGCGGAAGGGCAGCCGGATGAACAACTGAAAACCCTCTACGACGAACACAAGGTCCGCGTGCCGCTCATCTCCTGGCCGAAGCATCCGAAACGCTGGGTCCGCCTCTCGGCGCAACTGTACAACGACCCCTCGCAGTACGAATACGCCGCGGCGGTGCTCAAGCAACTTCTCTCGTGACCCAGACCGGCCGGCTCAGTGGACTTCGAGCGCGTGAAGCGCCGTCCCCGCCGCCGTCCAGATGTCATCAATCTGCTGGTGGCAGTCGTCAGCCGCGGAAGAAATCTCCGCATCGTCCTCGTCGCTCGAATCGTACTTCTCGAGCGAACGAAGCCCGCTCCGCTCCGTCGCGTCGATCTTGGCGCGCGTCGTGCTCGCGAAGCCCATCCCCGTCATGATCGTCTTGTTGATGTAGGTGTTGATCTGCTCGGCGGATTGACCCTTCTCCACCATCTTCCCCACCTTCGTCGTGCACTTGGCGACGAGTTGATTCACCTTCTTCTCATAACTCTGGACCGTCTTCTCGAACTTCACGATCGTCTTGTCGATCGTCTTGTCAATCTTTGCCGGATTCCCCTGCGCGTGAGCCGCGGGAGAAAAGACCGCAAGCAAGAAGGCCGCCAGCATGACGGACAGAGCCAGCCGAATGTTCAGAGTCATCAATCTTCTCCTTCAACAAAGCGCGGCACATGCGGGGCCAGACTCTCCCGTGCCCCGATCCATCGTAGAGCGATCCGATAGATGAGTCCAGCCCGCTCCGAACGGACTCGGCTCATCACCTCCAAAAAAAGATCGGCCGTCGGGATGGTCCCCGACGGCCGACACCCCGCACGCGAACCCGCGCCCGCACAGCACGCGGCCGCGTGGGGGTCATTCCCTTCGATGAACTCCGCGCCGACCGTCGAGAACGCACCTTCCGGGCAGGATCCCCCGATCCGGCCAGGACGGTGCGCGCCGCCGGGGCAGCGCGCCGCCCTTCACATCGGCTCGCCGCGACCGACCCTCGCCATCGACGCGCCTTCTTCAACAATCGACATCGCTTCACAGCGATCAGGGGAACCGCGCCGCCGGCGACCGACTCATAATCGCGGACGCATCGTCTATCGGGCCTCCCGGCCCGCCGCGCGACCAAGAAAAAAGGGCCGCGCCCACCCGGGCGCGGCCCTCGATCGCCGTCAATCCGACATCACATCAAGGACAGGTGTTGTTGAAGTTCGCCAGCACCGTCGTGATGTCGTTGAAATCAACGTCGCCGTCATCGTCGGCGTCACCAAGCCCCGTGCCGGGCGTCGGCAGGTAGTTCGCGCCGAAGTTCGCCAGAACGGTCGTGATGTCATTGAAGTCAACATCCAGGTCATCATCCGCGTCGCCGATGCACATCGGAGGCGCCGAGGGCTGCACCACGCCGTTGATCTTCACGTCGTCCAGGTTCCACCCCTGGAAAACCACCGAACTGTCGGTCGGACCCATGAACCAGCGCACGTACACCGTCGCCTGGTTGTCCGCGATCGCCGAGAGGTCGTACGTCTGCAACGACCACGCCGTCTCGTTGATCGAGGGCGCCGGCACCGGGTTCTCCCAGATCAGCGTCCACGAAGTCCCGTTCGTCGAGACCTCGATCCCGGCGTGGTCGTACTGCGCACGCTCCACGCCCAGCCAGCGACGGAACTCAAGCGACGTGAAATACTTCCCGCTCAGGTTGATCGCGGGCGTCGTGGTGTACGTCCGAGCCAGGTTGTTCGTGTACGCGCCGGCAAGGTTGTACCCGACAACGTTCGAACCCGTGTAGCCCGACGATGGATCCCCACCAAGACCCTGGGGCACGCCATACGCCCAGCCCGAACCGTACGTCCAGCCTGGATTCACGTCCATGTTCCAGAAGACGATCGTCTGGGGCACGCCGACCTTGATCGTCACCGTACCCGTCCCCGAATCGATCCCGTCGTTGCACTTGTACGTGAACGAATCGGGACCGACAAAGAGAGCGTTCGGCTTGTAGTTCGCCACCGACCCGCCCGAACCCAGCGTGTAGGGCACGGACGCGATGAGCACATTCCCGCTCGGATCGCGCAGCGTCCCGTTCGCCGGGAGCGAAAGGATCGTGTACGTGAGCGGCGCGTTCGTCGTCGAAACGCCCTGGAGGGCGACCGGCGACGTCACTGTGTCGGGCACCGTCACCTCGAAGTTCTTCGCCGTCGGCGGGCAGGGCGTCCCGCTCTGCGCAATCTTCAACTTCCACTGATCGAGGGAGCCGAGATCGCTCCCGGCAAGGTCGTACACGCGCATCGTCCAGACGCCCTGCGCGCCCTGGCCGTTGAAATCATTCAGCGATCCCGGGCCGTCCGGGTTCACCACGCCCTGGTCATACGTCTTGTGGATGTTGTCCGCGCTCCCGCCCGTCCGGTTGTGCAGACGCACCGTCGTCCCGGACGGAGCGATCAGGTCAACCGCCAGGTCGCCGATGAAGGGGTGCGTGATGTCCAGCTGCACGTCAACGTCACCGATGCAGAAGGCATCCGTGATGTTCAGCGTGCTCACGATCCCCGTCGCGTTGTTGTCCGGGATGTTGATCGGCGGGCCGGGATACGTGTACGTGTACCGACCCACATCCAGCGTCACAGGCCGGGTCGTCCCGCCCGTGCCGCCGGAATCATTCGTGAAGTTGACCGTGCCGTTGTACAGCCCGGCCCCCAGCGCGTTCGCCGCCGCCGAGAAGCCGGCGATCACCACGCGCGAATCGCCCGTCCCGCTCAGCGTGAACGAGGTCGACGCCGACCCGTCCGCCGAGATCCACGACGCGCTCCCCGCCACCGTCACGTTCACCGGCGTCGGCTTCGTGCTCGTCACCGTGTACGCCTGCGTCGCCGAGAACGGCCCGCCCACCGGACCGCCCCCCAGCAGGCCCGTCGCCGGACTCACGCTGATCCCGGTCGTCCCGACATCAAGCGTGTGAACCCGCGTGTACGAGATACCGTTCGTCGTGTCCTGGAACAGCACGGACGTCGCATAAATCCCCGCGGGCAGCGAGTTCGCCGCGCCGTCCACCGCGATCGTCACCATCGTCGATGACATCGCGCCGAGCGTCCCGCCCAGGGGACCGGAGCCGCCGTTCATCGTCAAGGGCGCCGTCCCGCCGCCCACGAACGAAACGCTGTAGTTCACCGGCGTCGGCGTGCTGTTGTTCAGCACGTACACCACCGAAGACGGAGAGAACGGCCCGCCAAGCAGTCCAAGATGCGTCGTGTCCGTGCCGGGGGTCACATCCATCCCCTTGCCCAGCGTGTCCACGTACATCGCGCCGGTGTTCAACGGATCCAGCCAGTCCGAGAGACGAGTCGAAGAAGTTCCGTTCCCCGTCCACGACCGGCTCACACGCCCGTAGCAGTCCGAGCGGTTCGCCCCCGTCGCCGAGCACGACGAAGGACCGCCGTGCAACTGGCCGATGATCCGCTGGTTGTCGTCATACAACGGCGAGCCGGAAGAGCCAGGCTCCGTCACCCCCAGCGACCAGTACACGCTGATGTGCGTGTTGTCGCCGGGACCGGGCGCCGGGCTGCAGCCCCACGAAGACCCGTGCGACGGCGCAAACGATCCGTTGAACGTGTCGTAGAACGAGATGCGCTTCTCCGCCACCTGCGGGTGATGAATGCACGCCCCGCGAACCGGGTTCAGACCCTCCCGGCTCCAGCCCGCGAACGTCACGCCCCACGCCGAGTTCGGCGGCGTGTTCACCTGCACCAGGCAGAAATCCGAAACCGAAGCGCTCGCGCGGAACGTCGTCCCCGAAGAGAACTGCGCCAGCGATCCATCGCCGGGGCCGCCGCTGTCGCCCGACCCGGGAACGCGGCAATACGAGTTCTGGAAGTTCCAGTAGATCACGACCGACGCGGCATTCCCCGTGCTGATCCCGCAGTGATTCGCCGTCAGGAAATACGGCGTCCGGTCGTTCGCCGTGTTGTTGATCATGGAGCCGGAGCACGTGTCCACCCCCCCGACTGTGTACGCGCCAGCCGCGCTGATCTCGTCCGCCCAGGGGTTCCCCTCCGGGCACGCCACGTCAACGTTGCACGAACCGGACGTCCCGCGCTCGTCCACCGGCACCTCGCTCGAACCGAACCGGCGGAAACCGGCCCCGATCTGACCAAGACGCAGACGCATCTCCGGGAGGCGCTTCTCATCAATCCGAACCTCGATCACCACCTCATCCGAGTTGAGGATCGGAGTCCACAACTCGTTTGACGCCTGGTTGTCCGCCGAAGTGAACGGCCGGATCACCTCCGCGCCGTCAGGCGTCAGGATCGTCATCGTCGCGCCAACGGGCATCCGGTACTCCGTGAAACCCAGGTTGATCGACAACGCCCCCTCCGCGCCCACACGCAGACGCCACAACCGCGTCCCGTCCTTCAGCGTCTCCCACGTCCCCGAGTTCTCGACCGTGTAGTTCACACGCACGGGAATCGCAAACCGCAGCGGCAGCCCGACCTCAAGGTTCCGATTCGATTGATCCATCGCCGACGCGAAGTCCAGTTCGTCCGTCTGAACCTTGTCGACATCCTTCAGGTCGCGAACCTCGTGGGACAACGTCATCGGCCTCGCCTCGGGACTCACCCCGACCGACGCGTACCGTTGCTCCGCCGACGACACTCCCGACAACAATGCCACAATCGCCGCCGAAAACGCGCGGCGCC
>JAEUIV010000065.1 GCA_016795005.1 Phycisphaerae bacterium
CCCGGTCGGCCATCCACGCCACGTCCCGTCCTGGTTCTCTTCGCCATCGTCGGCCTCCTTGCCGATCGACAGCTTCACCGAGCGGAACACAAAGCGCAACCGAACGAGCGCCGAACGCGACGATCCGTCAAACAGGACCTAATGCTCTGGAGCCGCTTGTTTGGCGCATCCTCTCCAAGCGAAACGTACGTCCGCACAGAAGTCAACGGCGTGCCACCCGCACCGGTGGGCCGATTAATCTGGAGGCGGTTAATGAAGATCGACTCCGTTGGGTTGCTCGTGGGAACTTTGACAGTGAACGTCATGTTGCTCTGGTTGGACGGCGGCGTGATCGTGAGATTTCACGTGTTGGCGGGGCCGGCCGGAGATAGATTCCAAGCCTGCGCAAGACCCGAAGGACTTTGCGTCACAACAGGGTCAGCCCGTCCCACTGCCGCAAGCAACATGAGAACCAGAGTGTAAACGATGATTGGAAGCAGTCTCATGCGGTCGTCTCCTTCTTCGAGTCAAGTGAAGAATCGCGCAGACGACAGCCGAGGTGCATCCCGCACCGGGCACCGCGCGGGCAAGGCGGATTCCAAAGTGATTTGCTGGGTATGGCGCGCCTAAACCGTCGATTCGATCGAGCGATTCGATGCTCCAAACTGGATCGCGCCAACTTGTGCCGTCAACCCATCGACCCTCCGGTAGCGGCTTCCCGATTCCGATTGCCGCGGACTCGGTCCACTCGCGCTCTCCTCCGGAGGTATCCCACAGCCCCCAAGGCGATTGCACATCGCGATACGCCGCAACTTCAGGCCGGAGCGCTCCGAAGATGGGCCAGGCGGCGCTGGTCTGCCCGCCGAGTTCGACCGGGCCGGGGATCGGCGGCTCATCGGAAGAGGTCGAGTAGGTCCAGTAGCCGGGCTGCCCCTCGCCATAGCGATTGGGATCGAAGTGCGCGGCCTTGACCCACTCATCGATCGTGGGCAACCAGTAGCGGGCATCGGGCGAATGCGCCACCTGATCGGTGAAGCCGATGCTGGTCGGGGTGAAAACATCGCCGAACGTGCTGCTGTCGTACACGCCGCGCTCGAACGCCTCCGGCGTATCCGCCTTGCCGTTGTGTAGCCAGTTGCAGTACCGCGCCGCGTAACGCCATCCGACGTCGATCGAGCGGTTGGCGGCGAGCGGGTGCAAGATGTAGGTGCCGGGGCCGGTGCGCACGATGGCGCCGCTTGTAAACTCGGTGTCGTTATCGTGGTTCGTGTCGATGTAGCGCCCGTAGGCCTGAACGAACTCGAACCACTCGGCCCCCGTGACCTCCGTGCGACTGATCTGGTATTCGTAATCGACGCTTCCGACGGGGCGACCATAGATCGACGATGGATCGGATTGGTAGGCCGCATTCCCCGGATGCGTGATCGTCGCCCATCGCTCCGCTTCCGGGATCGGGTGCGCGGCCAAGCAGACCGGCGCGCTAAGCGCGACGAACATCCACGCAAGGCTGGTGGGGCGGGGCATCATGGCGGAACTTCTCGCTCTCCCGTGCGTTTGAAAGGTACTCCCGGTTTCGGGAGAGTCAATAATCAGGCGGTAATTAGCGCCAAGTTCGGGTTATATGACGCCGTAAAGCGTCGAGGCGCCTCGGTGGGAGGCGCCTCGCTGTGTTTATGGGGTGCCTTGGAGCAACTCGCCAAGCCGTCGAATCTCGGCGTTCCGTTCCTCTTCACCCATCTGTGTGATGGCATCGACAAAGTCGCTGATCGATGCGTATCCCATTGAAGCAAGGGCATTGCCCATCGCCACGACCGCTCCAGCCGCGGTCATCTCGCCTTCTGCGTCCATGGTATGGAAGCCATCGCCCTTCCTCGCCGTGAGGCCCGCCGAACATGTCCCACATGGCGCAGCGTTGAAGTTCGCGAGAACCGGGGTGAGGTCGGCGAAGTCAACATCGCCGTCGCGGTCGGCGTCGCCGTACTTCAGGCAGACTGTCAGGCTGAAGTTCTCCAGCACGTTGGTGACATCCGCGAAGTTCACGCACCCGTTGTCGTCGGCATCGCCGTCGGCGGCGCTCTCGCAGATCGTGAACGTGAGTGGTTCATAGTCGTAGACCTCGGGGTCGGCCGTGACATCAAGATGCGGCACATCGGAGCGAAGGATGTTGGATCCGTCGCCGCGTGTGAGCCGCGAGACGCGATACTCGAAGCCGCGCTGGAGGGGGACCGAGGGTTCGAGATCCACGATGGTGGCGTTTGTGTCGAGTTCCTGCGTGAAGCAGCCGGACTCGTCGGTCCACGAATTGCTGCTGCCCGCGCGGCGGCGCTCGATCTTGAAGGGATCACCAGTCTCTTCGTCTTCTTCGTCCCAGTTCACGAGGCCGTAGTGACGCATCTGGATCGGGACGCCGGGGCCGGGGCGCGCGCCAAGATCGGTGAGGGTTGAGCCCGCAACGGGGAAGCAGTCGTAGCCGTGGAGGCGGAAGGGAACCACGCCGACCGCGCCGCCTCCAAGTGATGCCGCCGTTCGAGAAGGGTCATACCCCGCCACATCGTTGCCCGTGCCGCTTCCCGTGAGACGAATCTGGTTCTGCGGAGGCGAGTCGGGAAGGACTTCAATGGAACTCCCCCAGACGTAGGAGCCCTGATCGAGCACAGCGATCGCAATGGTTCCGAGGAGGCTGGGGGTGGTCTTGGGGATCGCGATGCCGTATGCGTCGTTCAGGGTAGTGCCCTCGATGCTTTGAAGCCAGATGCGGCCGTTCATCTGGCCTTCGATACGGACATTCTCCTGGCCAGCGCGGCTCGTCTCTCCAAAGGTGTTCCCAAGAATCTCTGCGCGGATTTCACCTGTAAAGTTTCCGGTGCCCGCACCATTGAATTTCGTTGCGTTCACGAGGCCAAGCAAATCGACGTACGAGTCGTTCGGAGCAATGTCTGTCCCGGCGATGTTGGCGTGGATTTCCTTCGCGATAACCTGATCGATCACCCCGTCGGCGTGGATATTCACCTTGTCATTGACGTTGCCAATCACACCAAGCTGAAACTGAACTTGGCTGATGACACCGAGCTTTGGAGTGGTTCCACTCCAAGATTCCATGGTGACATCGGCCAGCATATTGCCGTTGCCACTGAGCGAAATAATACTAAAATAGTTGGGCTGAATCTGCTCGTCCGGATCTGAGCGCGGATGCATGACGCATGAAATTGGCCCCCCGACATCTCCTTGACCGACGACAGCAATGAACGTGTTTGGGCCGCTCACGGTTCCCAGCGCCACAGTGTTGGCCGTACCAAAGAGATCGGCGCGAACCCAGACGAATCCCTCTTGATTGCCAGCGTCACGAGGATCGGCATAGATTTCTTGAACCGCTTTGAAGGGACCGTTAATTCCTGTGCCGGAGCCGCCGACACTCACCGTGATCTGATCACCGTCGACCGGCGGACGAACGATGGTGAGTTTGTGGATCGTAATCGCTTCGTTCGGAAGTTCATCGCTTCGTCGAATCGTGAAACCACTGATGCAGAATGTGGGATCATTGTCGCAGTCATCACTGATCGGTGCAACCGTGATGTCGTAGGTGCTCGGGTGTTCCGTATCAGAAACATCAGTGATCACGTAACTGATTGGCCCAGGCGGAATTTGGTCGATTTCTGGAGCTGCGCAACACTCACTGGCGAGGTAACCGCACATCATCAAAAAGATTCCGGCAAGAAAATAACGGTTCATCAGAGCATCTCCTTCTCTTCATCACAAAGGAAAGAGCGCAGAAGAACACACCGACCCCACCCGGGCCGGGCACCGCGCGGGCAACTCGAAGTCCGAACAGGAACACCGGCGATGCGTGCTGCTCGCCGTCAATCCGATCCCAATGGAGCATGATGCTGTCCGAGTAGCGATCCCGCCAACTCGATCCCTGGATTGAGCGGGCAAAGGGCCGACCCGTTTCTTCGGAATAGAACGCGTCCTCTGTCCACTCGCTGAACCCGCCTGAGCAGTCCAGCAACCCCCACGGCGACTGGGTGCCGGGATAGGCAGCAACATCGGGGAGCGGGAAGTTGAACCGCCCCCCGGTGCTGGTCCCGCCACCGCTGGCTGGCGAACCGAATGCGGGAGGCGAATCGGAAGCGTTTGAGTATTGCCAGTAGCCGGGCACGCCATCGCCGTAGCGGTCGGGATCGAAGTGGGCGGCCTTGATCCACTCATCCACCGATGGAATCCAGTATCTAGCGTCGGGCGAGTGCGAGACCTGATCGGTGAAGCTGTTGTCAGCGTTGAAACCGAAGGTGCTGGTGTCGTAGGCGCCGCTCTCGAAGGCCGCCGGCGTCAGCGCCTTGCCGTTGTGGAGCCAGTTCATGTAGCGGGCCGCAAAGTGCCAGCCGATCTCGACCGGACGATCGGCGTTGGCGGCGGGGAGTAAATACTGACGGTATCCGGCGATGGTGATCGACGTGCTCGTGAATGCAAACGCGTTGACCGCGTCTTCCTGCACATACGGCGCGTACGCCTGTACAAACTCGAACCATTCGGCTCCCGTCACCTCGGTGCGGCTGATCTGGTACTCGTGATCGACGGCTCCGACCTGGTTGTATGGCAACCCGGTCGGTCCGAGAACGATGTGCGGCGCATTGCCCGCATGCGTGATCGTCGCCCACCGCTCCGCTTCCGGGATCGGGTGCGCGGCGAGGCAAGCTGGCGCGCTAAGCGCGACGAACATCCACGCAAGGCTGGTGGGGCGGGGCATCATGGCGGAACTTCTCGCTCTCCCGTGCGTTTGAAAGGTACCCCCGGTTTCGGGAGAGTCAATAATCAGGCGGGAATTAGCGCCAAGTTCGGGTTATATGACGCCCCGAGAGCCATCGTGGTGATGAATCCACCCCAACGGGTCACTCCCGGGGACTCTACGCCCGGTCCATCCCCAGGCTGCGCGACAGCGCCTCGGAGATCGAGCGCCCCTTCTGCCACCGGCGCTTGGCGCGGAAGAACTTCCAGAAGGTGATGGGCACGAAGAGCGCCGCGAGGATGATGTACACCTGCCACTGCGTGATCAGCGCGTGGATGAGCATCGACAAGCCGAAGAGCATGAGCAGGAACCAGATGAAGAAGCTCTTGTTCGCGCGGCGCTCCTCCATCGTCGGCGGGAGCGCGGTCGTTGCCTGGATCTCAAAGTATTCGCGGTCGAGCGCCTCGTAGGGCGAGCGCGCGCTCTCCGAATCCGCCGCTTCAACGATCGTGTCGGAGAATGTGTCCGCGCCGGTGCGCGCCGCGGGCTCATTCACATCCACGCCGCGAGGGCAGAGGATGGGCGAGCCGCACCCGCATCGGATGGTCTTGCCGGCAAGTTCAGCCGCCCAGCGCTGCCGCCGGCCGCACTTCTTGCATTGGACCCATTCGACCGCTTCAGCCACTCGTCGCCCTCTTGTTCCCAGGACCGCCCGCATGCCGCCGGGTGTTCACCGAATCCTAACGAATCTCGTATCGGGCGACGCCCTCCATGGGCTTTGAAACGGAAGAGGCGGCCGGCCCCCGGACCCCGTTCAGGCCAGGTCGGGGAAGAGGTTCTGCACCGTCTTGACGAGGTCCTTGACGTGCGAGACGGACTCATCCATCAGTTTCTGCTCGTCGGGGGTCATCTTGAAGGTGACGATCCTCTCGACACCCTTCGACCCCAGCAGCGCCGGGACGCCGACGAAGTAGCCCTTGCCCTTCTGCCCCTTGGCGATGTTGAACTCGTCCTCGCAGTAGGCGGCGGAGGGGATGATCCGCTTCTTGTCCTTGACGATGGCTTCGACCATCTGGATCGAGCCGGAGGCGGGCGCGTAGTAGGCGCTGGTGCCCATGAGTTTGACGATCTCGCCGCCGCCGACCTTGGCGCGCTCGACGCACGCCTTGATCTTCTCTTCCGAGAGGAGGTCGGTGATCGGGATGCCGTGGACCGAGGTGAGGCGCGGGAGCGGGACCATGTCATCGCCGTGGCCGCCGAGGAGGAGGGCGGAGATGTCCTCGACCGAGACGCCCAGTTCCATGGAGAGGAACTCGCGGAACCGCGCGACATCGAGCGCGCCGGCCTGGCCCATGATGCGGTGGGTCGGGAAGCCGGTGACCTTCCACGCGGTGTAAACCATCGCGTCGAGCGGGTTGCTGACGACGATGACGATCGCGTTCGGCGCGTATTCCTTGATCTGCCGGCACACGTCGCGGACGATGTTGACGTTGACCTGGATCAGGTCGTCGCGGCTCATGCCCGGCTTGCGGGGCATCCCCGCCGTCAGCACGATGACATCACTGCCCGCGATGTCCTTGTAGTCCGACGTGCCGATGATCCGGCTGTCGAATCGCTCGATCGGGGCGCAGCAGGCGAGGTCGAGAGCCTTGCCCTGGGCCACGCCGACACGGTCCGGGATGTCGAGCAGCACGATGTCCCCGAGTTCCTTGGCCGCGGCCCAGTGGGCGCAGGTGGCTCCAACGTTTCCGGCTCCGATGATCGAGATTTTCGCGCGGCGCATGGTCGTCGTTTTCCTTGAAAAGTGGTGCTGATTCGAGGGGGAAGGATCATAGCGGACGGGACGAGGGAGCCGGGAAACAGGGACAAAAAACAACGAGCCGGTCCTTTCGGACCGGCTCGTGGGAATCTCTATCTCGTCCTGAGGGCTTTGACTCAGCGGCGGCGGCGGAGGCCGACGAGGCCGACAAGGCCGGCGGCGGCGATCCCGGCCGGGGCCGGAACGATGATGAAGGTGCTGGTGAACGAGGCGTTGTCGCCCGGGGTGAGCATGAACGAGTTGCGGATGCCGATCGTGTTGAGCACGGCCGGGCCGACTTCGTTGATGAAGTTCTGCGTGTCGATGTCGCTGGTGAGATTCAGCGGCGCGATGTTCGCCTGGAAGGCGGGGTACAGCTGGCGGACGCCGCCGCCGTCAACGAGCGCCTCGTAGTACGGGCGGCCGTTGGCCTGCGTCATGACCGTGGCGCCGTTGCCGAACTGATCGACGAGGCCGTCACCGTCACCGACCGTGCCCGAGATCGAGCCGGTCATGGTGGTGGGAGCGAAGAGTGGCGGGAAGATCGGCACCGTCACGGTGACCGTGAAGGGCGAGAGCACGCCGGTGTTGTTGATGACGGTGAACGACGAGGACACGAAGGGGTCCTGGTCGAACTCGACATCGAAGTTCATCTCGATGCCGTCGTAATAGGTCTCACCGATGATGCGATAGATCGGCGAACCGTTCGGGCCGGGACGCGAAGTCGCCGTCCACGTTCCGGGGTTCTGCGCGGCGGACCATTCGGCCCGCGCGTCACCGAACGCCATGGTGAGGTCCCAGCCGGCGGGGAGCGTGACGCTGGCGCTCGCGAGCGACGCCGTCGCGCACAATCCACAAACAGCAACAATGGCCTTGACGTGCTTCATCCCAAACCCTCCGCAGGTATCCGCGGCCTTCCCAGAACCGCGATCCTGATGTTTTCTTCCCAATCAGACCGGGGGCTTCTGCCCGACGGTCATCCCTCAAGACCAAGTATGCCCCGAAATCGGTGACGTGCAAGAAATAATCTGCAACATCTGAGCGAATCTGGAAAGATTGTGACCCAAACAAAAATAAAACCGGCCCAGTTCGGGCCGGTGATTGTGTGAACTTGGGTGATTTGGGGAGAATTTCAACGACGACGGCGGAGACCGGCGAGGCCGATCAGTCCGGCAACCGCCAGCCCCGAGGGGGTCGGGACGATCAGGAACGTGCTTGTAAACGCGGCGTTATCGCCCGAAGTCAGGGTGAACGCGTTGCGGATGCCGATGCTCGAGATGACCGCCGGCCCGACTTCGTTGATGAAGTTCTGGGTCGGGATCGTGCTCGTCAGGCCGAGCGGAGCGTTGTGAACCTGCGGCGCGGTGTAGAGCGAGCGAGTGTCCAGTCCGTCCACGAGCGCCTCGTAATAGGGGCGTCCGTTGGCCTGGGTCGTGACCGTGCCGCCGAATCCGGTCGGCGCGAGCGCGCCGTCGCCGTCGCCCACGGTGCCGGACACCGATCCGGTCATCGTCGTGGGAGCGAAGAGAACGGGGAACGTTGGCAACGTCGTCGTGACCGTGAAGTTCTGGGTCATCCCAGTCATGTTCTGGATCGTGAACGATGACGAGATGAACGGATCAGGATCAAGGACGGTGTTGAACGAGACGGAGAATCCATCGCCGATCGCGGCACCCTGCACGCGGTAACGGAGATGGCCGTCCGGCCCGGTTGAGGTTGTGACCACCCACGTCTCCGGGTTCGCGACGGCGCTCCACGGAGCACCGTTGCCGACCTGGACGAGCATGTCCCAGCCTTGCGGAAGCGCAATCCCTGCGTTCACCGTTCCGGCGACGCAAGCGAGGACAGCCGTGGAAACAGCAACTTTGAACGTGTTCATCTCGATCCTCCTGTAAACCACGACGGCCCGCAGGCACGCCGTTCAAAAAAACAGTCTCTCCCTATCGAGGTCAAACTCAATCCTCGCTCTCAACTGACATTATGTCTCACGTCACCCCCCCATTGCAAGGGAAATCGACGCATTCCTGCGATTTCGTTGCCTAACACAACCCTATCCGTCACATGCCATAATGCCCCCATGACTGTCTGCGATCGCCTCCGACCCTTTGGCACAACCATTTTCACAGAGATTTCCCGGCTGGCGGCTGAGCACCGGGCGATCAACCTGGCGCAGGGATTCCCGGATTTCGATGGCCCGGAGCATGTGAAGCAGGCCGCGATCGAGGCCGTCCGCGCCGGTCATTCTCAGTACGCGCGGATGGCGGGGACGCTCGAACTGTGCCGGTCGGTGGCGGACTATTTCAGCCGCGAAGCCGGGTTGTCATTCAACCCGGAGACCGACATCACGGTGACGGCGGGGTGTACGGAGGCGATCGCGGCGGCGCTGCTCGGCCTGCTGAACCCGGGTGATGAGGTGATCCTCTTTGAGCCGTACTACGACTCGTACCGGGCGAGCGTGGCGCTGGCGGGCGGTGTGCCGCGATTCGTGACGCTTCGGGGACCGGGCTTTGAGTTTGACCCGGCGGAACTCTCGCGTGCGGTCTCGCCTCGGACGCGGGCGGTGCTCGTCAATACGCCGCACAATCCGACCGGGCGTGTCTTCACTCGCGGCGAACTGCAATCCATCGCCGACCTGTGCCTCCGGCATGGTTTGGTCGCGATCGTTGACGAGGTGTACGAGAGGCTGGTGTACGGCGGCCCCTCGTCGCATGTCCGGCTGGCGTCGCTGCCCGGGATGGCGGAGCGGACGCTGACTCTCTCGAGCCTTGGGAAGACGTTCAGCCTGACGGGATGGAAGATCGGGTGGGCCGTCGGCCCGGCGGAGTTGTCCAGCGCGGTGCGCGCGGCGCACCAGTTCCTGACCTTCGCCGTGAGCACGCCGATGCAGCACGCGGCGGCGGCGGCGCTCGACTCGCCCCCCGCCTACTTTGACGAACTGGTGACATCGTACCGTTCCAAGCGTGATTTTCTGGCTGATTCGCTGCGACGGATCGGCTTCACGTTCCGCGATCCCGAGGGGTCGTACTTCATCTACGCGGATCATCGTCCGGTCAGCGCGCGGCTGGGGCTGACGACGGATGTCGAGATGTCGAAGCACCTGATCGAACGGATCGGCGTCGCGGCGATCCCGCCTTCGGTGTTCTATGAGGACAAGGCGGAGGGGTCGAAGTACCTGCGCTTCGCTTTCTGCAAGAAGGATGAGACGCTGGCGGCGGCGGTCGAACGGCTGCGGAGCCTGGCGTGATCGTTCAGCGCGGGCTGGGCGGCGTCGATTGCTCCACGCGCCAGGTCATGTCCTGACCCTCGCACTCGACGTGAACGGCGAAGAAGCCGGGGCGCGCGGGCGCCGCTGCGTCGTGCCGATGCACGAGGGGCCAGATGATGCGCCGGTCGGAATCGGGGAGCGGCAGGCGATCGAACGCCTCGGGCGCGTGCCATTCGAGGTCCCCCTCGCCGATGGTGTGCGGCGTGACCGTGACCGGGCCGAGCACGCGGTACCAGAACATGAGCCAGTTGGTCTGTCCCTGATAGCCGTGTTCGCTGATGATGCCGCCGAGGTGAAGCCGGTCGATGGGGACGTCGATGCCCGCCTCTTCGTGTATTTCACGCTGCGCACACATGGCCGGGGACTCGCCGGAGGCGGTATCGAGTTTTCCGCCGATGGGTGAATAGAGGCCCTTGTTCGGGTCTTTGGCGCGCCGGATGAGGAGCAGGCGTCCCCGATCATCGCGCAGGTCGCAGAGGACGGCGATCTTGTAGGGATAGGAAGAACGCGGCTCGCGTGCGAGTTCGGACATGCCGACGAAGGTAGCAGCGCGGCGCGAGAGCGATGCACTCCGGGAATGGTCCGGTCGGCTACTCTATCGGCTCGGTTTCCTGATCGGGGGTCTCCCCGGAACGCACGCGATCGCCGGCGAAACACATCCATGCAGGACGCAATCATCATCGAAGGTGTCACGAAGCGTTTCCGCGACAAGACGGCGGTGGACCGGCTGGACCTGGCGGTGCCCGCGGGGTCGCTCTGCGGGTTCCTCGGCCCCAACGGCGCGGGAAAGACCACCACGATCCGCATGATCATGTCGATCTTCTTCCCCGACGAGGGGAACATCCGCGTGCTGGGCAAGGCCTCGGCGGTGGAGAGCAAGGACCGCATCGGCTACCTCCCCGAGGAGCGCGGGGTCTACCGCAAGGCGAGGGTCGCGGAGTTTCTCACCTACATCGCGCGGCTGAAGGGCGTTTCCGGCGCGGGGCTTCAGCGGAAGATCGATGACTGGCTGGAGCGCGTCGCGCTGCCCGGAGTGCAGAAGAAACGCTGCGAGGAACTCTCGAAGGGCATGCAGCAGAAGGTGCAGTTTCTTGCCGCGGTCATCAACGACCCGGAACTCGTCATCCTCGACGAGCCGTTCAGCGGGCTGGATCCGGTCAACGCGCGGCTGATGCGCCACCTGATCGAGGAGATGCACCGCGCGGGGAAGACGATCATCTTCAGCACGCACGTCCTGCACTCGGCGGAGCAGTTGTGCTCGCGCATCTTCAT
>JAEUIV010000071.1 GCA_016795005.1 Phycisphaerae bacterium
GGCCCCTCGTCCGCGCCCGCTACATCGTCGAACGCGACTACACCACGCGCCCAGGAATGCCGACCGCCTGGCGATTGACCTACGAGGAACTCCCGATCGTGGACCTCGCCGCGCCGCTCGACCAATCAAGGACCGGCCCCGCCGCCGCCGACCGTCCCGTCGGCGCGCCGCGAGAAAAGCGTGTCGTCCTGCTCGCCGCCTGCACGGAACTTTCATGGCAGCGTTTCGGACTGAGCGACGCGCTCGAAAACGCCGACGCCGCCCAGGACGAAGCGGACCCGAACCCGGAACCCAAGGCCGCGGTCCGCCCTCACCCGGGCCGACCCTCCGACCAGGACAAGCAACCCGCATGGCGCGAACTCGACGCCGCATTCCGCGGCCGAACCCGAGCAATCCGCCTCACAGGCACACTCGAACAACAGGAGTTCTCATGCATCCTCATCATCGGGGATTCGCGCTGATACTGGTCCTCCTCGCGGCGGCGTCCGTCTTTGCGCTCACCCTTCAGGCCGCCATGATCGCCCGGGCCGCCACGATCGAGTCTCGCGTCCTGAGCGACCGTGCCGAGCAGGAACGCAACGCCCGGAGCGCCGCCGTCATCGTCCTCACGGGGCTTGGAACCACCGTCGAACGCTTCGCCGCACAGACCTCCTCGACCTCGACACCCCCCGCACGGGGCGGAGCCGGACAGGCCCCCGGCGGAGGCGAGGACGAACGCCCCCGGATCGAACTCCCCGAGATGCTGAAACAGATGCTCGGAGAACAGGCCAAGGAACTCGAAAAGGAGGCCCGGGACTCACTCGGCGACGGCCGGCTCACCGACGGCGGCGGGATCACCGGACGCATCGACCGCGCGCGGTCACGCCTCACGATCAAGAATCTGCCAGGCGAACCCGTCTCCCTGAGGCTGACCGAGACAGGGCCGGAGTACCGCGTCACGGTCATCGATTCCGCCGCGCTCCTCAACGTCAACGCCGCCGACCGCGATCAACTCGTCCGCTACTTCACCGCCAAGTCGATCGAATCCGAAGTCGCCTCCGCACTCGCTTCCCAGATCGTCGATTGGCGCGACGAAGACGATTTCGCCAATCCGGGCGGCGCGGAACAGGCCGCCTACCGCGAGCGCGGCATCGTCTGCCGAAACGGCGCCATGCAGGCGATCGACGAACTGAGGTTCCTTCCCGCGATGACAAGCGAAATCTTCGACCTCGTCCGGGGCGACCTCACCGTCGCCGGTGACGCCAAGGTCCACGCCCAGACCGCGCCGCGAGCGGTCCTCCGCAGCCTGCCCGGCATGGACGACGGAGCCGTCCGCACGTTGATCGAGGCGAGACAGAGCGCCATGCTCGAACCGAAGGACCTCGACCGCATCCTTCCCATCTACGCCCGCGAGGCCAAGGATTTCCTGAAGTTCGACCTCACCGGCGTGCTCCGCCTCCGAGTGGAAGTCGCGGGAGACACCCGAACCGTCTTTGAAGGACTCGCGGTGCTCGGCGACAAGGGCATACGCGGCGTCGGACTCCGCCCGCTCCTCTGACACCGGGCACGATGAACGCCGGTAGAATCCCTTCAGCCACATCAACGAAATGCGAACACTTCCCTGGACCATCTTCGCTGGAGCGATCGTCGGAAACGATCTGCACACCGCGACCGTCGCCGGCTCGCCGCTCGGCGTCCGCGCGAAGGCCGGCCCGATCCTCCGGGATTTCTGCTCGCTCGCACAAGAGGAAAGTCGGCGACTGCTCGGCTCGATCCCCGACGCCGCGACGATTGTTCTCGTCCTCCCCTCGTCCATGGTCGCGCTCCGCCCCACCGCGCTCCCGGCTTCACGTTGGGGTTCGGCACGAGAAGAAGTCCTCAAGAGCATCGAATCGCTCTTCCCCTTCCCGGCAAGCGAAGCCGCCGTCGGCTTCGTGGGTCGCCGCCTGCCATCGAGCGAGAGCGCCGGCTACCTCGTCGCCGCCGACCGTCGCACGATCCAGCCCTGGCTCGACGCTTTCGCTCGGGCCGCCGCCCGCCCCGCCGACGCCGTCATCTCTTCGCACATGGCCATCCTCGGCTCGGGAAACCAGAAAGCCGAGCGCGTCGAACTCCTCGAATGGAACGGATCACAGTGGTCGGCCCATCGCCTGGTGTGGGGAGAAATCAGCGAACTGAATGCCTCGCCTTCCGACGCCGCGCGGGAGCGCATCGCCCTCCCTTCCGCGAGCGCGCCCGCCATCGATGCACGCACGATGACCGGCGCCGATCTCGCCGCCGCCGCGGCGCTCGCCTCCGTCGTCGCGCCGGACGGCTACGCCCCCCTCGTCGGCCGCCACGCGCGCACCACCCGTCGCTGGCTTCCCGCCGCCGCCGCCATCCTGGCGGGATGCGCGCTTCTCTGGGCCGTCGGCCGCGTCGAGGAATGGCGATACGAACGCGCCATGCTTCATCTCCAGGCGCAGCGCGCCGAGCGGGAATCACCGCTCGCCCAGGTCCGCGCCGCCAGGCAGCGCGCCACCGACCTCATCGCCCGTTTGGAATCGGTCAGGCAGGTCTTCTCCGGGGGCGGCTCCGGCGCGCTCATCGCCGTGGACGCGGTGCAGGCCTCGGTTCCCGCCGAAGCGTTCCTCTATCGAATCGAAGTTGACCCGCGCACCATCACCGTCAAGGGTGAAGCCCGACGCGCCGGCGACGTGCTCCGCGCCATCGAGGATGCCGCGGAGTTCCAGGGCGCACGCGACCTCGACACGCCGATCACCGTTGAGGAGCGCGGGTTGGAGATGTTCAACATCCGCGCCGAGCGCCGCACGCCGACTTCGAAAGGCGGTGCCGGCGGATGAACCAGCGCAGCCCCCGCATCCCCATCCTGATCGCCGCCACGCTGGTCCTGGGCGCCCTCGTCATCGCCGATCGCGCGGGGATGCTCCCCGGTTCGGCGGCCGCTGACCCGGATTCGCTCGCCGAGTCCGCCGCGTCGCGCTACGCCGCCGCCTCCGCCGAGTCGAGCGCCGACGCCGCGCTGCTCAGTCGCGCGGCCGCGTGGAGCGCCGCCGCCGAGCAAGCCGAGACCGAATGGAAGAAAGTCAGCGCCGGCCTTGTGCGGGGGGCGACACCCGAACTCGCCGAGACACGCTTCCGCGAGATCGTGAAGTCCGCCATCCACGACATCCCGCTCGTCTCGCCCGAGCGCATCACCTATCTCCGCGAAGGAATCGCCGCACGCGGACCCGTGCAGACCCTCCGCCTCAGCGTCGTCTTCGATGCGCCAACCCCGAAGGCCGCCTACACCATCATCGACCGACTCGAGAACCTTCCCGACGCGCGGGCACGCATCGAGCAACTCAAGATCGACGGCCCGGGCCGAATCCAATCGCCCGAACAGGTCACCGTCACCATGACGCTTACCGCCGCCGCCCTCATCGGCGATGAGGGCAGCACCTCGTGATCCGACTCGATCCAAACTCCGGCTGGACAAGGCTCGATCGTGCCGCCCTCGCCGCACCGGGCAACCAACCCGCCGACGCCTGGCAGTGGACCACGCGAGGCGGACTGGTCCTCATCGCGATCGCGCTCACGTGGATGCTCATCACCCTGTGGCGGCCCCTCGACGGAACCGACCGCAGCGAGAGTGAACGCCCGCCGACGATCCCCTCCCTCGAACTCGCGAGCGAAGCCCCCAACTCCCGGCGTGAACTGCTCGCACGCATCGGCGACGTGAACCTCTTCGACGCCGAGCGCGAAGCCTGGTCCCCGCGCCGACGCGACGAACCAAAGAACCCGCAATCTGCCGAAACCGCGGAAGCACGAAAGCCGCCCGCCGCCGGCACGCAGACCGCCACCATTGCCGGCCAGACCGTTCAGGTCACAAAGGCCGAAGCGCTCCCGGAAGATGTCAAGGCGGCTCTCACGGGGCTGGCACTCCGCGGCATCTACACTCCGCCCTCCTCCTCTGCCCCGATCGCGCTCATCAGCCGCGTCCATGCCGGGCCGAATCCGCTCGTGAGCGACGCTTTCCGCGCGGGCGACGAGTTCGAGGACAAGCAGTACCCACAGGCCAAGTGGAAGGTGATCGCCATCGACGCCGTCGGAAAGCGCGTGATCCTCCAGCGAGCCGGCATCAACGCGGTGCTCCCGCTCTACGCCTCCTCGACGCTCGCATCGGAATCCGTCGGCAAAGCCCCCGGAGCAGCGAAGCCGGCCGGCACGTCGATCACCCTCCAGTCGCGGCAGGAAGTCGAGGCCGCGCTCCGCGAAGCAAAGTTGGGCGACGAAGAAATCCAGACGCTGCTCCGCCTCGCGGAAATGGAGCCGGATGCCGCTGCCGCCGCCGCGAAACTTGAAGCGATCGCCCGCGCCGAGAAGAATGCGCCGAAGGATCCGGCCGCCGGGCGTCGCCCGCCGCCGCCGGGACTCGAGGCCATCGCCAAGATGCTCCAGCAGACTCCGAAGGGCCTCTCGGATCAGGACAATCCGCCGCCCGAACCCGACGCCAAGCCACCGGAATCCGCCGAGCCGAAATGATCTCTCCGCGCCGGCGCGCACCGCGAGCCGTCACACCGCGGACTCGGTCGTCCTCAGCACTTCCTGCACCGTCGTCTGGCCTCGGGTGGCTTTCAGGAATCCGTCCTCGCGCAGCGTCACCATGCCGCGCTCCCGGCACATGCGCCGGAACTCGCTCACGTTCGGGTTCCGCGCGATGATGTCCCGCATCTGGTCGTCCACAACCAGCAACTCGTAGATGCCCAGCCGTCCCTGGTACCCCGTGTTGCGGCACTTCCCGCACCCTTCGCCCTCCACCAGCGCGTCCGGCGCGATCCCCTGCGATTGGACAAAGTCACGAAGTTCACTCGTCAACTTCGCCGGCCCCTTGCAATGCTGGCACACCCGACGCACCAGCCGCTGCGCCAGACACGCGTTGACCGCCGCGCCCAGCAGGAACGGCTCAAGCCCGATGTTCACCAGCCGCGTGATCGACGACGGCGCGTCGTTGGTGTGCAGCGTCGAGAGCACAAGGTGCCCCGTCAGGGCCGCCTGGACCGCCGTGTGCGCCGTCTCCATGTCGCGGATCTCGCCCAGCAGGATCACGTCCGGGTCCTGACGCAGCAGCGCCTTGAGCGCTCGCGCGAAGGTCATCCCGATCTTCTCGTGTGTCTGCGTCTGGGTGATGCCGTCAAGGTGATACTCGATCGGGTCTTCGACGGTGCTGATGTTCTGGCTCTTCTTGTCCAGCCCCTGCAACGAGGCATACAGCGTCGTCGTCTTGCCCGAACCGGTCGGCCCCGTGACCAGCACGATCCCGTGCGGCTGCTCGATCTGGTTCTTCCAGTTCACCAGGATGTTCTCGTCAAAGCCGAGGTCGTCGAGCGTGACGTTGATGCTCCGTGTATCAAGAATACGCAGCACCACCTTCTCGCCGTACGCCGCGGGCAGCGTGGACATGCGCAGGTCGAGCTTGCGGTTCGCCACCGTGCACCGGATCCGGCCGTCCTGAGGCAACCGCCGCTCGGAGATGTCGAGGTTGCCCATGATCTTCAGACGCGACACGATCGCCGCCGCCATCTTCGCCGGCGGCTGCATCATTTCGAACAGTTCACCATCGATGCGGAACCGAACCTTCAGGCTCTTGTCCCCGCACTCGATGTGAATGTCCGACGCCCCCTCCTTGCTCGCCGTCTGGATGATGTAGTTCACATACCGGATGACGGGCGATTCACCCGCTTCCTTCTCAAGGTCGGTCTCGGTGTTCGCCGCCGCTTCGACCCGGACGTCATCTTCCTCGAGATCGCCCAGGATCTGGTCAA
>JAEUIV010000077.1 GCA_016795005.1 Phycisphaerae bacterium
CCGGGGCCGACCCCGGTCATCAGCCACGCGATCCCGCACGCATTGGCCGACTGGCTGGGCACGATCAGGTGAACAAGGTCCGCCCCCACCGCGTTCCGCAACGGGTGCAGGTCGTCCATGATGCCGTCGATGTTCGTGATCCGGTTCAGATCGACGCCCATGTCCAGCGCGTCCGAGGTGTAACTCTCCTCGATCGTCCCCGCGTTTCGGATCCGCAGGATCATCTGGCTGTTCTCGTACACCAGGTTCGTTTCCGCGATCTCCGCGTCGATCCACGCGAGCATCGCCGCCGTCCCGCCGATCTGCGACGCCGTGATCGACGTGTACGCCGTCAGAACATCCGCGAACACATACGTCCCGGCCTCGGCGCCGCGTTCGACCGCCTCTTCCCCCTCCGGCATCGCGTACCCAGGCACGTTCCGGTCCATGTGCCGATGATCCACCGCGCAAGGACGCTCACGCATCTGGTCGATCTCGCTGATCTCCGCGAACCCCGGGCCGGGCAGGATCACTTCGTACGAACCATGCACCGTCGAGAAAATCTTGCCCACCACCGCGTCGTCATGCTTCACGAAGAGCGCGTACCCCTCGGGATCGTCCGACAGTCGGCCGAACCACATCGGCGTGTTCCCGAGCGCCAGGTCCTTCGGCTCGCGCACCGCCTCCATCTGCCGGTCCCCGAACAGGTTGAGCACGACCCGATCCTCCGCCGGCGCGCCGCGACCCGCCGCCTCTCCAAACAGTGCGCCGACATCCATCGTCAGGTACCGCGTCCGCTTGCCGGAGAAGCCGCGCACCGTCGTGTCCACCGCCCCGAGTCCCGCTTCGTCAAACACCCGGACGATCCCTTGCGGGAACTCAACCGCCGCCGTCGCCGTCCCGCCGAGAGTGAGCACAACCGACGCCGCCGACAACCCCATCGCACGATGAAACATTTTGAACCTCCTCAGGATCCCCCCGGAATGGCGGGATCAATAGGGAAAAGTTAGCCCCAATCAACAAAACGGCAAGTCGAATCCCGGAATTCCGTGAACAATGCCAAACTCGGCCTTCGTGAACCGCCTCGAGGCCGAGAAAACCGCCGTGCGAACCTCCCGAGACGTGGAGCCGGCGGCACACCCATCCTCGTAGCCCCCGCTGCGCTCCTTGACCATGGACCCCTACTCCATCGGCCTCCCCATCAGGCGGCGCTTCTCTCGCGCGAAGCGGACGTGATGCTCAGCATGATCCGCGTACCCCGTCACCAGTCCCCCCAGCACCACCCGCCCGCTCTCGTTGTGCACTCCCCACCGGCTGAACGCTTCCTCGGGCAACCGCCGCAGGATCTCGACGAGCATCAGGCGGTTCGCACGGTACAGGTCCGCCGCGAGCCGGGCGTCCATCTGCTCATAAAACAGCCCGACGGCAAACGCCGTTTCGTCGTACCCGATCAGCAGCGGCGGCTTCTCCTCCGCGATGATCCGCTTCATCCGGTGAGCCCCGATCAGGTCGGAATCCATCGTGTGCACCACGATCTGCTTCAGCGTCCACGTCCCGGGCGAGCCTTTGGGCGGCGGCGCGTTCAACTCGGCGTCCGTCAGCCCGTCGATCACCCGGTGAAGCAACTCGGCCCCCGCGGCAAAGCGTTCGATCTCGGATTTCATCGGTCGTCCTCCTTCCCGGAACCATACATCGGGCACCTCCTCTCAACCCGGCGCCCTTCCCCGGCAATTGCCCCCTCGACGCCCTCTGATCTACCCTCTCCCGACTCATGCCCGTCGATCCCGCCACGCTTTACCTTGTCACCTACCCCCACCCCGCGCTCCGCGTACGCTCCAAGCCGATCGACAAGGTGACCGACGAGGTCCGCGCCGTGGCGTTGCGCATGATCGAACTCATGAAGGAGGAAGAGGGCATCGGCCTCGCCGCCAACCAGGTCGGCCTCGCGTGGCGCCTCTTCGTCGCCCATGTTCCCGACTCCGACGACCCGGCGGACGATCGCTCGCTCCTGACCGATCCGATCAGCGCCACCCGCTCGCCCACCGTGTACATCAACCCGGTCTTCTCCCTGCCGCAGCGCGACCTTGTTCCCTTTGACGAAGGGTGCCTCAGCCTCCCCGACATCCGGGGCGAGGTCCGCCGACCGTCGCAGGTCACGCTCACCTACACGGACCTCGAAGGCCATCGCGCCACGCTCCGCGCCTCGGGCCTTCTCGCGCGATGCTGGCAGCACGAGATGGACCACCTCGACGGAACGCTCATCATCGACCGCATGCTCCAGATCGACCGCATGAAGAACCGCGCCGCGATCCGCGACCTCGAAGAACGCTACGAGCGGAAGAAACCCCTGTGAACCCCCGGCTGAAACTCCTCTTCCTCGGATCGGGCGAGTTCGGCCTGCCGACGCTCGCCCGCCTCGCGCAGGAGCATGAAGTCGTCGGAATTGTCACCCAGCCGGACCGCCCGGCCGGGCGCGCACAACGATTGACTCCCACTCCGATCGGCCAGTGGGCCTCCGAACACCTCCCGCGCGCGCCCATCCTCAAGCCTGAATCCATCAACAATCGCGCACAACTCAACGAGATCAGCGCCCTCGAACCCGACGTCGCGGTCGTCATCGCCTTCGGCCAGAAACTCGGCCCCACGTTCCTCGTGGAACACTTCGCCATCAACCTCCACGCCTCGCTCCTCCCACGCTGGCGCGGAGCGGCGCCGATCAACCACGCCATCCTCGCCGGCGACACGGAGACCGGGAACAGCGTCATCACCCTCGCCGACCGAATGGACGCGGGGTTCATCCTGGCCCAGTCCCGGAGGCCGATCGGCCCCGCCACCACCGCGGGAGAACTGCACGACCTGCTCGCCGCCGACGGCCCGGCGCTGGTCCTCGAAGTCATCGAGAAGCACCGGACGGGAACCCTCCAACCCGTCGCCCAGGACGCCGCCCTCGTCACCCTCGCCCCTAAGCTCTCGAAGCAGGACGGCTGGGTGAACTTCACCGACTCGGCTGGCGCCTGCGCCCGGCGAGTCAACGGGCTTTCACCCTGGCCAGGCGTCACCGTCGCGTTCCGAGATTCCCCGCTCCGCCTCGTTCGCGCCGAACCGCTCCGCGCGGATTCCGAAGAAGGGTGCAAGGACGGACCCGGCTCGATCGCCGACCCGGACCTCGGCGCGGTCCGTTGCGGCGGCGGTTCTCGGCTGAAACTGCTCGAAGTCCAACCGGCCGGCGGCCGGGTGATGTCCTGGAGCGAGTTCGCACGCGGTCGGCGCGTGATCGCCGAAGAAAGGTTGATGGGAGTCTCGCCTTGCTGACGCTGTGGGACCTCTTGCCGACGAAGTGGAAGCGACGCCCGGTTGAAGCGGCGTCTCCGCGACGGGCCGTGCCGACGGCGCGCCCGACGAAAGCGGACCTGTACGCCGCGCTCACGCGCGACCTGCTCGAAGAACACGGGATCAAGGTCCGCCGGTGGCGCACGTCGATGTCCGGGATCGCCTGGGAGGTTCGTTTTCGTGACGGGAGCATCCGCCGGATGATCGAAGCGCCGAAGCCCAAGGGACCGATGTCCGCCGCGGTGTTTCTGCACGAAGTGGGGCACCACGCGATCGGATTCAACGTGTACCGACCGCGATGCCTCGAGGAGTATCACGCCTGGGCATGGGCCGTCCGTGAGATGGAATCGCGCGGCGTGGAAGTCACCGAAGCGGTGCGATACCGCATGCATCAATCGCTGGCCTACGCGGTCGGCAAGGCGCGACGGCGGGGTTTGCGCGTGCTCCCGGAGGAGTTGGTGCCTTTCGCGGAGCCGTTGCCGTGGCGTCGTCGGCGGAAATGATGATGCCCGGCGGATGGCATGCGGTTTGAGGTGTCCGGGAGTCGCTCCGCTTGGAGCGCAAGGAGCACCCATGAAGACGAACCCGCTCATCAGCAACCGGATGATGTTTCAGAATGCCAACCCGACGATCGGCCCACGGCGTCAGCCCGTGACGACTCAGCCCGAGGCATCGGTCCCCACTCCGCGCGGAAATGACGTGGTCATCCTTTCACGGGCCGCGGTCGCGCAAGGCCGGCCCCCCGGAGCGCAGGATTCGCAGGGTGTTCAGGCCGCGACGAAGGACTCGACTCCGACCGCGACGCTCTCCGCGGCGGCCAATCCGGCGAGTTCCGCTTCGCGCGGCACGAGCGCGACCTTCGGCCAGTCGGACCTTGACGCGATCCGCGAACACTTCGGCAGCCGAGCGGGCGACGAGGGGTTCAACGCGCAAGCGGACGCCGACGGGAATGGCGTGGTTGACTTCGGCGACATGACTCATGTGCTGGCCAACTGGGGCCAAACACGGTCCTAACCCAGCGGAAACGAACTTGAACTCATGACCGACGCTGGCCGACCGGCGTCGGTTTGTTTTCGGTCGTCGATGCCGCGATGACGAGTCTCGGGTGTCTCGAGGGAGGAAATGGGGTCCGAATGGCGTTCAGGCCGAAACTTGGCCGTCTTTTCGGGCGACGTTTGCGTATTGAATCATGCATAGACGGGAAATGAGTGTAGATTTGGCTTGCTGGAGTTGAGGAGATGGCCTGGCGTCGGGACGGCCCGTATGACGGTCCCGCCTGGCCGACACGTTCGAATCGCACAAGAGGTTGTTCGCATGCAGCGCAGCGCCACCGTTCGGAAGGGTGTTCTTCAACGTTCACTTGGGTTGTTGGCGGCGTGCGTGCTGCTGGCGGCGTCCGGGGCTTCCTCGGTGTTCGCGCAGGTTCGGCCCGATCGCGGGGCCGAGGCGCAGCACAGCGTGCTCGGACTTCGGACCGGCCAGGTGGACACGAGCCGCGCGGAGGTTTCACTCACCGATCTTGCGGCGTCCGCGAAGCGGGCGGAGAAGACGCGGGCGGTGGTGCAGTTGTCCGGGCCGATGGACGATGCGCGGAGCGCCCGCCTCGAAGATGCCGGGGTGCGGCTCGGCACGTATCTCCCCCCGAATGCGTACGTGGTGGACCTTTCCGGCGCGGACGAAGCGAAGCTCCGAACGCTCGACTTTGTCAGGTGGCAAGGGGTGTACGAGCGCGAGTGGAAACTCGACAACGAGATCGGGCAGCGGCCGTACGTCACCCCCGAGCGGCAGGAAGAACTCCGGCTGGGGATGGTGAGCGTGGTCGTTCACCTGTTCGATGAAGCGGACCTTCCATCGGTCGTGGACGCGATCGGCGCGATCCCCGGATCGCGGGTCGTGGGAGCGGAGTCGGTGGACGGAATCGCGACGGTGTCCGCGACGATGAAGTTCAACGATACCGTGCTGCTGGCGGACCTGGCGGAGGTTCAGTTCGTCGAGGATGCCCCCGAAAACACCCTTCGTTCGAACACGGCGGACCGCTGGATCGTGCAGAGCAACGTGCTGAACGTCACCCCGGTGTACGCGAACGGGATCACCGGCGTCGGGCAGATCGTGGGCGTGATCGACGGCGCGCTGGACATGAACCACTGCTCGTTCCGCGACTCGGTGAACAACACTCCCGGCCCGGCGCACCGCAAGGTGCTCGCGTACAACACGACCCAGGGCGCCGCGTCGCACGGGACGCACGTGTCGGGGACCATCGCCGGGGACGCGGGACTGGACGACAACACGCGCGGCGTGGCCTACGGCTCGAAGATCGTCTACAACTCGATCCCAAGCCCGCAGGACGAGGCCAACATCACCGCCAAGTTGAACCTGCACTACGGCCAGGGCGCGCGGATTCACACGAACTCATGGGGCGACGACGGGACGACGCTGTACACGGGTCAATGCCGGGGAATCGACGCGCACACCTACGCGAACGAGGACAGCCTCGTGCTGTTCGCGGTGACCAACACCTCGACGCTCAAGACGCCGGAGAACGCGAAGAACTGCCTCGCGGTCGGCGCCTCCGGCGGCGCAGGCTCCCAGGATGTGTTCTGCTCCGGCGGGACGGGGCCGACGAGTGACGGCCGCCGCAAGCCCGAGGTGTTCGCTCCAGGATGCAGCACGGTTTCCTCATCCGCGAACACGGCGTGCGGAACCACGTCATTGACCGGGACTTCGATGGCCTGCCCGGCGGTGGCGGGGGCGGCCACGCTCGTGCGCGAATACTACGCCAGGGGCTATTACCCGAGCGGTGCGGCGAACGTGTCGGATGGATTCAATCCCAGCGCGGCGCTGGTCAAGGCGACGGTCCTGAACTCCGCGGTGGACATGACGGGCATCGCGGGATATCCGAGCAACCAGGAGGGCTGGGGCCGGGTGCTGCTCGACAACGCGCTCTTCTTCGTTGGTGATGCGCGGAAGTTGTATGCCCGCGATGTCCGCAACATCGACGGCCTGACCACCGGGGCCACATTCGAGCAGGGAGTGAATGTCGTGGGCGGCGGGATGCCGTTCGAGGTGACCATCGCGTGGACCGATCCTCCCGCGGCGGTGAACGCCAACCCGGCATACATCAACAACCTCGACCTCGAAGTGGTCGGCCCCGGCGGTGAGATGTACCGGGGGAACAACTTCGTTTCGGGCCAGTCGGCCCAGGGCGGCGCGGCCGACTTCCGCAACAACGTCGAGACCGTCCTGCTGAACGCCCCGGCGCCGGGGACGTACCTCGTGCGCGTCCGCGCAACGGCGGTCAACGTCGGCGCACAGGGGTACGCGCTCGTGATGACCGGCGACATGACGCTCGGACCGGCGCCGCTCTCGGTTAGCGTCTCGGGCGTTCCGTCGCTCGTTCTGCCGGGCACGCCGACCTCGTTCACGGTCACGGTGAATCCGGGCGACGACGCCCTGGTGCCGGGGAGCGCGATGCTCTTCCACCGTTCCAATCCGATGGATACCTATACGGCGGCGAACCTTGTTCCCATCGGGGGCAACCAGTTCACGGCGAACCTGCCCGGGTTCCTCTGCGGGACGACTCCCCAGTTCTATGTCTCGGCGGCGGGGGCCATGACCGGGACGGTCACCAGCCCGTTCAACGGCGCGGCGAACCCGATGACGTTTACTCTCGGCGAAGTGGTGGTCGTTCTGGACGATCCGATCGAGACGCCGACGGGCTGGACGGTGGGCGCCGTCGGCGACACCGCGACGACCGGCATCTGGGAGATGGTGGATCCGATCGGGACGACCTACCAGCCGGAAGACGATCACTCGCCGGTGGGAACCATGTGCTGGATCACGGGTCAGCACACGGTTGGGCAGACCGCGGGGTTCAACGATGTGGACAACGGCGCCACCACGCTGACATCGCCGATCTTTGACCTGTCGGGGATCGAGTCCCCGACGATCTCCTATTGGCGCTGGTTCTTTGGAACCGCGCCGAGCGACGTGTTCACGGTCAGTCTTTCCAACAACGGCGGAACGAGCTGGACGGTGGTGGAGACGCTGCCGGGTGGAAACACGGGTTGGAACCAGTTCTCGTTCCTGCCCGCGAACATCATGCCCCTGACGAGCCAGATGCGGCTGCGCTTCGTGGCGGACGACGGTGGAGCCGGCACGTTCGTCGAGGCCGGCGTGGATGACCTGTACATCAGCGCGTTCCGCTGCGAGAACCCAGCGCCGCCGGAGTGCCCCGGGGATGCCGACGGGAGCGGCGTGGTGGATTTCTCGGATATCACCGCGGTGCTCTCCGGGTGGGGGACGACCGGCCCGCTGGGCGACGCGAACCACGACGGCCTGGTGAACTTCAAGGACATCACCAGTGTTCTCGCGAACTTCGGGATGGTGTGTCCAACGCGCGGCATCGGGTTTGTGCCGACGACCGATGCGGAGTGAACCGACGGAAGGGGGAGTCGCACGTTGGCGACTCGTCGTGCGCGTGGCTCCGTGTACGATGAGGCGATGAGCCGACCACCGAGGTTGAATCCTGCCGAGAGCGATGCCGCGCATGCGGCGGCGCGGTGCGTGGTTCAGACGCATGAGCGCCTCGTGAACTTCGTGAAGGTCGGGCACACATTGGCGCATATCGACGCCGAGGTGGCGCGGATCTACCGTGACCTGAAGTGCCGCTCGTGTTTTCTGGGATACAAGGTCGGTCGGCTGCCCCCCTTCCCCAGCCATGCGTGCCTGAGTTTGAACGATTGCATCGTCCACGGGACAGCGGGGTACGTGACACGGGCGATCCGGCCCGGCGATCTCCTGAAGATCGACATCGGCGTGTGGCTGAACGGGTGGATCGGCGATGCGGCATGGACGTATGCGGTGAAGGAAGTGAGCGAAGAGAATCGGCGGCTGATGGAGTGCGGCAAAGAATCGTTGAAGCGTGGGATCGCGGCGATGCAGCCGGGAGAGGTGTATCTGAAGTTTGCGCAGGCGGTGCAGGGGCACGTGGAGCGCGAATGCGGGTTTCACTGCGTGCGGGGGCTGGGAGGCCACGGGATCGGCAGAAAACTGCATGGGCCGCCGTTCGTGGCGAACGTTGTTCCGGGGTTCACCGAGACATGGAGCGAAGCCACGTGGGCGTGGGAGCCGGGGACGCTGGTGGCGGTGGAGCCGATGATCGGGGTGGGCACCGGCCGGACCAAGCAATCGGACCGCGAGTGGCCGGTGTTCACGGCGGACGGCTCGGCCAGCGTGCACTACGAGGCCGACGTGCTGGTGACGGAGAAGGGGCCTTGGGACTTGACGGAGGGGATGGCTGAACTCCCGGACGTGGTGGGATGAGCGGTTGACGGCGTGTTGAACTACCAGTCGAGCGTGCCGAGGAAGGCGCGGCGGAGCTCCGCGACGGGGATGGTCCTCGCGGATGCCGGCGCCGAATCGTCGGGCAGTCGCAACCCACCGGAATCGTCCACGAGACCGAGCAGGGTCCACCGCAACTCGGGATGATCTTCGACCAGGCGCTCATGCGTCCGATCAACCTCGATGATGTATCGGCCGGGAAGTTCGGCGAACATCTCCGCGGCCCAATTTCGTGAACGATCGTGCAGCGGGTCGCCGTGCTGAAGGGAGGCGCCCAGGTTGCTGACTCCCGCGGATGAAGCGATGAGCATCTCCGCGAGCGCGACGAGCCAGCCGCCTTCGCTGCAATCGTGCGCGCTCCTCACAACGCGATCCTGGATGAGCCGGGCGATCAATCGAGCGGTTCGAGGATGCTCGATGAGGCTAGATTCTGATCTGCTTTCACTGCGGCGTTGATCTCCGATGAGATAGAGCATGCCGCCGGCGCGCTTCAGGTCCATCGTCACACACTTGCTCACATCCGGCACGATTCCGACGCCGCTTATGAGGAGCGTCGGAGGGATCTCGATGGTGATCTGACGGCCTGAATCGGGGTCCGTGTAGCGGAACTGGTTGTTGAGGGAATCCTTGCCGCTGACGAAGGGGGTGCGGTAGGCCTTGGCCGCGTCGTAGCAGCCCACGGCGGCGCGGACGAGCGAGGCCATGTTCTGGGGCTTGTCGCAGGAGGGCCAGCAGAAGTTGTCGAGGATCGCGATGCGGTCGGGATCGGCGCCGACGCAGACGAGGTTGCGGACACACTCATCAACCGCGGCGATGGCCATGAGGTAGGGGTCGCCGTTGAGGACTGGATCACCGACGGGGGTGGCGAGGCCGCAGGCGATAGCGATGCCCTGCTTCGACCCGTGGATGGGCTGGATGACGGTGGCGTCGCCGGGGCCGATGCCCCCCGGGCCGACGAGGGGCTTGATGATGGTGTTGCCCTGCACCTCGTGGTCGTACTGGCGGACGATCCAGCGCTTGCTGGCGATGATCGGGTGGGCGAGGAGCGTGAGAAGGGTTTGCCTGATGTCCTGAGAAGAAGAAGAAGAAGAAGAAGAAGACACGGGTTGCAAACCCGTGCCACGAGAGGGAGTAGAGGAGGTAGAGGGCGAACACCAGATTGCTTCGCGGGTGGGCATGGGGATGCCGTCGTGGAGGAAGTCGCAGGAGAGGCGGCCGACTTCCTTGTTGTTGAAGTTGAGAATGATTTCGCGTGTTGGTGTGCCGAACTCGCCCAGGTCGGCCATCTCGACGCCTTCTTCCTTGCAGATGGCGCGGAGCGCTTCAATGTTCGCGGCGGGGACGGCGAGGATCATGCGCTCCTGGCTCTCCGAGATCCAGATCTCGTCGTAGCGGAGGCCGTCGTACTTGAGCGGCGCGCGGTCGAGATGAACGGTGGCGCCGATCTTTGATCCCATCTCGCCGATGGCGGAGGAGAAGCCGCCGGCGCCGCAGTCGGTGAGGCCGGAATAGAGGCAGCCCGTCTCGGCGTCACGGGCACGCAGGATGGCGTCGAGGACTCGCTTTTCCTCGATGGCGTTGCCGATCTGGACGGCGTGGGCGAACTCGTCGGCGTGGGTGTGGGTGAGTTCGGCGGAGGAGAAGGTGGCGCCGTGGATGCCGTCGCGGCCGGTTCGGCCGCCGAGGGCGATGATGCGATCACCCGGATTCACCCGACCTTTGATCTTGTTTCGTGGGAGGAGGCCGACGCAGCCGCAGAAGACGAGCGGATTGCCCACGTAACGGTCGTCGAAGTAGACGGCTCCGTTGACGGTCGGGATGCCCATGCGGTTGCCGTAATCGCGCACGCCATCCACGACGCGAGAGAGGATGCGTCGGGGATGGAGGACGCCCGGCGGAAGTTCGGTGAGGGCGGGCGATGCAACGCAGAACACATCGGTGTTGGCGATCGGCTTGGCGCCGAGGCCGGTCCCGATGACATCGCGAATGCACCCCCCCACTCCCGTCGCGGCGCCGCCGTATGGCTCGATGGCGCTGGGGCGGTTGTGGGTTTCGACCTTGACGTTGATCGCCCAGTGTTCGTCAAGGGCGATCACCCCGGCGTTGTCGACAAAGACGCTGAGTGCCCAGTCGAGGCCGCCGGCGATGAGTTCGTGCGTGGCGGCGGCAACGGTGCTTTTCAGGAGGTTTTTGATCGTGACGGAGCCGTCCGGGTGCGCGGTGACTCCGGGGCGGCCCGCCCAGTTGATGGCGGCGCCAAGTGTCGCGCCCTCCTCGCGGTAGCGCACCGTGCTCTTGAGCGTCTTGTGGACGCAGTGCTCGGACCAGGTCTGCGCGAGTGTTTCCAGTTCGATGTCGGTCGGCTCGCGGCCGCGGTCGCGGAAGTGCGACTGGATCGCTCTCATCTCCTGGAGACTCAGGAAAAGATGGCCCTTGCGTGAGAGCGAGGCCAGTTCATCATCGCCGAGGTGGATGATCGGGACGTGGCGCAGGGTCTGATCGGCTGGATGCGCCATCGGAAACTCCGTCGGCGTCCATGGCTCGAAGTGAACCTGTTCAATCACACCGTTGGCCAGCAGCCGACGCGCGAGAACCTCGGCGTTCGACCGGTCGAGGCCGCCGAAGTCGTAGCGGATGCCCGTGATGACCCGGGCTTCGATGCCGGTGAGTTCGCGGACGGCGTCGCGGACGGTCTGCGCGGCGGGGTCCATGACCCCGGGCAGCGGATGGACCTCGATGATGCGGTCGCCCGGACGAGCCGGACGCGATCCGAGCGTGGATTCCTCGAGGATCGGATCGGTGAGGAGCCGGCTGCGCACACGTTCGAGGGAGGCGGGATCGAACGCCGCCTGGAACAGGTAGACGCGCGACGTGCGGGCCGACGTGCAGGGGATCCCGAGCGATCGTGCCGATCGGAACACGGACGCGCCGAGCGGGTCGCCCGCCCGGTCGCTCGGATGGACCTCAACTCGATGAACGGGTGCCTGAGGTTTCACGTGTGCATCCTAACGAGGACGATTTCGCAGGCGAGATTGAAGTGTTTGCGTGCTCTCGTACACTCCGGCCGATGTCGCATGACGGTCGTCCCCATGTTCTCCTCTACACCGACGGCGCATGCTCCGGGAACCCGGGGCCGGGCGGGTGGGCGTACATCCTGAAGCATCCGGCATCGGGAAAGGAAACCGAGAAGTCCGGCGGCGAGGCCGAGACCACCAACAACCGCATGGAGTTGACCGCGGTCATCGAAGGGCTGCGCGCCATCAATCGACCCTCGCGCGTGGAGGTCTACTCGGATAGCCAGTACGTGCTGAAGGGGCTGAGGGAGTGGATGGAGGACTGGAAGAAGCGCGGCTGGCGAACGGCGGCGAAGAAGCCGGTGAAGAACCGGGAGTTGTGGGAGGCGCTGGACAGCCTGAAACAGACCCACGATCTCTCGTTCCATTGGATCAAGGGGCACAACGAGCATCCCGAGAACGAACGGTGCGACGAACTGGCGGTGATGCAACGGGACCGATTCGCAGCGGGGCTATAATCAAGGAATCAGGTCCGGTAGTCGCCGACGGCGGCACAGGTCGGCGGGCGATCGCCGACGACGACCTCGCCGCGGTTCTTCCCGCAATCCGCGCGGCCGATGAGATGCGGATGAGCACCGGGAAGATCATCAAGTCCGTCCTGATCTGCGGCAGCTTGTCGATGGCGCTCTGGCAGGCGGCGCAGTTCATGGAAGTGCTGGGCGAAACGAAATCGCAGCAAAAGGGGCGTCGCCCGGCCTCCCTCCTCGGCGGTTTGAGTCTCACGGCGCTGCAATCGGCCGGTGCGGGCCAGACGAGGGACCTTCCGGCGGCGCTGAATCAACTCGCCGGCGCCGAGATGAAAACGGGCGGCGAGGGCGCCGCGGAGATCGTGGTCTATTCCGCCGACGGCCGGCGCATGACACCGGCGCAGATCGAAGCGCTCCGGCGCGAAGCGGAGCGGAACCGCCCGCGCGTTCGTGAAACGACGCCGTGAACGCTGGGGAGGCGATGCGATCGTCCGGCGAGGCTACAATGTGTTCGCACTCCAGTTCGCGGAGACCCCGGGATGAACTCCAAGGTGATCAACACGATCGGCGTTTGCATCGCGGTCCTCGTCGGGGGCTGGGCGTACTACGCGGTGCTCTCAACGATCCCGGCGCCGGCGCCCGCGGCGGTGCCGCCCGCTCCCACCGCTCCCGGCCCGATGTCGATCATCGCGGCTCACCAGGCCGCGACGAACGCGGCGATCAACGCGGGCGGTCCCGCAGCCGCCCCTTCGAACGTGCCCGTTGATCCGAACGCGCCCGGGGCGATGGGGCCGAATCAGGATGGAACTCAGCCCCCGGCACAAGGTCCGCCCGGACCGATTCCCGGCGCCGCGCCGCCGAAGCGAACGATCGCCGTGGAAAAGTGGGACTTCGACCTCGAGAAAAAGCCGTTCCCGATCGACGTGAAGTGAGCCGGGCCTGGGCGGCTCACGGCGTGCGCGGCGGAGAAACCTGATCGAGTCCGAGCGCGTGGCGCTTGGCTTCCCACTCGGCCTGCTCGCGCTTGTTGGGCGAGTCGATGGCGGGCCGGCCCGCGCGGAGCGCTTCGATCTCCAGGCGCGAGAGACGGATCGAGTCCATCTCGTAGTCGCGGAAGGCTTCCATGGTGACGGGAACGATCGGCTCCATGAGCCGCCACATCGCGGCGGCGTAGTCGCGTATCTCGGCCTGCGCGTGGGCGTCCAGGCGGAGCGAAAGGAATCGCAGGATGTTGTGCAGGTCGCACTTCCAATACCACTCGGTGTAGAGATTGATCGGCAGCCCGATGCGGGCGAGTTCGCGGGCGACCCCCTTTTCATTGAGCGCGGTGTATTCGTTATAGAGGGCTTCCGCGCGCTCGAGGTACGCGAGGAACTGCCCCGCGGTCGCGGCGTCGATCGGCTCTTCGCCCCCCTGGCGGTTCGATGCGCTCTGCCTCCGGACCATCTCCAGGGTCGGGCGATAGAAGCGGTCGGGCATGACGGAGTAGCGCCCCGAGTATTCGTTCACATTGGCCGTGCGGTGCCTGATCCACTGCCGCGCAACGAAGATGGGCATCGCGATATGGAACTTGAACTCGACCATCTCGAATGGGGTGGTGTGACGATGCCGGAGGAGGTATCGGATGAGTCCCCGGTCCTCGTTGATCTGCTTGGTGCCGGCGCCGTAGGAGACGCGCGCCGCCTGGACGATCGCCTGGTCCGCGGTCTGTCCTTCCGGCACCAGCCGGGGCATGACGTCGAGCAGCGCGACGAGGCCGTGGTCGTGAACCTTGATTTCACGGCGTGTCTCGCCTTGCATGACGTCGATGAGTCGCGGCTCGTCGGCGCGAGCGGGCTGCGCCTTGTTCGTGACGATTTCGGGCTGCGCTTCCGGTCGTGCCGAGTGAGTCATGCCGTCAAGGATAACGGGGCCGATTCCGGGCTTATCCCTGCTGCGCGACGTGCCTGAGGAGGGGCTTCGGGAGCAGGAGCGTGAGCGCCGCCGCGATGAGGAGGAGGACCGCGAAGCCCGCGAAGGCCGCGTCGATGCGCCACGGGGGCAGGGTGTTGACCTGATCGGGGCCGACGCCGCCGAGGAGGAACTTCGCGTACCACGGCGCGACGCACGCGACGCTCCACGAGGTGCCGAGCATCAATCCGCTGGCCAGCCCCGTCCGAGCGGGGAGAAGCCGCTGCGCAAGCGAGATGGTGCATGGGATCGTCGCGGCGAATCCGACGGCGCTGGCGGCGGCGGCGGCGTACCCGGCCCACGGGCCGAACCGATCCCCCAGGAACGCGATGAGGCCGACGGGAACCGCTCCGATGAGCGAGAGCCAGATCATCGGCCCCCGCTCGCGCCCGGGGCGGATCAGCCGTCCGCCGAGAAGCCCGAAGATCATCATCCCCACGCTGAGCGCGGAGACGAGATTGCCGGTGAGGTTGGTCGCCGAGGTGACATTGCCGTCGCCCGGGAAGCGGGCCCGCGCCCAGTAGCCGAAGAGGACCATGATCCCCGTGTTGACGACGAATCGCATGATGTTCGCGGTGAAGAGAATCCAGATCGCGCGCCACCGCGCTCGACGTTCATCATCGGGCAGCGCACGGTGGATCGCGTGATGCCCGTCCTGTCGATGCGGCGCGGTGGACGTGACCCGCATGAGTATCCACGCGAACATGACCGAAGGAAGGATGAGCCAGGCGAGGCTGCGCATGCCCCACTCGGCGGTCATGCGCGTGCAGATGATCGGGCCGGTGATCCCGCCGATCATCCCCGCGGAGTAGAAGATGCTGACGCCCCACGATCGGCCGTGGCGCAGCGCGCGCTGCGCGAGTTGTCCGGCGAGCGCGGCCCCGATGGGGTGGTACATCCCCGTCCCGGTCATGCCGACGATCTGAAGAAGGATGAGTTGCCAGAAGGTCTCGGCGAACCCGATCGAGCAGAGGCACGCCGAGCCGAGCGCCAGCCCGAACCACGCGCAGAACCGCGTGTCGTACTTGTCCGTCGCCCACGCGAAGAAAGCCTGCGGCAGGCCGCTGACGATCGGGCCGATGGCGAACATCGCGGCGTACTGCGCAGGAGTCAGTTTGAGGGTGTCGTTCAGCGTGACCGCGAGCGAAGCGATGAAGACCGGGAAGATGTCGATCACCGTGTGCGAGACCTGAAGCGTCCAGAACGGGCCGACGGCCGAGCGGGCCGGGGTGCGCTGAGGAACAGGTGATCGAGTTGCGGCTGAGTCTGACGCGACCGGATCGGCGGGCGCATCGGTGAGTTCAACGGGGGACATGAGTACGCGGCACTCCGAGAATTGGCGGAACAATAGGCGCTGCGCCGCGAGCGCGGATGTGCCGTGAGCCGGTCGCGGCGCATTATGCGCTGCGGGATGCGCCGGAAATCGCGAGAAGAATCGAACCCACGACAAGTCCCATCACCGAAAGTCCGGCGACGGGCCACGTCCATCCCATCGCAAGCATCGCATCGTCGATGGATCGGTTGCGCGATCGGAACAGGAGCGAGGGGGTGACGTGCTGCATCGCGGCGTACTTCCACGCTTCCGACTGCCGGCCGGATTCCTTGACATAGGTCGGGTCCCCCAGCCGGTCGAGTTCGCCGTAGGTGCCCTCGAACCATTCGTGCGTCTTCTCGGGCGAGCGCGATTCGGGAAGGAGTTCAAGGAATCGGTAGCGCCACTCCTTGCGGCGAACCGTGCCCCAGGAACCGGGATCGAAGTCCTTGGCGGGGAAGCGCATCGCGATGATCAATCGCGGGTGGATGGTTCCGTCCGCGATCCCGCGATCAAGTTCCTCGCGTGAGCGTGCCCCCTCCGCCATGACGAGGATGCGGAGCCAGTCGTCGTGCCGCAGAAGGCCCGGCAGTCGCGGGTCATCGCGGATTCCCTCTTCGATCTCGACCCGGCTTACTTCATCGCGCCAGCGGATCTCAAGCACCGGCCGCGCGCCCGCGGCGTGGTCCGGCGGGTCGATGGTGCGGACCGAGGCAGG
>JAEUIV010000089.1 GCA_016795005.1 Phycisphaerae bacterium
TCCGGTCGCCGAGCACTTCGAGCTTGACCCAGTCTGCGCCGGGGTTGTCGAGTTGTTCGAGCAGGTCACGGCCGAGACGTGCGACGCGGACGGCGTCCTCGGCGGTGAAGCAGCCGGCGGTGTTGGGGAGGATGGTGTAACGCTTCAGGTCGATGAAGTCGAGAAGCGACTGGTTTTTCTCGTTGTAGAGCCGCTCGCGGCGGACGGCGACGGTGACGATCTGGGCGCCGCTGGCGTCGAGGGCGCGCTGCATGGTGTCGAAATCGCGGTACTTGCCCGTGCCGACGATGAGACGGCTGGTCAGGGTGCGGCCTGCGAGTTGGAAGGAATCGGCGGGGGCAATGAATGAGTGCTTGGTCGAAGTCATGGGCGTCTTATCCACCGCCGACGAGGGTGACGATCTCGACGATGTCGCCCGGAGCGAGCGGCTGATCCTGATGTCGCCGCTTGGGGATGAGTGTCTTATTGATCTCGACGGCGCAGGGTGAACCGTCAAGTTGGAGATGCGCAAGAAGGTCCGAGACGGTGGCTGTGTCGGGGATGTTTTCGGGTTGGCCGTTGACGGTGATGGT
Source organism: Phycisphaerae bacterium (assembly GCA_016795005.1). Taxonomy (GTDB): domain Bacteria; phylum Planctomycetota; class Phycisphaerae; order Phycisphaerales; family UBA1924; genus JAEUIV01. The sequence continues at coordinate 573 of JAEUIV010000089.1, forward strand.
CACGGCATGATTGTAGGGGTTGGCCGGCTGAAGTCGTGTCGGTCAGTGGTCCGCGGGTTCCGGGTCGCGGATCAGCTCCGAGAAATCGGGTGCGTCGCCGGCGCGATTGGCCCGTTGGTTGATGTGTGCCTCGGCCTTGGTGACTTGAAACGGCCGCGAGCGGTCGATGAGGCCTCGTTCATAGAAGAGTTCGTCGATGGTGCCGTTGAGGAGCATGCGGTAGTCGAAGGGCTGGCGCTGGTTCGGGTCGGCCTGCATGCGGATGCTCGTGGTGCAGTTGGTCGTGAGGGCGTTGTAGAACTCCGGGCGCTGCGCGAGTTCGTTGATCCGGCGGAGGTAGCCGAGAAGACGCGAACGGGCGACGTCCGGCGTGACGAGGAGGCGGTAACGGTACACCTCCTCTCCCTTGCGGAAGTTGGTCCGGAGGCGGATGACATCGCGCTCGTCGGCGGCGATGTAGATAAGTTCGTACTGACGGTAGAGGCCTCCGATCGCCGAATACGACTCGCCGCGTTCCTTTCGAGTTTCGATCGAGAAGCACAGGTGTCCCCCCTCTCCGAAGTCGAAGGAGAGGATGGGATGGGCCATCCAGGGCGATCCCCAGGTTGTGATGAAGGCGTCCACGCCGCGGAGGTCGGCGAGGTGGTAGGTGCGCGTCTCCCAGCGCGGGTCGTAGTCGGTCTCGGTGCGGTAGTCGCAGTTACGGACATTTTCGATGGTGACGCGGTCGCCGTCGAACGTGGCGCGGGCGAGTTGGGCGACATCGGGTTGCCAGTCGCGATCGTTTCTGGGCGAGATGGAGAGCCACCACGCAACGATCGCGACAAACAATGCGACGGCGCCGAGGATGGCCCATCGCCTCGGGCGGGCGAGAATCGGGGCAAGAATCGCCACGGTCAGCCAGAGGATCGCCGCGGTCGAACGGAGGGTCGGCGGCGCGGGCAGATCGTAGTAGAGTGCTCCGGCGGCCCATGCGACCAGAGGTATCGCGCTAAGAACGATCAGGACCGCCGATGCACGGCGAAGGATTCGTCTTGTCGGCGATTGAGAGGGGGCGACCGCGGTTCTGGAGCCCGTGGCGTCCATGCGATCCATGATATGGGTTCGCGTTCGCGGCGGTGTCAGCGACGCCGGCGTGCGAAGGAGGCTGCCGCGATCGAGAAGAAGAGGAACGACGCGCCTGGGGCCGGGATTTCGGCGACATTGAGCCTGAAGACCTGTCCGGCGGTGGTCGGGACTTCATTGAATCCGCTGGCGATCTGATCCGGGTTCAGGCTGATGAAGATGGGTCCGGTGTAGCCGTAGTTCGAGGGGACCGTGAAGTTGAGCCTGACGATCGTTCCCTGGCCGTAGTTCGCGCCGATCAGGACGTTGGAGAGTTCGAGATCGTTGAGTCCCGGTGGGTACGCGCCGCCCTGAAGCGTGCTCGGCGTGATGGGCATCGGGAGGTCGGCGAATGCGGGCTTGCTGTCGTCGAAGATGGAGCCTGTCTGGTACGGCGCGTCCCATTGATAGTTGGTAAGGACCAGGCCGGGCTGCGTGAATCGGACCTGGAAGACGGCGGAGGTGTGCGTATCGGACACGTCGGACGTGATCACGATGTCGAGGGCAAACGACTGTCCCCAGGCGACATCGCGCTGGTGCAGGCCGGCGGAAAGGGGGGTCATGATGTACGAAGCGGATGCCGGGGCGGCGAGCGCCATGGCCAACAAGAGACCTTGTGCGGGTCTGAACATCTCTGACTCCTCCGGCGCGGCGATGTGCGGTCGCGCGCGCTTGCATGAACTATAGCACGAAAACAGGGACTTGGAAGCGAATTCCGGGAACAGTTCGGGTCTTGGACTCGCGGATTGTGGTTCGGCGGTCAGTTGCGGTAGCGGGTGAGCATCTCCATGAGGTCATTCGAATCGATTCGGCCGTCGGAGTTGAGGTCGGCGGGGTTGGCGGGGTCCGAAGCGCCCCAGGTGTTGAGCAGGTGGACGATGTCTTTCAGCGCGACGGCGTCCGCGGCATTCGCCTGGGCCACAAGTTCGGCGAGGAGGCCCGCCGATCGGTTGGTGGAGACGGTGGCTCCCTGGGCGACGGCGGCTTCGACGGCCGCGGCGATGGCGCGTGAACCGAAGGGGAGGTTG
>JAEUIV010000100.1 GCA_016795005.1 Phycisphaerae bacterium
AAACTCGGGAGAAGGCGGGCGGTACGGGGTCGCTCCCAGATCGCGTTCGATCTGCCTCGTCGCGGCGGCGACATCTTGAACCACCAGCCCGATCTCGCTGGCTTCGAGGATGGACGCCGGGCCGAAGGGCCTGGTCGAAGCATTCGTGAGCGTGTGTCGGGCGATGAACTCGACGATGTTGCCGGCGGGGTCGAAGAAATAGAAGGCGTGCGCGTTCCATGACTCGAAGAAGACGATCTCGTTGCCTTCAGCGTTCTTGATGATCGGAACCCGCGCCCTAGTCCAGTCGAGCGCTTCATTCACCTGGTTCTCGGGGATGTTGAAGGCGAAGTGATAATAGGGATCGAGGCGGTTCACGCCGGGATCGAGGGGAACCTCGACAAACGTGATCGCGGTGCCGTTGCTGCGCACGGTGACCGATTCGCCCGAGTCCGCCGTGACAGGCAGGCCAAGAATCTTCTCGTAGAAATCGCGTTGTGCGGTCGCGTCGCGTGCCAGCAGGCGGAGTCCGGCGAGGCGGATCGGGGATGGCGATGGCTGTTCGATCATGGGTTCATCGGCGCGAGCGGTCCGGCGGAGCCACGGTGCATGCGCGGCGAAGAGCGCGAGCGCCGCCGTGCTGATGAATTCTCGCCGCGATCGACTTTCTGGCGTCGCGCCCATCTTCCGTTGCCCTCATGATCCGGACGCAAGGTGCATGCCAAGATACCACGAAGTTTCATCGAACCCGCTGAGGTGGAGCGGCCGTACTTTGCTCTCGGTTACACGTTCGCCTCGCGGTGAGTTTTCGGCCCGCGTCGGGTCGTGGCACGAGGCATTGGAGGCTTTGTGATGCGTACCACTCCATTGCTCGTGGGTGCATTGGCGGCGCTGCTCGCGGGGCTTGCGGCGGTGTCGGCGCAGGACCGACCGCCGTCGGAATCGCTTCCACCGGTATCGAAGCCGATCGGGGTCGGTCAAGCGGGGATCCCGGACGAAACGGCGATCGAGTGCACGATTGTCGATATGTACGCGCACCTGTCGGGAAAGCGCGATGTGCGGCTTTCGGGTGAGGGTCCGATCGGCGCGCGACTCGAGAATCCGATCGCGGGGTTCCCGGCGGCGCAGGTGTTTCTGCTGGTCTTTGACCCCGACGATGCGCTCTCCGCGGTCGCGTATCACAGCGCCTCCAGGCTGGTGGGCAAGCAGGCCACGCTGCTGGGAAGGGTGCTGACGCGCGACGGCGTGTCGGCGTTCCAGGTCATGGGCGTCGAGACGATGGCGTCAAGCCGATGACGCCCGCGTTCCGGCGCGTGCCCATCGTTTGCAGTGTTCGAGTGGGCGACCCCGGGGCGTGGGTGCATGATGGTCATGCGCCCTGGGATCGCTCGCTTTTCAAGTGAACGGCTCCCATCCCCTGGGGAGCCGATGAAATGCCCCGGCGCGGATACGCGCCGTGCGCGGGGCATGATTCGGGGGCGGCTTCGAGCGGGAACGGGCTCTCATCCCTCTCCTTCCTCCTGTGCGTACTCGTTCCTTCAGGCCGACCCCCAGAGCGCGGCGCGCCCGGCACCCGGGCGCGCCGCGTTTTTTCCATTGCGTGCACACACGCGGGCGGCGGCGCTGTTTCGTCGGGCGAGCGTCCGCTATCCTGATGGCATGCTCCAGAAACTCTTCAAGACTCCCGCCGACGCCATCGCCGCCGCCCGCGTGAAGGGGATCGTCAAGGACAATATCTCGGTCATGGTCGGGGGTTTCGGCCTGTGCGGCATCCCCGAAGGGCTGATCCTTGCGCTCCGCGATTCGGGGGTGAAGGGGTTGACGTGCATCTCGAACAACGCCGGGGTTGATGACTGGGGTCTTGGGCTGCTCCTGAAGACCAGGCAGATCAGGAAGATGGTGAGCAGTTACGTCGGTGAGAACGCGGAGTTTGAAAGGCAGTATCTGGCCGGGGAGCTGGAGGTCGAGTTCAATCCCCAGGGAACCCTCGCCGAGCGCATCCGTGCCGGCGGCGCGGGGATCCCAGGTTTTTTCACCGCGACCGGCGTGGGAACGATCGTCGCCGAGAAGAAGCCGGTACAGAAGATGGCGTTCAAGGGGCGCGAGCGCGAGTACGTCATGGAGACGGGGCTGTGGGCCGACCTGGCGCTTGTCAAGGCGTGGCGTGCCGACTCATTCGGCAACCTGCAATACCGCAAGACCGCGCGCAACTTCAACCCGGAGATGGCCACCGCCGCGACCTTCGTCATCGCGGAGGTGGAGGCGGTCGTCGAGAAGGGCGTGATCGATCCCGACCAGGTGCATACGCCGGGCAACTACATCGACGCCATCGTGGTGACGAAGCCGGAGAAGCGGATCGAGCAGCGGACGGTGAGGTCCGCGTAGGCCCTGCACGGGCTAGGGGAACCCTGAGAGGCTCCCGCTCGGGCGCATGATTTCGCCATCGAATCGGCCGATGAGTGCTCGGGCTTGGCGTGCATGAATTGCGGCTCATTCATGTGAGGTGGACCGATGAAGCCGGCACGCTGCGCCAGGTGGATCGGGAGTTCTGGGCCGACGTGCGGCGCCTAGACTTTCCCGTCATGCTCGCGCGGCACACAGGAGCGTCGAAGTGAACAAGATCGTGCGCGGCGGCCGCGCAATTCTTCAGCAGTGGCCGCACGTTGTGGCGGAGTCTCTGGGCGTGCGGGCGGCGCCCCCCCTGCTCCCCGCGTTCGGGCCCCTGCCGAGCGCGGACGAGTGGAAGCGTTCATGCTTGGCCGCAAGTTGGCTTGGCCACGCGACCGCGCTCCTGCGCGCCGGCGGCGTCACGCTCCTGACCGACCCGCACTTCGAGGAACGCATCGGCCTCCGCGTCGGCGGGAAGCCAATCGGGCGCCGGCGGGGCGTCGCGTTGCCGGGCGATATCGCGGACCTGCCGCCCATCGACATCGTGCTTCTGAGCCATGCGCACCTTGACCACTGGGACCGCGCCACGCTGAAGCGCCTCGCGCGCCGGGAGACCATCGCGGTCATCCCTTCGCGGACCCATCGGCTCCTGCCCAAGGGATTCGGAGATGTGGTCGAACTCACCTGGGACCGGGAAAAGGTGGTCGCCGGGCTTCGACTGACCGCGATCAAACCGCGACATTGGGGCGCCCGGTACCTGATTGACCGGCGTCGAGGGTACAACTCGTACCTCATCGAGGACGGCGTGCGGCGGATCGTGTACGGGGGAGACACCGCTCTGACGACCGCGTTCGATGCGCTCGGTCGCGGTCCGGGCGCGGGGGTTGATCTGGCGGTCTTGGGGATCGGCAACTCCGACCCGTGGGAGCACCACCACGCGACTCCCGAGCAAGCGGCGCTGATGGCCGAACGCATGGGCGCTCGACGGCTCATGCCCATTCACCACTCGACCTTCTTCCATCGGGAGGAGGCGTCGGACACGCCGCTCCTGCGCCTTCTGAAAGTGTGGCCGAGCGAACGAGTGGTCTGTTCCCGCGTGGGCGAGTCGTGGTTCGATCGGCCGATGAATGCCGACGCTAGAGAAGCGGGCTGAACAGGCTGGCGACGTTGTCCAAGACATGGCGGGCCAGCGGTCGGCGCCGCCACGCTTCGCCGGTGATCCGGGCGGCGTTTGAGAAGTATCGACCTTGGTGGACGCGGAGTTGCTCGGTCACCTTCGGCCCGAAGAGGAGAACGTTCAGCTCATAGTTCAGCCCGAACGAGCGCTGGTCGAGGTTGCTCGACCCGACGAGCGCGAACGAATCGTCCACCGTCAGGATCTTCGAGTGAAGCACCCCGGAGCGGTGCAGGAAGACATTGACGCCGA
>JAEUIV010000101.1 GCA_016795005.1 Phycisphaerae bacterium
GTCAACGCCAGCGGCGTCAGCGAAAATCCAACCGACGCCAAACGCCATGCGAACTGCTTGTGCCTCATCGGGGTCTTCCTCCTCACTCGATCACCGGCAATCGTGAATGTCGAGTCGATCCGCACCCCAGCCCCTCGTACACCATGCGACGCATCCACCGAGCCTCATGTCGGCAACGATGGCATTAAAACCAGTCAGTTCCAAGACTTACGCACAATCTCCCCGACGGATGCCAACCCTTGTCCATTCCTCCAGAAAAAAGGCCCCCGGAACTCATCCGGGGGCCTGAGTGATCTCCAACGGACTGCCCGATCCGCTCAACGCGACGCCCGGAACGCCCCTCCTGACCCCGCCGGCGGATTCGCGGGGGTCGCGCACCCGTGGCTCTGGTCAAGATGTTCACGCAACTGGAACGCCGTCCGGCCGAAGCCGTTCCGCCGCTCCTTGTTCGCCGCCAGAGTCGCCGGCAGGTCGTTCGTGAAGAGCATCGACTGCTTGCAGCTCACCGGGTCGATCGACGTCTCCAGGAAGTGCTTCTCGAAGATCTTCCTCGCAACGCCCGAGTCCAGCGCCTGCTGGCTGTACGCGATCGACGCGAACAGTTCGTTGACACCCGACAGGTTCAACTCGCTCGGCGTCAGCGTGTCCGGCGTCAGCATCGGCGCCTCGGGCACGTCGAGGAACACCGGTGTCACCTCCGCGAGCGCCGTCTTCACGCCGGTTCCCTGCTCGATCCGCGTGATGAACGGATCCTTGTCCGTCCCCGCCGCGTTCGGGTTGAAGAAAATCGTCTCATCCACCTCGAACCCGCACCCGCGGCAGCCTCGATTGTCGTAATACTCAGGCCGCGCCGCGAGGATCAACTGACCGTTCACGAACGCCGCCCCGCGCAGCGGGATGTAGTGGTCGTTGAGGTCGTAGATCGAGATGCCCCGCGTCGGGAAGTCGTACACCGTCCCGAACGAGTCGCCCAGCGCGTCACCCATCCACGCGTTCTTGATGTAGTTGACACGCGGGTCGAACTCGATGATCGCCCGCTCAAAGGGCGGGGCGCCCCGAGAAGTACCCACGTAATCCGTGTTGTACAGGTTGGCCACCATGAACAGCGAGCCGCGCTCGCGCGACGCCGCCAGCGCCCCCTCCAGCGGCGCGCCGAAGTCCGCGAACGAGACGAGGTTGTTCGACGTGCCGAAGTCAAAGTCGGTCTCGACCGACACCAACTGCGAGCCGCCCTCCTGGAACGAGTACCAGTTGTAACGGTCCCAGCCGGTGCTCGTGATGCCGAACAGACCGATTTCCTCGTCGTTCCCGCTCACCGAGACGGGAAGGAACGCCAACCCGGTCAGCGCGGCCCCGCCGTATTGAGGCGTGCCCTGGCTGCCGGGGGTGTACTTCTCGATCAACTGGAACGAATACCCGCGATCCGGCCGGTCGTACCCGCCCCCGTAGTACTCGACGGGAACATACGAGAAATACAACTCGTTGTACGCCTCGTATTCGCCGGGATACCCGCCGTCGAAGCCGCCGTAGGAATAGAACGCAAGAGTGTCGAACGACGACGAGCCGCCCTTCCCGCGGGACGAATCAAACTCGACGAAAACCCCCGCCAGACCGTCGTCGAGGCTGTACCCGCCGCGCGTGACGTCCGAATAGGGCAACTCCAGGACATTGAACGCGTCGTACGCCGAGTACGACAGGGGCCTCAACTGCAAGTCGCCGTAGTAATCCCAGTCGCTCGCCAGGTAGAACTGGTCAAGCACCCCGACGCCATACGCCACGTGCTCATCCACCCCCGCGCACGGATGCACGGGCTGGAAGAAATCCGTCGGCCTGATCGCCCCGCGCAGGTACTCCGTCGCGTGACCGATCCCGTCAACCGTGCCCGTGAACATCGACAGCGCGCCGGAGATCGAGCCGTACACCCCGTCCTCGGCGTAGTCGTAGTAGCACTCGTAGGGGTTGTAGGATGTCTCAAGGAAGTGTCTCTGGTACAGGGGCACCAGGAACCCGGAGTCGATCGCCGCGCTGCTGTACGCCAGGTGCGCGAAGCTCGGATCAATCGTGAAGTTGTCGATCGGCCCATCGAGCGTCTTCAGCGTCACCGACGCCGCCGGCGAACCGACAACCGTCTCGGAAAGCGCCGTCTGGACACCGGAGATCCGCTCGATCCGCTCGACGTACGAGCCGCCGCTCCCCGGGTTGGGATTGAACCGCACCAGGTAGGAACCCAGCGAGCCGCGAAGACCTTCCGAAAGACCTCCCGCCGAGATCGTCAGGTGCAACTTCCCGCCGACCCACGCCGCGCCCTTCACATCGACGGGTGTGCTGAAGAGACCCATCGCCTCGCTCGCGTCCAGGGAGACAAGTTCCGTCGAGCCGCTCGGCTGGAACACCCCGCCGGACCCCGAGAGGTCAAACTGGCGCCACGCATTCCCCAGGTACTTCGTCCTCGGGTCGAACTCCAGCAGCGTCGCGCCGGACCCGCCGATGAAAATCCCGCTCCGATCGCCCGCCGGACGCAGGTACCCCATCGGGATCTCGCCGGCAAGGAACAACGAACCGCGCTGGTGCGACGATGCCAGCGCCCCCTCCAGGGGCACCGTGAAGTTCATGATCTCATCGATCGAGTTCGGATTCCGACGCAGATTCACAAGGTGCGACACGTCGAACCCGTACCCGTCACCGCGAAGCCCGCTGCTCTCGATACCGCGCGTCACGCCGTACAACCCCGTCGCTTCGCTGTTGCCGAAGAACGCAAGGCCCGTAATCGCACGGGTGTACGCGTTGAAATCCCCTTCCGAGTTTGGCCCGTACTTCGTCACAAACTCCCATGAACCGGCCACGCCGGAGGGAGAAATCGTCATCTTGTACAGGTCGTTCGCGGCGTCAACATGATCGTAGTCATACGACCCGCCCCGGATGTAATACACCGTGCGCGAGCCATCGGGATTCAGCCGCGCCGCCAGGCCATCATCCTGATCGAAAGCCGTTCCGTACCCGCCGCCGTACCAATCGGGGCCGCCACGCTCCGGCCGCCCGGGAATAGCGGGCGGATCGAGAGGCAACGACGCCACGACAGACTCGCTCCCCCCTCCGAGCGGGTGCAGACGCAACTCGCCCGTCGAAAGGTCCGTCAGCAGGAAATCGTTCGGCTGCTCCTGCGGCGGGGGAGGAGGAGGAGGTGGCGGCGGTGGAGGCGGTGGCGGTGGTGGTGGCGGCGGAGGCGGCGGAGGAGGCGGCGGCGGAGGTGGTGGCGGAGGCGGAGGCGGTGGTGGCGGAGGCGGTGGAGGTGGCGGCGGCGGAGGCGGAGGCGGAGGCGGAGGCGAATTCCCACCAGCCCCCCCCGTGTTGATGATGATGTTGCCATTCTCATCCGTCGAAACAATGGACGAACTCGGTGGACCGCTGTTCTTCCCGGACTTGTCCTGCGTCGTATCCGAACCGCCCGTCGAGCGATCGACAATGTTCTCTTCATCGCCCTCGCGGGAACTCCCGTCGCCCGTGTCCTCATCCGTGTTCTGCTTCTGGTTCTCCGCGGGGTCAGGGTTGTCCGACGATGTCTCGTCATCGCCGCTCACATCCGCTTCTGAACCATCTGGATACTTCACGGTGAACGTGCCGTCATTCGTCTCCGTGCCGAACGACATCGTCCCCGTCTCGTGGTTCTGGTCGATCCCCCCCTCGGTCCCCTTGACCGCGAGCGTCGCGTCGGCCGTCTCGATCTGGAGATCGTTCGCAAACTCCGTCGATTGCACCTGGAACACCACCCGACCGTAATCAATGCCCAGCCGCGTCCGGTCCGTGTTCGATTGATTCACAAGTTGATCGAACTCGACCGTCGTCAGGCGATCGATCGTCATCACCTGCCCGGACCCGACCCGCACCTGCGCCGCCGATCTCAGACCGGTACGGATCGCTCCCCCCTGCGTGATCGTCATCCCCGCCGCGGCCTTGCTCCACTCCCCGTCCGGGCTGGGACGGATCTGAACATGACCCTGAACAATCAGGATCGTCGCCGTGTTCGGACGAGCGGCCTCCGTCGCCGCCCCGCCCGTCGCCTCGGCCGGCGTCTGGCGAAGCGATACCGCGGCGCCGGCGCTCCCCACGATCAGCCAGGGAGTGAGCACCACCCCGAGCGTGAC
>JAEUIV010000163.1 GCA_016795005.1 Phycisphaerae bacterium
CAAGGTCGTCCGCGAGTTGACCGGCCTCGGCCTCAAGGAAGCGAAGGACCTCGTCGAGGCCGCCCCCAAGCCCATCAAGCAGGGCGCGACCAAGGAAGAGGCCGACACCATCAAGAAGAAGCTGGAAGCCGAAGGCGCCACGATCGAACTGGCCTGAGGCTTTGTTCTGTATTTGTTTGGATACCAAGAATGGGGCGTCCCACATGGGGCGCCCCTATTCTTCGCCTCCGATGCGCGGGGCGACGGTACAACCGGATGCTTGTCACCGAGATTTGGTCGGTGAGTGCTTGACAACTTGCGCCCCTCTTGCAAGCGGGACGCGGGCCGGATAGACTTTGATCCTTACGCGTGCGGTGCCTGAACCTGAAATAACTATCTGAGTCGTCACACCTTATCCCGCGGACGAAAGCGAGAAGAGGTGTGTTCTTATCGACTCTGCGAGGGACTACGATGCCTGCGAGAAATGTGCGCGATTTCTCCAAACGGGGCGACGCGATCGCCGTTCCCGATCTCACAATCGTCCAGTCGCAGGCGTACGACCGTTACCTGCAACTCGACAAGGGGCCGCACGAACGCAACCCGCGCTTCGGCCTCGAAGCCCTGCTCCGCGAGATCTTCCCGATCGAGTCGTACGACGGGACCATGTCCCTTGACTACTCGTATTACACGCTCGAAGAGCCTCGCTATACCCCGGATGAGTGCCGCGAACTCCGACTGACCTACGGCCGCCCCTTCCGCGTGGCCCTCGGCCTCAAGCGCCAGAACCACCCCGAAATCCCCGAGGAAGAGATCTACCTCGGCGAGATCCCCATCATGATGGGTGGCGGGGAGTTCATCGTCAACGGGGCCGAGCGGGTGATCGTCAACCAGTTGCACCGCTCCCCCGGCGTCGACTTCTCGATCATCTCCTCCGAAGCCGACCGCCCGCTCCACTCCGCGCGCATCATCCCGGAGCGAGGCTCGTGGATCGAACTCGAGGTCACGAAGAAAGACGTCCTGGTGATGCGGATCGACCAGTCGACGAAGATGGCCGCGACCACCTTCCTGCGCTGCCTCGACGAATCCATCTCCAGCACGGCCGCGATCCTCAGCCTGTTCCATCAGATCGACGACGTTTCCATCGAGAAGGTTAAGCCTGAGCACTGGGCGGCCGAGTCGATCATCGACATGGAATCCGGCGAAGAACTCGTCCACGTCGGCTGCCAGATCGGCGAGAACATCGAGAAGCTGCAGAAGTCCTCGCTCAAACACGTCCGCGTCATCCAGAACCCCTCCGATCCGCTCATCCTGAACAGCGTCGCGGAGGAGAAACTCGAAGACTTCAACGAGCAGGCCAAGAGCGAGTTCGAAGCCTCGCTCCTCAAGATCTACACCCGCCTGCGCCCGGGCAACCCGCCCCAGGTTGACAAGGCGAAGCAACTCTTTGTCGAGAAGTTCCAGGACGAGAACCGCTACCGTCTCGGGAAGGTCGGCCGCTTCCGCATCAACCGCAAGTTCGATCTGAAAGTGCCCGAGACCGAGATGTTCATCCGCGCCGAGGACTACCTCCGCGTCATCCAGTACCTCCTCGATCTGCGCTCGAAGCGACCCGATCCCAAGACCGGACGGCCCATCGCCCAGGTGGACGACATCGACCATCTCGGCAACCGCCGTCTCCGCACGCTCGATGAACTCGCCTGCGAGGAGATGCGAAAGGGCTTCCTCAAGCTCCGGCGCACCGTGCAGGAACGCATGAGCGTCAAGGAACCGGACGAACTGACCAAGATCGCCGACCTCGTCAACTCGAAGAGCATCTCGAGCGCGATCGACTTCTTCTTCGGCCGGTCCGAACTCTCCCAGGTCGTCGACCAGACCAATCCGCTCTCCTCGCTCGTCCACGAACGGCGTCTGTCCGCCCTCGGACCGGGCGGCCTCAACCGCAAGCGCGCGGGCTTTGAAGTCCGCGACGTTCACATTTCCCACTACGGGCGGATCTGCCCCATTGAAACGCCGGAAGGCACCAACATCGGCCTCATCGCGTCGCTCGGGATCTACTCCGCGATCGATGAGTACGGATTCCTCCTCACCCCCTACCGCGAGGTCAAGGAAGGCAAGGTCACGGGCAAGACCGTTTATCTCCGCGCCGATGAGGAGATGAAGACCATCCTCGCCCCGTCGGACTCGCTCGATGCCGACAAGAAGTCGCTCCGCAAGGGGGCGATCCTCGCCCGGGTGGACGGCGAACTCGCCGAGATCGATTCGAACGAGGTCAACTTCCTCGACATCTCCCCCAAGCAGATCGTCGGCGTCTCCGCCGCGCTGATCCCCTTCCTCGAACACGACGACGCCAACCGCGCGCTCATGGGGTCCAACATGCAGCGGCAGGCGGTCCCGCTCCTTGTCACCGATCCCCCGCTCATCGCGACCGGCATGGAAAAGGACGTCGGCCGGAACTCGGGCATGGTCGTCAAGGCCAAGAACGCGGGCACGGTGACCTACGTCGATGCGCAGAAGATCATCATCGACAACGCGGACGAGTATGTCCTGAGGAAGTTCGTCGGGCTGAATGAGCGGACCTGTCTCAACCAGAAGCCCCGCGTGAAGCCGGGGCAGAAGGTCGCCAAGGGACAGGTCATCGCCGACGGCGCCTCCACTCTTCATGGCGAACTGGCGATCGGCAAGAACGTCCTCGTCGCCTTCAACACCTTCGACGGCTACAACTTCGAGGACGCGATCGTCATCTCGGAACGCCTCGTCCGCGATGACACCTTCACGTCCATCCACATCGACGCGTTTGACGTGGAGATCCGCGAGACCAAGCTCGGCCGGGAGGAGTTCACCCGCGACATCCCGAACGTGTCGGAGAAGATGCTCCGCAATCTCGACGAGTTCGGCATCATCCGCGTCGGCGCGCGTGTCCAGCCCGGCGACATCCTGGTCGGCAAGGTCTCGCCCAAGAGCAAGAGCGAACTCACGCCGGAAGAAAAGCTCCTGCATGCGATCTTCGGCCGGGCCGGCGAGGACGTGAAGAACGATTCTCTCGAAGTCCCCGCCGGCAAGGAGGGCATCGTCATCGGCACGCGGCGCTTCTCCCGCCGCGTCCACATGAACGACGAGCAGAAGAAGCTCCTGAAGAAGGAGATGGACGCCTATTCCGCCGAGATGGACGCCGCGACGATCGCGGTGTTCCGCCAACTGGTGAAGGCGATCAACGACGCCGCGGGCGCCGAGATGGTTGACCCCTCGACCCGTCAGAAGGTCGGCGCTTCCGACATCCCCGAGGTCATCCTGGAGCAGATCCAGAACTTCGACCTCAAGTGGGTCAAGGGCAACAAGGACGCCAAGGCCGCGTGCGAGACCATCCACAGCCAGTTCTGGCCCCGCATCCAGGCGATGCGCAAGGAAAAGGAACGCAAGCTCGCGCACATGAAGCGCGGCGATGAACTGCCCTCCGGCGTTCTCGAGATGGTCAAGGTCTATGTCGCGACGAAGCGCGCCCTCTCGGTCGGCGACAAGATGGCCGGGCGACACGGGAACAAGGGAGTCATCGCCCGCATCGTCCCGGAAGAGGAACTCCCCTTCCTCGAAGACGGCACCCCCGTCGAAGTCCTGCTTAACCCGCTGGGCGTGCCCAGCCGCATGAATGTCGGGCAGATCCTCGAGGTCCACCTCGGTTGGGCCGCGCAGATCCTCGGCTTCCAGGCGGTCACCCCCGTCTTCGACGGCGCCACCGAGCAGCAGGTCCACGATGCGGTTGCGGAGGCCAACCAGTTGATCGCCAGCAAGGCGGCCAAGTACGAGGCCGAAGGCTCGCACGCCGGACCCCGCGAACTCATGGCCCAGATGCCCCGAGGCGGAAAGGTCCAGCTCTTCGACGGCCGCACGGGCGAACCCTTCAAGCAGCGCACCACCGTCGGGTACATGTACATCCTCAAACTCCACCACCTCGTGGACGACAAGATCCACGCGCGCGCCACCGGCCCCTACTCGCTCATCACGCAGCAACCCCTGGGCGGCAAGGCTCGCACCGGCGGGCAGCGCTTCGGCGAAATGGAAGTCTGGGGGCTTGAAGCCTACGGCGCCGCCTACATCCTCCAGGAACTCCTCACGGTCAAGTCCGACGATGTCGAAGGACGCACCAAGATCTATGAGTCCATGGTCAAGGGCACGAACACGCTGGAAGCGGGCATGCCGGTCGCTTTCGACGTGCTGTGCAACGAGATCAAGGGCTTGGGCATGAACATCACCCTCGAAAAGACCGGCACCGAGGCGGGAAGCCTCCTGTAACACCATCCGAGTCCGCTCCGATGCGGAGGGGATATCGCAGTCGAATCAAAGGGAACGACCATGAAGACTATTCAGGCTCTGATGCTCATCGCGGGTACGTTTGCCTCCGTCCCGGCGCTCGCCGGTCAGGACGCCGCCAAGCCGGCCGCGGCTCCGGCAAAGACCGAAGCCGCGCCCACCCAGGAGACCTCCGAGGGGGCGGTCAAGCTGTTCATCGCCGCGATGAAGAAAGGTGACTTCCACAAGGTCGTGGAACTCGCCGACCCCGGCTCGGAAGCCTACGACGACCTGCAAAAGATGGCCGAGGCTTTCGATCCCGACCGCGCCAACCCCAATATCGACAAGGCGACCTTTGACGTCATCAAGGAGTTCTTCACCAAGCCCTGGAAGGACGTCGAAACCAAGCTCGTCGCCGAACAGGGCGCTCGCGCGCAGTACACGCTTTCCTTCTTCTACATCGACGAGAAGACCAAGGAGCGGAAGAAGGGCGAAGACCGCACGTTGGATCTCAATCAGTTCGACGGGCTGTGGCGCGTCCTCGTCTCCTCCCAGTTGATGAAGCCCGCGACCCCGTCGCCCATCCCCGGCGTCGCGCCGGCCAACACGACTCCTCCGCCTCCGACGGACAAGCCCGCCGACGCTCCCGCTGAGAAGCACTGAAACCGTCCGCGCCCTCCCTCGCGCGTGAAGTCGATGCCCGGATGACGCGGACCTGATCGCGATCATCCGAGCCGTGCAAGGTTCCTCCTCCTCCTTTGGCTCCCGAAGGATCCGCCACAATGCCCGAATCCGTCTACGACCGCGTCAACGACTACTCGTCCGTCAAGATCACGCTCGCCAGCCCGAACGACATCCGTTCATGGTCGTTCGGCGAGGTGAAGAAGCCCGAGACGATCAACTACCGCACGTATCGCCCGGAAAAGGACGGCCTGTTCTGCGAGCGCATCTTCGGCCCCGAGCGCGACTACGAGTGCGCCTGCGGCAAGTACAAGGGAACCAAGTTCAAGGGGATCATCTGCGACCGCTGCGGCGTGAAGGTCACCCACTCGCGCGTCCGCCGCAAGCGCATGGGGCACATCAACCTCGCCGCGCCGATCGTCCACATCTGGTTCTTCAAGGCGCTCCCCAGCCGCCTGGGCACGCTCCTGGCCATGAAGACCAGCGACCTGGAAAAGATCATCTATTTCCAGGACTACGTGGTCACCGACGCCGGAGACACCGAGCTCACCTTCAAGCAGATCCTCACTGAGGACGAGCACCGCGCCGCCCTCCAGAAGTACGGCAATGCGTTCAAGGCCCTGATGGGCGCCGAGGCCGCGCGTGAACTCATCGAGAAACTCGACCTCACCGCCATCGCCGCCGACCTGCGGAGCCAGATCCGCGAGACCCGCAGCAAGCAGAAGCTCAAGGACCTCGCCAAGCGATTGAAACTCGTCGAGCAGATCCGTCAGTCGGAGAACGATCCGTCCTGGCTCATCATGGACGTGATCCCGGTCATCCCGCCGGACCTGCGTCCGCTGGTGCTGCTGGAATCGGGCAACTTTGCCACGAGCGACCTGAACGACCTCTACCGGCGCATCATCAACCGGAACAACCGCCTGAAGAAGTTGATGGACCTCAACGCTCCCGAGGTCATCATCCGCAACGAGAAGCGCATGCTCCAGCAGGCCGTCGATGCGCTCTTTGACAACAACCGCTGCCGACGCCCCGTGCTCGGATCGAGCAACCGGCCGCTCAAGTCTCTGACCGACATGGTCAAGGGCAAGCAGGGCCGCTTCCGCGAGAATCTCCTCGGCAAGCGCGTCGATTACTCCGCACGCTCGGTCATCGTCGTCGGCCCGGAACTCAAGCTCCATCAGTGCGGCCTGCCCAAGAAGATCGCCCTCGAACTCTTCCAGCCCTTCATCATCCGCAAGCTCAAGGAACACGGCCTCGCGGACACCATCAAGTCCGCCAAGCGCATGCTCGAACGGCGCGACGCCGAGGTGTGGGACATCCTCGAAGAGGTCATCTATCAGCACCCGGTCCTGCTGAACCGCGCCCCCACTCTTCACCGAATGGGTATCCAGGCCTTTGAACCCATCCTGGTCGAAGGCAACGCGATCAAGATCCACCCCCTGGTCTGCACCGGCTTCAACGCCGACTTCGACGGCGACCAGATGGCGGTCCACCTCCCGCTGAGCGTCGAAGCACAGGCCGAAGCCCACGTCCTGATGCTCAGCACGCACAACATCTTCTCCCCCGCGAACGGCAACCCGATCATCTCGCCCAGCCAGGACATTGTCCTGGGCGTCTACTTCCTCACGATCATCGATGAGGAAGCGGAAAAAGACCCGAAGAAGATCCCCCACTTCAAGGACCGCCGCGAAGCCATGCTCGCCTTCGAGCACGGCAAGATCGGCATCCACCAGCCCATCCTTGTGCGCCTCGACGGATTCCTCGAGCAGGTCACCTCGCAGAAAGGCCCCGCCGAACCGCTCCCGCCGAACAAGCGCGTCGTCACCACGGTCGGCCGCGTCATCTTTGCCGACATTCTCAGCAGCGGGATGCCCTTCTACAACTGCCCCCTCGGCAAGAAGGGCGCGGCCCGCGCCATCGACGATTCTTACGCCTACTCCGGCCGCGGCGCCACGATCGACATGCTCGACCGCCTCAAGGAAACCGGCTTCAAGTGGTCGACGCTCGCGGGCATCTCGTTCGGCATCACCGACCTACGCATCCCCGACGCGAAGCACACCCTGATCGATGAGTCGCAGAAAAAGGCCGACCGCATCCGCAAGAACTACGAGCGCGGCATCATCACCGAGCGCGAACGATACCGTCAGCTGCTCGACATCTGGGCCCACTGCCGCGAAGAGATCACCAAGAAGCTCCTCGAAGCCATCAAACTCGACCGCCGCAACCCGCAAACGGGCGAAGAGGTTCCCCTCTCCGGCACCGTCAAGGGCGAGCGCTACCTCAACCCCGTCTTCCTCATGTCCGACTCCGGCGCCCGCGGCAACGTCTCACAGGTCCAGCAGCTCGCCGGCATGCGCGGCCTCATGGCCAAGCCTTCGGGCGAGATCATCGAAACACCCATCCGCGCCAACTTCCGTGAAGGGCTCAACGTCCTCGAGTACTTCTCCTCGACACACGGCGCCCGCAAGGGCCTCGCCGACACGGCCCTCAAGACCGCCGACTCGGGCTACCTCACACGCAAGCTTTGCGACGTTGCCCAGTCGGTGATCGTCAACGAGGCCAACTGCGGCACGACCATCGGCGTCATCAAGCGCGCCCTCTACAAGGGTGAAGAGGTTGACGTGCCGCTGCGCGACCAGATCCACGGCCGCGTCAGCCGCAACACCATCATCAACCCGGTGACCGACGAAGTGGTGGTCAAGGAGAACGAGATCATCACCATGGAGACCGCGAAGAAGATCGAGGAACTCGGCATCGAGTCCGTTCTTCTCCGATCGCCCCTCACGTGCAACTCGGCGCGCGGCATCTGCGCCATGTGCTACGGCATGGACATGTCCACCAGCCGCCTCGTCGAAGAAGGACTCGCCGTGGGCATCATCGCGGCCCAGTCGATCGGCGAGCCGGGCACGCAGCTGACGATGCGGACCTTCCACACCGGCGGCGTCGCGACCACGAAACTCGTCGAGACCAACGTGCTCGCCACGCAGGCGGGCACCATCGAGATCCGCGATTGCAACGAAGTTCCCGCCAAGAACGACCACGGCGATGATGTCCTGGTCGCCCTGAAGCGCAGCGGTGAGATCGCCGTCATGGACGCCCGCGGCCGTGAACTCGAAAAATACAAGGTCCCCTACGCCGCGGAAATCCTCGTTGCGCCCGGCGCCACGGTGAAGCGCGGCGACCAACTCGTCCGCTGGGACCCCCACCGACTCCCCATCCTCGCGGAGAAGGAAGGCAAGGTCCGCTACGTCGACATCGAGATCAACGAGACCGTCCGCGAAGAAGATGCCGGCAAGGGACAGAAGGCCCTCATCGTCATCGAGCACAAGGGCGAGAAGCACCCGCAGATCGTCATCGAGGATGAGACGGGAAAGATCCTCGACTTCCACTTCCTCCCCGCCAAGGCCCGCATCGAGGTCCTGGACGGCGCCACCGTCAAGGCGGGACAGATGGTCGCCCGCCAGCCCCGCGGCGGAGGCGGCTCGCACGACATCACCGGCGGCCTCCCCCGCGTCACCGAGATCTTCGAGGCGCGCAAGCCGAAAGACCCCGCCATCATGGCGGAGATCTCCGGCACCGTCGAGATCCACTCCGACAAGCGCAAGGGCAAGATGACCATCCGAATCGTCTCCGACTCGGGGATCGAGAAGGATCATCACGTCCCGCAGGACAAGCACCTCCTCGTCCACACGGGCGATCACGTCTCGGCCGGCGATCCGCTCATCGAAGGGCCGCTTGTCCCGCATGACATCCTCCGCATCAAGGGTGAGGACGCCCTCTACACCTACATGCTCGACGAGGTCCAGAACGTCTACCGTGCCCAGGGCGTCGTGATCAACGACAAGCACATCGAGGTCATCCTCTGCCAGATGCTCCGAAAGGTCCGCGTCGAGAACCCGGGCGATACGGACTTCCTCCCGCACGAGGTGGCGGACAAGATCGCCTTCCGCAGGAAGAACCAGCAGTCCGCCGACTACGGCGTCGTCACCGAAGCCGGCGACACCATGCTCCAGGTCGGCCAACTCGTCTCCAAGCACGAGATCAAGGAAGCCAACGCCAAGGCGGAGGCCGCCGGTAAGGTCGGAGCGAAGGCGCGACGGGCGAAGCCCGCCACCGGGCGAACCCTGCTCCTGGGCATCACGAAGGCCTCGCTCCAGTCCGACTCGTTCCTCTCGGGCGCTTCGTTCCAGGAGACGACCAAGGTGCTGACGGAGGCCTCACTCCGCGGGGCCAGCGACGACCTCATCGGCCTCAAGGAGAACGTTCTCCTGGGCCACCTGATCCCCGCCGGCACGGGCTTCCGCACCCATCAGGCCATCCGCCCCAAGCTCCTCGCCGAGCCGCCACCCTCCGAGGAGCAGGACATCGAGACCTCGCTCGCGGAAGCCGCAACCAAGGCCGAAGCCCTCGGCGCCACGCGCGAGGAGCCGTCGCATCTCTCCATCGAGGTCGGCGAGATCGTCATCGGCGACGGCACCAAGAGCATGCAGGAAACACCCTAACCCGCCGTCACCGCCCCTGATCCCTCCCGAACCCGGAGAAGCACCTTCTCCGGGTCTTTTCATCCCGCTTGGCTCGTCGCCGCTTCGTGGTCGGCGCGTGCTTCGTTCATGAAGTCCGTGCGGTAACCCTGCCGCGTCTGTATGTTGACTTGGACGCTCCCCTTGTCTGTGTGGGGGGCCAGAAACCCGCGGCGCTGGGTGTGTGCAGTTTGCGATTCGAGCCGGGGCCGCGCGACTCCCGATCTGAGTTCAGCGTCGCTTGGCGGCGACCATTGCTTCGACGGCGCCGACGGATCGCATCTTTTCGATGTCTTCCGGCGCGAACTGGACGCCGAGGGAGGACTCCAGGGCCATCACGAGGGAGAGGTGCTGCACGGAGTCCCACGATTCGATGGTTTCCGGCGATGAAGCCGCGGTCAGGCTTGCGGCCGGAACGCCGAGGACGTCGGAGATGATCTGTCGGACCTGGCTGTTGTCGGGCATGGACTGATCCTGCGCAAGAGAGTCTGGGCTGCGAATCCCGGAGTGACGAACCCTGGGAGCACGATCGCAGCAGGATATCGACCGATCACCCCCGCGGCTTGCAGACGAGCGCGACTTCGTACGCCTCGTCCTCCATCTTCAGGTTCATTTTCAGGGGCATGTCCAGTTCGTCGAGGATGGTGAGGCCGCACTTGTCGGTGCAGAAGTCGCGGACTTCCTGGAGGCTTCGGAAGAGGTAGATGTGGTCCACTGCTTCAAGATTCACGACGGTGGTGATGAAGAACAGCGTGTCCTTGTGCGAGTGTTCGCGGGTGGCGTTCACGATGATCTCCGGCTTCGCCAGGTGCTCGATCACCTCCGCGATCACCACGCGGTCGAAGGGCTTCGCGTGGGCCGCGATGCCCTTCTGGGCATCCTGCTCCAACACCTTCCAGCGCGAGCGGTCGATCCCCGCGGCTCCCAGGACGCCGCGCGTGTACGCCACCGAGTGCGGGCTGATATCCAGCCCCAGGAACGTGTTCGCGGCGTTTGAGCGCAGTTGCCAAAGGGCGAGCCAGCCGTGGCCGGGGCCGATCTCCAGGCACTCACCCGGCTTCGCTT
>JAEUIV010000164.1 GCA_016795005.1 Phycisphaerae bacterium
TGTCGGCGGGGTCCTTGGTGTTCATGACGATGGTGGCAAAGGTGTTGCCCCGGGCAACAGGGGCGGTCGCGGAGATCGTTTGGCCTGCGAGAATCAGCGCCATCCCCATCTCGCGGCACTGGCGCAGGATCGTGTGCATGAGGGGCTCGCGTGCCCTTCTTGGTCCGTTGAGGAAATAGTGATGACTCTCGTCGAGGGCGACCGCGATTCGAAGCGTTTCGCGGTTCCCGCTCAGAAGCCCGACGTGGTACAGGTTCAAGAGGAGCAATGGCACAAGGAACTTCCGGACACCGGCGCTCAGCGCATCGAGTTCGATGATCGTGTTGTTCGTGAGCAGTGAGTTGAGGAACGACCCTTGCTCAGCGGCACTCCCGGCCGACAACCCGGACACGATGAGGCTCTGCAACGCCCGCCGAGCAGAGGAACGCCACGCGTGCTCCCTCCCGGTAACTGCCAGCGCGTCGAGCCGCTGGATCAATCCGTCAGGCGTAAGCGATGGTTCACCCTGTTCGAGCGCGGCGCTCAGGATCCGCAGGATGAGGCTGCGCGCCCCGTCTCCGAGCGCGAACGCCTCGCTCAGCACGTCGACGACGTGATGCACATGCACGATCGGTTCGAGGCCGGGTGGAGCCACAAATGGGTTGAATGGAAGCGGATTCAGATCCCGGCCCGCGGTGAACAGGCGAACCGGCCGCCCAACCACGGGGATCAAATCTCTGGCCGTGCGCTTCACGTCCAGAAACAGCCACGGCACACGGCGATCGGTCAGTTGGGAGAGCAGGTGCGAGATCAGATTGGTCTTGCCGCTCCCGGAACGCCCCACGATCAGCATGTGCTGGAGCAGTTCATCGGGGCTGATCCCGAGCGGCCATTTCTCCTTTTCATAGATGATCGTGCCGAGGTTGATCGGCCGCTTGGCAAGGTTCTCCGGCGGGAGCGAGAGCAAGGGGCGGCTCCCCGGTTCCCCCAGAACGCGCCGCGCGACCGAGCGAACATGCTGTTCCACGAGCGCGCCTGTTTCCGCGTCACCCGAATCGATAACCCTCCTCCACTTCCGGGCCTCCTCGGGCATGAGCGGCTCAAGAAGGCGAAGGAGGTTCCTGACGTCCGTCATCCGCCCGTGAGTTGCGCGTGGCGGTTCAGCAGCGTGACCAGCCGGTCGCGCACGTCACGCATCCTGCGACTGTGCTCAAGGGAGAGGCCGAGGCGACGATCGGCGAGCGCCGCCAGCCGTGCCTTGAGACTCTGGCGATCGCCCCACCGGGCATCGCTGTAGTCTCTGCGGCGCAGGTCGTTGAGATGGAGGAGGTCCGTTGCTGCGTCGCACTCGAGGTCGACCAGACGCTTTCGCTCCCGTTCATAGAGTTCCTTTGCATCCCGGAGATGCGTCAACGCGGCCTCGATCTCACGGCGCAGCCCCCTAACCACCAGAGAGTCCACCTCCGCGCCGACCTGACGCGAAAGTAGAGACTGCGCCTCGCGTTCGAGATCATCATCACGATTCTCCTTGTTCTTATTGTTGCGCCCGTGGCGTTTGCCCAGCCGATCTCTCAGGCTCACTCGGCCGTCGTAGCGGGATGATCGAGCTCCTTGAGCCGCTTCTCTGCCATCGCGAGGTAGTCGGGGCTGCGCTCAAAGCCGATGAATCTGCGGCCGTGCTTCTTCGCCGCGACAGCCGTAGTCCCCGAGCCCATGAAGGGGTCCAGAATGAGGTCGCCCGGCTTGGAACTCACCCGAACAAAGCGCTCGATGAGTTCCTGCGGCTTCTCGGTGGGGTGGGCGGTGTGCTTGTGGTTCGTCGGATAGTGATAGACGTTGACCATCTCCGCCTGTTCGAGGAAGTTGAACGACTTAGCCGCCCCCTTGGTGGCGTAGAAAGCCACCTCGAAGGCGCTCCGCCAGGCGCTCCTGAAGATGCTCGGTAACGCCGTCTTCTTGACCATCGCGACCTGGCTGCGGAAGGTGAACCCCCGCGCGACCGCGTGGCGGACAAAGACGCCGTTGTCCTGCGGCGCGGTGAACATGTACAAGGCCCCTCTAGGCTTCAAGATGCGCCAACATTCGCCGATCACCCTCATCATCATCGCGTCGTAGTCATAGGGGTGGTAATGGTCCCACGCTCCCCACGCCTCCATCGTGCTGATACGCTTCCCCTTCAAGATGGTCTTGTTTCCCTTCTTGGCAATATTGTACGGCGGATCGGTAATGACGAGATCGACGGACTCGTCTGGAAGCGCCTTGAGACCCTCCAGCGCGTCCATCAAGTGGACACGGTTCACCTCCAGCACGCTACGCGGCCTGCGCGGCCCCCGGGACATGCCCCGCTTGATTCCTCCGCGCTCCTCCTTTCAGTTCATGATCGAGAGCGGCAAGACGCCCGTTCGCGCTCTGAGCGAACGAGGGGTTGAGTTCGAGGCCGATGTACCGACGCGCCATCCGCTTGGCGACAACGAGCGTCGTGCCCGAGCCGGCGAACGGATCGAGGACGATCCCTTCCGGGGGGCAGCCCGCCGCAATCGGTCGGACGCACAGCGCCTCCGGGAAAGACGCTGGATGATCGGTAGGTGAGGGGCGCGTGGGGATCCGCCACACGTCGCCGGGATTCTTGCCCAGCGGATGAAACACCTTCGGGATGCGTGCCCGGCCGTCAGGGAGGATTTCCCGCGTTACCCGCTTCGGGGGCCTCGTCGCGTCGGGTGATGCGTGGGGCTCGCGGATAGCGTCCAAGTCAAAGAAGTAACGCTCACCGCGCGTGAACAGAAACAGGGATTCCCACGAGCACGCGAGGCGGTCCCTGGAACTGCACGGCATGTGGTTGGTCTTGTGCCAGACGACCTTGCTCCGTAGGGTCCACCCGCGCTCGACCATCCGGATGGCGAAGCGCTCGGGGATCAGAAACAGGCTCTTGTTCCGCCCGGTCCCCGCGAAGGCCGACAATGAACGTTGCGAATGGCTGTCTGACTTCTTTGGCAGGAGAAACCTTCTCCCTTTGACGCCGTAACAATCGCCGAGATTGACCCAGAGCGTGCCCGTCGGCTTGAGCACGCGTGCGATCTCATCGAAGACCTCGATCAAGTGATCCAGATACTGATCAGAGTTCGGCTCCAAACCCAAGGATGCACGCTGACCATCATTCCATTCGACTGGCTGCACGCCGTACCGCCGCGTCGCCCAGTAAGGTGGCGAGGTCATCACGCAGTCGATCGAGTGGTCCAGGACTTGTCTGAGCCCCGTCAACGCATCTACAGCATGGACACTATTCAACGCCAGCATGATTCGTGCCGGGCACCTCGAACCCGGGCCATATGTCGCCTGATTGAACACCGGACGCCATGATCGTCACTGAGCGACCTCCGCCGATACGAGCAGCGACCGCAACGAGTGTCCAACGTCGGTGAGGGCGTAGCGGGCGTGGGCGCGGCGTTTCTCCCGCACGGCCCGCACGATCCCGCGCCTCAGAAAGAGCCTGATGACGTCGCGGACGTTGCCCGCGCTCATGCGGAGGGACTCATTTGTCCGCCGTGCCCGTCTCTTGATCTCCGCCGGCTGCAGCGGCTCGGTGAGCGTCTTGATGACAACGGCGCGGTGCCGGTAGCACACCCAGCCATAGAGGTCCCAATCCGCGTGTGAGTTCGCGACCGACGTGGAAGGTCGGTCATGTCGGTCGGCGAGGATGCGGAAGCACGCGCGGCCGAGCGCGGTGAGAGCATAGAGCCGACTGGCCCGGGCGATCGGATTGAGGCAGACGATGAGCCCGCAGAGCTCCAGCTCCGACAGTGTGTGGCTGCACTGCGACTGCGTCATACTGATTCTTCCGGCGAGTTGCGTCGCGGTCAGCGGCTGGGTGAACTGCTCCACAGCACGAACGCGACGGTCGCTCCGATCGATCCATTCCATGCATTCTGTGATCTCCATGCGCACGTCCGCGCACCGGGCTATTAAGGCTTTCGACTGTTTCGCTCCGCCAGAGTGACAACACCACCCGGAAGCCCGGTACTCCGGATGCCGAGAACACAACTCTGCCCGACCGTATCAGTCGAAGACTTTTCAACCGCGCCATGCGCTTGGGTACATGGAATCAGCATCACGATCCGGGGGCGGGGCCAACCCCAAGTGCGCCCACTGCCGCCGAACGCTCTATCAGGGCTTCGACGCGTGGAGATTCGAGCCGGGAGTCATGGGGACGCGCGGATTCGTCTCGCTGGACGACGCTGACGATCCACAACTTTTCTGTTCGATGGAGTGCCTGGAGGACGAACTCTGCTCTGACGACGCAGACCGTTCGGAAGGTGGGCATGAATAGTCACCGCGAAGCGACAGGAGCGCCGCTCCCTCAAGACTCCGTCACGAGCCGACTCATTCTCAGCCGAATGGCTGACGATTCCCTGCAGGGCAGTGCAAAGTGCGGAATCTTCTTCTTTCTTGCCTCTTTCATTGGCTTGCGGCCCAAACGCAGGGCCCTTTGTCGTGCCCGCGTGGTGCGGGCAACAAAGGAGCATCCCATGAGCAGCAAGTCCCGTCGGAAGGTCACCAAGAATCTGAGCGTTCAGAAACAACCGAAAGTCGGGAGGGCACCCGGCAAGAGGCCGACGCCATCGCCCGCTCCGAAGCCCGGCACCGTCACAAGCCGCGCTCTCAAGCCCGCTACGCCCGCCAAGGCGGTCAAAGCGACGCCGACCGCCGCACCCGTGAAACCGGGCGTGAAGGCTCCCCTCGTCAAGGCCGCGAAGGCTCGCGATGGTCAGTTTGGCTGCCTCGACGCGGCCGTCATGGTTCTCGGTCAGTCGGGCAAGCCGATGCGCTGCAAGCCCATCGTCGAGCAGGCGATCGCCAGGAAACTCTGGTCGACCGGGGGCAAGACCCCTTCGGCCACACTCTACGCCGCCGTGATCCGCGAGATCCGGGACAAGGGGTCATCCTCACGATTCGTCAAGAAGGAACGCGGCCTCTTCGCGCTCCGCGGGAAGGGAGCGTGACTCCATGAGCGAGCCGCTCGATGAACGCTTTGCCGTGCAGGAGGGTGCGTTGGTCCGCCGGGTGCATCCGCGGCGGGGCACCCCCTACGAGCACCGATGTCAAAGGGAGTCCTATGAGGAGGTCGCCCATACCATCGACGAGTTGGAGAGCGAGCGTTTCACGCTCGAAGAACTGCAGGCAAGGACCAAACTACCGTTCGCCGAAGAGCTCCAGAAGTCAAGGAGATCTCGCTTGGACCTGCAATTGACGGGTAAACGTGCCCTTGTGACCGGCAGTAGCAGCGGCATTGGCCAAAGCATCGGCGCCGTACTGGCCAAAGAAGGGGCTACAGTGGTGCTGCATGGGCGCGACAAGCAGCGAACCGAAGACGCTGCCAAGGCAATCCGTGCCGAAGGCGTGCGCATCCACATAGCACTCGGCGACCTTGCCACAGATGAGGGTGCCGCATCGGTTGC
>JAEUIV010000185.1 GCA_016795005.1 Phycisphaerae bacterium
AGCGCCGCATCATGCTCGGAACCTACGCGCTCTCCGCCGGCTACTACGACGCGTACTACCTCACCGCGCTCCGGGCGCGCCGAAAAATCAAGGATGACTTCGATCAACTCTTCTCGCGCGGTGTCCACGCGGTTCTCATGCCCACGACCGTCGGTCCCGCGTTCCGCTTCGGCGAGAAGTCCGCCGACCCGCTCGCGATGTACCTCGAAGACATCTACACCGTCACCGCCAACCTGGCCGGCGTGCCGGCGATCTCGATCCCGATGGGATTCTCGGCCGATGCGGGAAAGCCGCTGCCGCTCGGCCTCCAGATCATCGCCCCGCATCACGCGGAGGAACGGCTCCTGCGCATCGCGCGCATGTTCGAGCAGAGCCGGCAGCCGAGTCCCTCCCCGATTCCCTAGGTGACCCCGGCGGCGGCTAGGCGATCGCCTCGGCCTCCTCGCGATCACTCTCGAACATCCGAAGGCCGCCCGACTCGAACTCATCAAGGGCCGCCCACACCTCCGCCGCCGTCGCCGCCAGCCGCACGCGCTCTTTCATGGGCTTGCACGGGCCGAGCGCCTTGCCCAGCCACGAGATCCGACGCCGGATGTTCGTGAGCGCGTACCGCTCGTCCCGGTACTCCAGCATCAAGCCGAAGTACCGCCGGATCACCGCAATCTTCTCCGCTTCCGAAGGCTCCGCGATCAGATCCCCTCGCTGCGCCGCCCACGCCTCTCGAAACACCCAAGGCCGCGAAAAACTCCCGCGCCCGATCATCACGCCGTCGCATCCCGTGCGGCTCATCATCTTCACCGCCGCGGCCCCGTTCACCACGTCTCCATTCCCGATCACCGGTACGGGAACAGGCTCGGCCCGCATCGCTTCGACCACCGCCTTGATCCCGTCGAGGCACGCTTCGCCCTTGAAATGCTGCGCCGCGTACCGGCCGTGGACCGTGACCGCCGCGATCCCCACCCGCGCCAGGCGCACCGCGAGCTCCGGCGCCGCCAGGTCTCCGCAGGACCATCCGAGCCTCATCTTCGCCGTGACCGGCACGCGCCCCTTCGTCGCGCGGCCGACTTCGCCCGTCACGCGCTCCGCGATCGACACCGTCCGAGCGAGGTCACACATCAACTTCGAGCCGCCGTCCTTCTTCGTCACCTTGTCCACCGGGCATCCCATGTTGATGTCGATGACCGTCGCGCCGTGCCTCACGGCCCAGAGCGCACCCTCCGCAAGGATGCCGCCGTCCCCGCCGTACAACTGCATCCCAAGGGGACGATCGAAATCGTTGGTCATCGCCAGGTCCAGCGAGTGCGCCGTGCCCCGGAGCAATCCCTGCGGCGAAAGGAGGTCCGTGCATGCCAACCCCACGCCGCCCTGCTCCCGGCAGACCACCCTCCACGCAAGATCGCAGTACCCCGCCACGGGCGCGAGCAGCAGGTTGGTCGACAACTCGACCTCGCCGATCCGCAGCGGTCGGCCGATGCAGGGGTTCGTCCGATGAGAACGGTCCATCATTCCAGTCTAGGCGGAGGGAAACCGCTGGTCTCCGGGCGAATCGACGGCTCGCATCACACCCGTGCCATGACCAGCCGAACCAGCGACTCAACCACGCCCGCCTGATCCAGGTCGGACGTGTCCACGCGGACCGCATCGTCCGGGCACGTCAGCGGCCCGACCGCTCGGGTGGAATCACGACGATCGCGGTCGGTGATCTCGCGCTCGATCGCATCCAGATCAGCGGGCTGACCCATCCGTCGAAGCTGCTCGGCGC
Source organism: Phycisphaerae bacterium (assembly GCA_016795005.1). GTDB lineage: Bacteria > Planctomycetota > Phycisphaerae > Phycisphaerales > UBA1924 > JAEUIV01. The sequence continues at coordinate 1,763 of JAEUIV010000185.1, forward strand.
GCCGGGCAGCGCGGACGCGCGGCGAGGCGTCCAGATAGAACTTCACGTCCGCGTCGTAGAACACGACCGACCCCTGATCGCGCCCCTCGGAAACAAGCCGCTGATGCACCTCGCCGATCCGCCTCTGCCGCTCGACCAGCACCTTGCGCACCGCCGCGAGCGAAGAGACAGGCGACACCCGCGCCGAGACATCGGGCTGGCGCAGACGATGCATGATGGGCCGGCCGAAGGCGTACAACGTCGGCGGATCGGTGGTCCACTCGAAGCGCAGGTCGGCGGACCGGACCGTGTCCGCGACCGCGTCCTCGTCTGACAGATCGACGCCGAGGTCGATGGCCAGCGCCGTCGCCGCGCGGTACATCGCGCCGGTGTCGAGGAAATCCAGCGACAGTCGATGCGCCAGATCGCGAGCGACCGATGACTTGCCCGTCCCGGCCGGGCCGTCGATCGTGATGATGATGCGTTGACGTGAATCAAGGAAATGACCGACCGCGTCGATCTCGACTGTGCACGGCTCGGCGTGGGCGGTGAGCTCGGTCACTCCTCGGCCTCCTCGTCGTCGTCCAGGTCATCCAGGTCCGGTTCAGCGTCTTCGTCCATCGCAAGGCACGAATCAATCGCGGCCTTCGCCGCCAGCAGCGTCGGGATCGGGTCGCCCTTGCCCCGGAAGTCTAGCGTCAAGGCCTGCTCAAATCCCACCGACTGAATCGCCTCCAGAAACGCCCCAAGGTCGTAGCCCTTGTGCTTCCCTTTCGCGTCAAATCCCAGAACGGTGGCGCTGACGCACGCCGCATAGGGGGCGAGGCTCCGGAGGTAGGCGATCGGGTCCGAAGACTTCGACGCGGCCTCGAAATCGGGAAAGGAGCCGATGCGGAACCCGCCGACCTTGCGGATCAATCCGGTGAGTTTCTCGGGCGTGTCGGTCAGCCCGGGGGCCGGGGCGATCAGGAGGTTGAGTTCCAGGCGTTCCGCCCGGCTCAGCACGGACTTGAGACGGGGGGTGATCACCTCGATCGAGGCCTTGGAGGATGCGTCGTGGAGTGAGATCGCCACGCTCGAACATCCCAGGCGGTTGGCCACGCGAAGAACTCGCTCGGCGCGGTCAATTGCCGCGTTCGCGGTGGATTCGTCCGGGTCGGCGAGGGCCAGGGGCTTGTCTTCAACGAGCACCAGGCAGGGTGCCCCGGCCTTGTCCGCATTGTCGCGGAGGCGGTCGAACTGGTTCATTTCCCAGCCCGCTAGGAGGGAGGTCTGAAGGGTCAGGCCGTGGACCCCCAGTTCGTTGCGTGCCCACGTGGGCAAATCGGCGGGGCTAACCCCTTTGCCGGGGGTACGGTCCGCGTTCCATACGGACTTGGCCGAGAGGGTGAGGAGCATGGTCTGGCTGGGACTGTACCGCAACCGCCTTGAGTGCGGGAACTCCTCCGAATAACCGGGATTGCGGTGAGATCGTCCGCGAGGGGAAAAAAAAGGACGGCTGGCCGATTAGGCCAGACCGTCTGGAGGGGAGAAAGAACTGTTGACCGGGGCCGGACGACGCCCCGAGTGATCGACTTGTTGCCAGTCTTGATTATTCCGTGAAAAGCGGGTCGAGGCAAACGCGGAGGCCGCGGTATTGTGCAATAAGCGAGCGTGGGCGCTCAGGTGCTTGTCGATTCAGGACTTGCGGATCAGGCGGCACGTTGCGCGAATCGAAGTGATTGGCGAGAGGGTCATCGGCCAAGGCGTGCGCACGCCTTTGGATTTTGGGGGGCGGGCCGGACGTGACGGCGTGCCCGGGGTCGAGCCGGCACGGACTCCGCGAGGACAACTTGATTACATTTATATTACAAGATATCCGGTGGCGTTCGGTGATCCTTCTGAAGCAACACCCACAGACGGTCCTTTCCGTCGCGCGCCCGCCTGGCCGCCGATCGACGCTCACCCTTGGCCCACGCTTCACGATCAAACAAGGAGCCACCATGAATCGCCTCGGAATGATGATGATGTCTGCGGCCCTGCTCGCCGCCCACGCGTCAGCGACGGTGACCTGCGTGACCGACAAGTCCACCGGATCATCCACCACGGCGGCCGACTGCGCCACATGCGAGAACTCGCTGAAGGGCTGCTGCTATTACACGGCCGGGGATTGCAAGCCGAAGATGGCGGTCAGTTTTCACTCGGCCGATATCTCCCCGCCCAGCCCGGCGACGGGGCATGGGTCGCTTGCCCTTGATGTCATCGCCGCGCGACTCGATTTCGATATTTTTATCTCCGATCTTTCCACGCCTGAGTCCGGCACGGTGATCAGCGGACCCTCGGGGCCTGGCGGGTCGCTCACGGCGTTGTATGACCTGCCCACGGGGAGCCACAAGGTCGGCGCGCTTGAGTTGCAGCCGCACCCGGGCTACTCGCTCGAGCAGCAGCGGCTGGATGTTCTGGCCGGTCGCTGGGTCGTCACCACCCGAACCGCCGCTCATCCGCTTGGTGAAATCTCCGGCACGATCGAGCCGGCACCTCCCTGCATCGGGGATGCGTCGGACGATGGGATCGTGAACTTCGCCGATATCACCACGGTCATCACCAACTTCGGCGGCGGATGGCACGAAGGTGATGCCGACGGGAACGGCTCGGTGGATTTCGCCGACGTGGCGGCGGTTCTGGGGAGTTGGGGCGAGGTGTGTCCCTAGATGATGTCCTGACCGGGTGCGGGCGGTCCCGCGTATGTGTTCCAGACGCTACTCGCACGGAGTCAGGAAGTTCGCGAGCACGGCGGTGATGTCGGCGAAGTTGATCACGCCGTTGCAGTCCGCGTCGCCTTCCGAGGCGCCGGTCGAGAATGCGGGTCGTCCGAAGTGTGCGAGCACGGCGGTGATGTCGGCGAAGCTGACCGATCCCGGCGTCACCTTGTCGGCGTTGCCCGTGCAGCAGGCGGGGACGGAGTACTCAACGATGTATCCGACGATCGGATCGGTGGCGAGGTCGGGCACAAACTGGCTGTCGAACCACTGGCCATGGCCGATGCCGGCGCTCGGCAGCCCGATGAGGGCGATGGCGCCGTAGTCCTCCGTCGGGCGCAGGTTGTTCGGTTCGATCCCTCCCCAGTTCGCGCAAGTGATGGGCATGGCGAAGTGGGAGAAGACCTGCCCGTTCTCGGGGCCGGCGCCCCACATCCAGGTTCCATCGTTGGCCGGCTCGAAGGCGGCGATCCATGCGCCGGTGAACGAGGTGAAGTCGTCGAACGTGTCCGCGACGAAGTCGTTTTCACCTTGCGAGGTCAGAGTGGCGAGGTGGCCGGGCACTCCCAGATAGGTCCGGGCGGCGGCGGCGTCGCGTGCGGCTCCCCACGAGATGCCGAAGCCGGGAGTGGCGCCGCTCTTCTTGACCAGTTCGTAGTAGTGACCGTTGCCCGGCCAACGAACCGGGAGATCGTCATCGGACGGCTCGGTGCCCGGCTGTCCCGCCTCCGCTCGGAGGTTCGTGATGAAGACGGCGCTGTCGAGGATGTGATCGTTCACATCGCCGATCTCGAAGACCAGGAAGTGCGGCCCGTCGTTGTCGAGCCGGGCGGAGGTCGTGGTGAGGTGGTGGATCAGGCCGTGCGGGTTTGAGAAGGCGGTGTTGAGGTCCGCGGTTGTTTCCAAGCCGGCAAAGGAGCTGCCGACCTGGACGGCGTTCCCGGCGGCGTCGAATGTGATCTGGTTTTCCGGGCCGAAGCCGTCGAGGAAGACGACGAAGGCATCGGTGAACTGTCCGGTCCAGAAGGGGAACTCGACGGACCCGAAGACGAAGTCGAACTTGATCGGGCTGTCCTCGGTGAGGGTGAAGTCGATGCGGAGGGCCGCGACGTCGTACGAGGCGTTGAAGTTCTCGATGTTGCCCGCGGTCATGCCGTAGTTGTCGAACTCGGGGGTTCCGCCGGAGATCGGCTCCTCATTCATCTGGTTGTTGACCTGCTGAGGGGGTGAGGCGGGGTCGTATTCCGGGTCGGTGGCTCCGGGGATCGGTCCGAGGTTGGTGACATCGCCGCTGGAGAGGACGATGCCGGGTCGGATGGTGACGGGGCCGAGTTCGAAGTTCTCGTACGTTCCGAACTGTCCTGGGACGCCGTTGTGGATCGAAACGCTGACGATGTTGAGGCCGACCGCGCGGAGGCCGTCCCGGAGGGCGGTGGTGTCCATTGTCGGATGGGTGATGACGTCTCCGAGGACGGGAATGCATGCGAGCGCGACGGTCGAGAGACCGGCCAGGCATTTCGTGCGGATCGTCATTGATCTGATCGTCGAGTTGTTCTTCAGATGTTTCACTTGCTCTTCTCCCTGGGCGTCGGCGTCTGGGGCCGACGCGCCGATCGGACCACGCCGCGCATGACGATTAATAGGGGCGAGGGTCACGGGGTTCCCATGATGAGATTCCCTAGTTCTTCGTGTGCGGTGCGGCATGGATTCCCCTGACGCACGGCTCGTCGCTACCGCTCCAGGCCCATTTCGTCGCACCGACAGATGATTGGCGCCGGGCGCACTGAATCCCGTGCGGGCGGCGGAAGGGTTTCGGGGATTTCCTACAATCCCGTCCATGAGCAGCCCCCAGAACGCGAAGTACTCGGATTCACACGAATGGCACCGCCTTGAGGGCGGCATCCTGACGGTCGGCATCACGACATTCGCGGTGAACGAGTTGACGGACATCACCTATGTGCAGATGAAGCCGGTCGGCACGGTGGTCGGCGCCAAGCAGACCATCGGCGAGGTGGAATCGGTCAAGGCGACGAGCGATATCTACACGGCGGTTCCGGGGACCATCGTCGAGGTGAACTCGGCGCTCGCGGACCATCCCGAACTGGTCAACACCGATCCCTACGGAAAAGGGTGGCTGGTGAAGATCAAGGTGAGCGACGCGGGGGCGATGAACGGGTTGATGGACGCCTCGGCGTACGACTCAAAGTACAAGGCCTGAGCGGAGCCGGGTTCAGACTTGCGCCGCGTACTGGCGAAGCGACGCGGCGAACGGGCGCGGATGGATGGCCAGTTGGTGACGGGCCTTATCCAGGGCGGCGGTGTTGTCTTCGATGGCCATGATCGGCTCGGACGGTCCGAAGGGGAGGGCCGCGCCGAGGCCGACGGCTTCCGCGGCCCGGGCGAAGGCGGAGGCGAGGACGCCCGGGAGCGGGACGATCTTCTTCTTTCCATCCGAGAGCGGGAGCGAGTCGCGGATGGTGGCGAGGAGTTGTGGCCAGTCCATGATGTCCGGTCCAACGCTGGGATACACCTCGCCGATGGCTTCGGCCTGTCGCAGGCATGCGACCACCGCGCCGGCGACATCGTCCACGTGAACGGGCTGGAGCCTGGCCGATTCGGGTTTCGGGATCGGCGGGAACCCGGCGGGTGGGGCGACGCGAGCGAAGTAGGGGAGGACGAAGAACGGCGCGCTCCGGCCGAGGGTCCAATCCTTGACGATTTTCATGAACTCTCCGTCCGGGCCGTGGATGAGGGAGGGCCGGAGGATCGTCCAATCGAGGCGTGATCGGCGGACGAACTGCTCGGCTTCGTGCTTTGATCGGTGGTAGGCGGTGGGGGCGTTCGGTCGTGTGCCGAGGGCGGAGATCTGGATGAAACGAGCGACGCCGGCGGATTCGGCGGCTTCGATGCAGGCGCGGGTGGTGCGCTGGTGCGCGTTCTCAAAGGTGACATCGGGGAGCCATTCGCGTCGGATGCCGACGCAGTTGACGACGGCGTTCGCGCCGGTCATCAGTTCGTTCAGCGCGGTCCGGCTGGTGGCATCGCCGAAGACCCAGGAGGCCCCCGGCGGGAGGACGGCGCGGGCCTTGTCGCGGTCGCGTACGAGAGTTCGGACGGCGTGGCCCTGGGCGAGGAGAGCGCGGGTGACGTGGCGACCCACGAATCCGGTGGCGCCGACGATCGCGACGGTGATGTCGTGCGGGGTTGACATGTCGTGAGTGTAATCCAGGGTGGCCGATGCGATGATCGGCCGCGGTGTAGCATCGGTCCCATGATGGCGTGGACTCTCGCGGCTTCGAACATGCCGGCGCCGCTGTTGCGGGATCTCGTGGTGATCCTTGCCGCGGCGGCGGTGGTGGCCCTGGTGCTCCAGCGGCTGCGGTTCGCGACGATCCCCGCGTACCTGATCACCGGCGCGATCATCGGCCCCGGGGCGCTCGCGTTCGTGAGCGATCCGGCCAACGTGGCGTCGATCAGCGAACTGGCCACGGTGCTGCTCCTCTTCGGGGTGGGGCTGCACATGGACCTGTCCGTGCTGACGCGCGGCCTGCGGCAGATGGTGCTGGGGGCGCTCCTGGCGGCGGTGATCTGCACGCTGGTGATGTGGCCCCTGTGCCGGTTCCTGGGCGTGACGGCGGCGGGCGGGTTTGTCGTCGCGGCGGCGCTGTCGATGTCCTCGACGGTGGTGGTGCTGCGCGTGCTGATGCAGCGTCGAGAACTGACGCACCCCGAGGGGCGACTGGCGTTCGGCGTGCTGATCCTTCAGGACCTCCTGGCGATCGTGTTCCTGATGCTGCTGCCTCCGCTGGCGAGATGGAGCGGGACGGGCACGGCGGGGGTGATCCTCCCGGCCCACGGCGCTTCGAAGTTTGACCTGACGCTGAATCTCATCACCAACGGGGCGCTGGCGGTCGGCGGGATCGGGATGATGATCGGGTTCGGCCGGTTCGTGCTCCCTCGGTTGCTGACGGAGGCCGCGCGGGCGCGGTCGCCCGAGGTGCTCATCGTGATCACGACGGCCGCGGCGCTCGGGGCGGCGGGGCTGACCGAGACGTTGATCCACAACGCGGCGGTCGGGGCGTTCCTCGCCGGGTTTCTGCTGTCGGTGACGCCGTTCAGGCACCAGATCTCGGGGCAGGTCGGGGCGATCCGCGACCTGTTCAGCGCGGTGTTCTTTACGGCGATCGGGATGAGTGTCTCGCTCGCGGTGCTGGTGGATCACTGGCCGGTGATCGTGCTGGGGACGGTGGTGATGATGCTCGTGAAAGGGACGCTGATGTCGCTGTCGTTCTGGGCGACGGGCGCGACGGGGAACGTGGCGCTCCGGGCGGGGCTGTCGCTCTCGCAGTCGGGTGAGTTCAGCGTGCTGATGCTGGCGTCCGCGGCCGCGCCCGCGATCGCGCTGATCAACGATGAAGCGGTGAGCGAGGCGGTCGCGGTGACGGTGCTCTCGTTGATCGCGACGCCTTCGATGGTGCAGGCGGCGGCGCGGCTCAACGAAAAGTTGCCGCGGATCCCCGCGCCGAGCTGGGCGCGGCGCGAGCCGTCAATCAAGAAAGCGATGACGACGGCGGCGACGGACAAGCCCTTGCACGCGATCATCGCGGGGTTTGGCCTGGTGGGGCGCGCCGTGGCGGATGAACTCAGGCGGATGGGGGCGACCTTCACGGTCGTAGACCTGAATCCCGCGACCATCGCGACGCAGCGACGGCTCGGGCGGGAGATCCTGTTCGGCGATGCTTCAAGCGTCGAGGTGCTCGAGGAGGCCGGAATTCATCACGCCGATTTCCTCATCCTGACGATCCCCGATGAAGAGAGCGTGCTCCGCGCATGCCGGGTGGCGCGGCAGATGAAACCCGATGTGTTCATCCTCGCGCGGGCGAACTATGTCTCGCAGGGAGTGGTCGCCGCGGGGCTGGGGGCGGACGGGGTGGTGGTGGAGGAGATGGCGACGGCACTCGAGATGGAGCGCGCGCTCAAGAAGGTGATTGATTCGAGGGCGCGGCGGTCCGAGATTCGAGAAGGGTGAGGCTGGGCGACGCCGAAGCGCGGTGACCGCGCCGGCCCATCGATTTCTCTCCCCTCCCAAAGCCGGATCAATTCATGCAAGCGCGGCGACAGCCCTCGGTCGCGATGCGTCTCCCTTGAATGTCTGGAGTTGCGACGCTCTTGCAATTTTTTCGTTGCCAACAGGCATTTTGACGGTAGATTTGAGGCGGGAAGGCTGGACGAAGGCGAGAGGAGAGGCTTCATGCCGATTTTTCGATCCTTGGGCGTTGTTCTGGTCGGGGTGATGGCCGCCCCTTTGATGGCGGACTCGGTTCAACTTCAGGCGGTCGCGGATGGGACGTTGTACGAATCCCCGGGCGGCGAGATCGCGAACGGCTCCGGGCAGCACGTCTTCGCGGGGCTGAACGCGCTGGATGAGATCCGGCGCGCCTGCGTGCGATTCGATGTTTCGTCGATTCCCGCCGGCTCGACGGTTCATTCGGCGGTGTTGACGCTGAATCTCTCGCGTGCGATCAGCGGGGACCTGCCGGTGTACGTTCACCGGATCACGGCGTCGTGGGGCGAAGGGGCGTCGGTGGCGCCGGGGCGAGAAGGCGGCGGGACGGTCGCCGAGGCGGACGATGCGACGTGGATTCATCGCTTCTATGACACGTCCTTCTGGGCGACTCCGGGCGGCGATTTCGTGTTCACGGCGAGCGCCACGCAGATGGTGGGATTCGATGCCGGGCCGATCAACTGGTCGGACGCGGGGCTGGTGGCGGATGTGCAGGGCTGGGTCAACGGGTCATTCGCCAACCACGGGTGGATGCTGCGCGGAGCCGAGGACGTCGAAGCGTCCGCGAAGCGCTTTGATTCGCGTCAGAACATTGAGCCAAGTGTTCGGCCGGTGCTCTCGGTGAGCTTCACGCCTCCGCCGCCGCCTTGCACCGGGGATTATGACGGCGATCGGGATGTGGACTTTGCGGACATCACGTTCGTGCTGGCCGGGTTCAACAATCCGTTCACCTTCGGCGACATCACGGTGGTGCTGGCAAACTTCGGATCGTCGTGCGGGGGCATTCACTGAGACCGCTCACGTGAGGCTGAGCGGACGCTATTCCCTCGCGGCGTAGGCGAAGGAGACGAGGCTGCGATATCCCTCTCGGTCGTACGCGCGCACGCCGAAGAACACGTTGTCCTTGCTGATATTGATGGTCGCCTCGGTGGCGTTGCGGGCATCCATGACATAGTTCCAGACCGGGCTGGTGGTTTCGCGCCACACGATTTCATACCCGGCGGTGTCCGGGTCGGGGCTGCGCGACCATCGGAGCGTGGTGGTGTTGTCGAGGGCGGCGGTGATGATGCGCGCGTCGGCGGGCGCGGTGGGGGCGGAGGCAAGACAGACGGCGGCGGCGGCGTTGAGCCGGGCGACGCCCGCGAGGTAGTTCGCATCGACAAACTGGGGTTCATCGCCGAAACGCACTCCGCTTTCGACCTTGACGTCCTGGTGCTGCCGGTTGTAGTCCTCGTGGACCTCGGTGAATCGGACGGCGGGGTACCCCGCGTCGTGGAAGGGTGTGTGGTCGCCGCCGCGGAGGAAGCGGTCGGCGCGGAAGATGATGATCGGGCGGACGTCGGTGCGATGCTGCCAGGCGGTTTCGTAGACGTAGCGTGCGAGTTGCCGCGAAGACGAATCGCCGAGCGCGCCCTCTCGGCGGAGTCGCTCGATGGTGGCGCCGGCGCCGCTGCCGGGCCTCCCGCCGATCGAATCGCCGCCGATGGGGCCGGCCTGGAGCCCCTCGGAGAAGAGCCGGATGAGCGTGCGCGTTTCACGTCCGTCGGGAGAGGTGGGGTCGCCCACGATGTCGTTGTTCAGGACGGCGCGGATGCGTGCGTTCTCGGCGACGGCCTGCTCGACATGCTTGCGCGAGCCGTAAAGTCCGGCTTCCTCCGCGTCGAAGGCGACGAAGACGAGGGTATGGTCAAACTCGCGCGTCGCAAGGACACGGCAGAGTTCGATGGCAACGGCGGTGCCCGACGCATCGTCGTTGGCGCCGGGGGCATCGCCCGTGCGGTCCATCTCGTTGCCGTTGCGCGAGTCGTAGTGCCCGCTGATGTAGATGCGTTCCGCCTGGCCGGAGGCTTCGAGCCGGCCCGGGATGACCGCGACCACGTTCTGGATCTCGACGGGGGCATCAATACGCCGGCCGTCGGGTTCGAGCGTGTGCGGTTCGAGTGAGACGTGCATGGCGGGAAGCCCAAGGCGGGCGCGATCGGCGGCGGCTTTGTCGAACTCGGACTTGATCCATCGCGCCGCGGCCCCGACGCCGCGCGTGTCGGATGCGCGGTCGGACATGGTGTGGCGCGTGCCGAAGGAGACGAGGCGGTCGATGTCGGCGCGGAGGCGCGCGGGGCTGACGTTCTCGGTGGCGCCACGGACCATCGCGCGGACCGGGTTGGCGGGTGGCGTGACGCCCCGGCCGCCGAGCGGGCGATCCGGGTGCTGATGGGCGCATCCCGCGAGGGCGCAAAGGGCGAGGATGCCGACGCACGGTCCGAAGATCTGGTATCGAGTAGGCATCGGGCCATCGTACCCTGAGAAGGCATCGAACCCGCGCGGAGCGGGGCGCCGTGCTAACGTGATGGCATGAAGCGATCCATCGGATCATGGTTCGTGGGAGTTTTCGAGACGATGCTGCTCGGTCTGGGGTTGCTGCTGGTCGATGCGGGGTGCGCCTCGCGTCCGGCGGAGACATCGGGAGGTTCGGCGCCGAGTCGGGTGGAGATGATGACCTCGCGAGGCGCGATCGTGATCGAACTCGACCCGGCGCGCGCGCCGGTCACCGTCGCGAACTTTCTCGATCATGCCCGCGCGGGGCACTACGACGGCACGATCATCCATCGCGTGGTGCCGGGCTTCGTGATCCAGGGTGGCGGATGGACGCCCGACCTGGTCGAGCGCGCGAGGCTGGACGCGAAAGCGGGACGGCCCGACGCGCTCATCCGGAACGAGTGGCGGACGAGCGGCCTCATGAATCGGCGGGGGACGATCGCAATGGCGCGCGAGACGGACCCGGACTCGGCGACGCGCGAGTTCTTCATCAATCTCGCGGACAATGTGAAACTCGACACGCCGCGAGAGGTTTCGGGCGGCGCGGGGTACGCGGTCTTCGGCCGAGTGGTCGCGGGGATGGAGGTGGTGGATGCGATCGCGGGTGTAGCGACGCGGCCCCGTCCCGAGACGGGGGTCGAGGACGGGAGCATGAACCACGTGCCGGTGGAATCAGTGGTCGTGATGAGCGTGCGCGAAGTGGAGTAGCGCGATCAAGGTTTCGTCGGCGCCCGAAGTCTCGCGCCGAGCAGGACACCCGCGGCCCCGATGATGGGGTTCGCAACGGCGACCCAGACGGGCTGTTTGGCCTTCGTCATGGCTTCCAGGTTTGGGACATCAGCGGTTCGTGGGCCGGGGTCCGGGCGCGAGTTCGTCAGGACCGGGAGGACCATGACAAGCCCGAGGGCGAGGACGACCCAGGCGAGCGAGACGTGGGCCCAGGAGCCGGGCCGCGCGATGAGCGCACACACGAGGCCGCCGCAGACGGCCGCGATGGGCGCGAGGACGAAGTTGATCACAAGCCAGAGCGGCGAAGGCTCGTACGTGCCCGGGCGGAAGGCGTTGTCCGCGCCCATCAGGAGATAAGCGACGGTGAACACGCAGAAGATGATGAGGAGCATGGCGACATATCCCGCCACAACCGCCAGCACCGCGCGAACCATCGTTACCTCCGTTGGCGGTCGTCGTCGCGGCCGCGATTCCTGCGTCTAAATCACTGCAGATTCACCGGCATCACCACGTACAGGAAGTCCGAGCCGCTCTTGATGAGTCCGGGCTTGTTGCCGGCCTTCAGTTCGAGCATGACGTGCTGGTCGGGGACGATCTTGAGCGCATCGCTCAGGAAGGCGGGGTTGAAGCCGATCTCGACTTCTCCGCCGTCGTAGGACTCGAACTCGACGTCGATCTCCGCTTCGCCCATCTCCGGTGTTCGGCTGGTCATCTTCAGCGACTTGCCCGAGCCGGAGAAGGCGAGGCGCACGCCGCGCGATTCCTCGTTTGTCAGAAGCGCGGCGCGGCGGACGGCGCTGGACAGAACACCGACATCGAACTTGGCTTTCTTGTCCTGGTCCTTGGGGATGACGTCCTCATACGGCGGGAAGGTCCCTTCGACCAGGTTGCTGGCGAGGATCGTTCCCGCGCCCCCGCCCGCGGCCCCTCCTTCGGTATCGAAGGCGAACAGGACCTGATTGGCGGTGACGGCGATGCGGACCGTTGCGTCCTCGTCGTCGATGAGGCGTGAGGCGAGGCCGAGCGCCTTGGTCGGGATGATGCAAGAGGTCTGCTTTTCCGCGGAAGGGGTCCCCTCGGCACTGCCTCGGGCCAGTGCAAGGCGCCGGCCGTCGGTTGCGACCATCTCGATCTTCTTGCCGACGCGCTTCAGGAGCACGCCGTTGATCGCGTAGCGCGAGTTGTCGCGTGCGACCGCGAAGATGGTCCTTGTGATGAGTCGCTGGAGTTGGCCGGCGTTGATGGAGAAAATGTCCGCGGTGTGGTCGTTATCCGGGAACTCCGGGATGGGCGGGAGCGAGCCGACCGGGTAGCCATAGATCTTGAACTTTGCGTCGCGCCCCTTGATGAGGCAGAAATCACCCTCGGACTCGATGGTGAGGGTCGGGTCGGCATCCTCGGCGGTGATGATCCCGCGCAGGCGGTCGCCGGGGACGAGGACCTCGCCCGGTTCCTGGACCTCGACCTGGGTGCGTGAGAGCCGGAGCGAGACCTCGGCGTCGGTGGCGGACAGGGTGATCGCGCCGGCACCCCCCTTCCCCGTGGTCTTTTTCGCGGCGATCTTGATGCAGGTGAGTTCCGGCTTGGGCGAGCGAGTGGGGACAACTCCCGCCACAAGGTCCACCGCGTTCTTCAATGCCGCGCGATCACAGATTGCCTTCATCGCCCGCCTGCTCCCTTCATCAAACCAAGGGTCGGATCATCCTGAGCCGCACCCGCACGCCGCCTCGTCACCCCTCGGAAGTGGTCAGTCTACCCGCGATCTGAAAATGTTCTGGGTGAATCCCGTCTCGGCGGCGATTCCGGGTTGTGGTTTCGCCGAGATTGCTTCATACTAAAGTGTTGCGGCTCGGGCGGCGAGTTCGCCGTGCGGGTTTCGTCAGGTTGAATTGAAGATCGGGGCCACCCCCTTTTTACGACGAGGAGTCTGGCATGTCCTTTGAAGCAGCCGTTCACGCCCAAGCCATTGAACTCGACAAGCTGGCCCTCGAAATGACCGCCGCCGCGGGGAGCGGGCATCCGAGCACGGCTCTCTCGCTCGGGCACATCGTGACGGTGCTGATGTTCCACACGATGCGCTGGAGCCCGGACGCGCCGGACTACCCGACTTCGGACCGATTGGTGCTCTCCGAGGGACATGCGGTGCCGATCGTGTACGCGGCGTGCGCCAAGCTGGGCGTGATGATCGGGAAAGACCCGGAAAGCCGGCGTCCGATGACCGTCAAGGACGCGATGAGGCTGCGCGAGGCGGATTCCGAGGTGGACGGGCATCCCAACCCGGTCGAAGGGTTCCCCTTCTTCGACGCGGCGACGGGTTCCCTCGGGCAGGGGCTGTCGGTGTCCGCCGGCCTGGGTGAGGCGGCGCGGCTCGACAAGCTGGATCGTCGCATCTACTGCATCATCGGCGACGGCGAGTCGCGCGAGGGGCAGATCGCCGAGGCGCTGGATTACATCGTCGATCACAAGCTGACGAACGTCCTGCCCATCTTCAACTGCAACGGGTACGGCCAGGTCGAAAAGGTGAGCGGCCAGCAGTCGCCGGAGACGCTCAAGGCGAAACTCGAAGCGTACGGGTACGCGGTCACCGTGATCGACGGCCACGCCCCGAGCCAGATCAAGGCGGCGCTCGACGAGTTCATCGAAACCTCTGGAAAACCAGGCTCTCAGCCCATGGCGGTGGTGGCGAAGACGGTGAAGGGCTGGGGCTCGCCCACGCTTCAGGGCGGCAACTGGCATGGCAAGCCCGCGACGGGGGAGCACCTGATCCGCGCGCAGAACGAACTCGGCGAGCGGCGGGCGGAACTGACCAGCGCGCTCTCCTCGACCGACTCGTTCATGATCCAGCCGCCGCCGGAGGCGAAGGAAACGGGCGTCGGTTCGAGCGAACTGCCCCCTTTCTCGAAGTTGATGACGTCGAAGGACATGGAATCGGTGCTGCACACGGGGCGCATGGCGGGCCGTC
>JAEUIV010000202.1 GCA_016795005.1 Phycisphaerae bacterium
TCCCCCCGCCCCCGACCCCTCCGCCCTCACCCGCACACCCGGAAAGATCTCCTCCATCTTCCCCTTCGGCGCCCGCTTCACGCGGCTCCACCACAACTCCGACCCGATGTCCCCCGCCGGCACCCCCCGGCGCACCTCCACCGCCAGCAGCAGCCGCAGCCGCCGCAGCGCCACGCGCTTATTCTCATGCGAACTCCGCCGCTCCGCCGCCTGCGCGCTCACACCCGTCGGCGTGTGAAAGAGGTGGACCTGCGACTCCACCTTGTTCCGGTGCTGCCCCCCCGGCCCGCTCGACCGGTTCTTCGTCATGTCGCACTGCGCAAGCAACGCCTCATCATCCAGCGCCGCGGGATGGACCGCCGCCTTCATTTCTTTTCCAACTCTTCGAAAACCGCCCCCAGCGTCCGCGGCCGCATCTGCTGGAACTCATATCCCTCGAACGCCCCCGGAGTCAGGTTCATCACCTCTTCCTTGGTCATCCCCTCGACATCCTTCGCGTGCCGCACCACCTCGCGGATCTTGTTGAAGAACTCCACCTGCGTCGCCAGCCCGTTCACGTCGGTGATCTCGCCGTGCCCGGGGATCACCGTCGTCTTCGCGTCGCACAACTTGATGATCTCGCGCACGCTCTCCTGCCAGCCGATCGTCGTCGCTCCCGCCGCGAGGTCGATCACGGGGTATCGCCGATGGAAGAGCAGGTCGCCCATGTGAACCAGGTTGAGCGAGGGGAAGAAGACCACCATGTCGTTGTCCGTGTGCCCGGGTCCGATGTGGTGGTACTGCACTTCGAGATCGCCGAACTTGTCGGCCTCCATCCGTTCTTCCACCACGCGCGTGGGGGCGAACGCATCACCCGGAACTCCCGCGATCGAATCGATGAACGACTTCACCTCGTCGATGACCCGCTTCGGGGCCGGTTTCTCTCCGCCTTCAAGCCCCTGCAGCACGCGCCGCGCTCGCCCGAGCATCTCCTCGGATTGGGCGATGATGCGGGGCTTCGCCTTCGCGTGCGCGACGAGCGGAAGGTCCGCCGTGAACGCGGGGTTGCCGCCGGAGTGGTCGCCGTGGTGATGCGTGTTCACCACGAGCCGCACCGGTGTGCCGAACGACTCCGCTTCGCGCCGCAGCGTCGCCCCCAGCCCGGGGTTCTTGCAGTCAATCAGGACGGCCTGTCCGGCGCTCCTGACCAGCAAAGTATTCCCCCCCTGTCCCATCGCGACCCATGCGCCGCCGGGCAGTTCCTGCCAGTCAAAGAGCGTTCCGTCCTCGTCGGCCCGACGCCGCGCCAGCACGCTCGGCACCGGGCCGAGCGCGGCCATCGCCGCGGCGGAAAGTGTGAGCGCATGGAACTGACGACGAGAAAGACTCTTCATGCCCGGCTCCTTGTGATTCCATCTTACTCTCCAACCCGCCGAGAGTGTCCGGGTACGTAGACTGTTCGCATGATCCAACTTGGCGTGAACATCGACCACGTCGCCACGGTCCGCCAGGCACGCCGCGGCGTGGAGCCGGACCCTGTCAGAGCCGCCCATGAAGCAGAACTCGGCGGCGCCGACGGCATCACCGTCCACCTCCGCGAAGACCGTCGCCACATCCAGGACCTCGACGTCGAGCGCCTCCGAGCGGCCGTCAACGTCAAACTCAACCTCGAAATGGCGGCCACCGATGAGATGGTCGCGATCGCACGCCGCATCCGCCCGCAGATCGCCATGCTCGTCCCCGAGGGGCGACAGGAGGTCACGACCGAAGGAGGGCTGGATGTCGCGCGGAACGTCTCACGCCTGAAAGAGGTCGTCGCCGCGCTCAAGCAGGGCGGCATGATCGTCTCCGCCTTCATCGACGCGGAATCGAAGCAGGTCGAAGCCGCCAAGACCGCCGGCTTCGATGTGTGCGAGGTCCACACCGGACCCTACGCGGCCGCGTTCTCACGCGCGGGCGGCGACTTCCTCGTGAAGGAACTTTCCGATCAACTCGCCTCGGTACGCGACGCCGGGGCGCTCATCCGACGCCTCGGCATGCGCTTCAACGCCGGGCACGCCCTGAACTACCACAACGTCAAGCCCATCGCAGCGCTGGAGGGCGCTGCGGAACTCCACATCGGCCACGCGATCGTCAGCCGGGCCGTGTTCACGGGGCTGCGCGAAGCCGTCCGCGAAATGAAACGACTCATGGTCGAAGCCGCGAGCAAAAAGGGCTGATTCAGTACCGTTTAGTATAGCATGCACTAACATGCATAAACCCTTGTATACAAGGGTATTACAGCATTTATGTGGCCCTGAATTGGGGAAAAACAGGCCGATCGGATATAATCCCCCGATCCATGGCAAAAGCAAAGACACCCACGACGGTGGCCAAGTCCAAGGCCGCCAAGGCTTCAACCTCCACCAAGACCGGAGCAAAGCCCCCGGCCAAGGCCGCTGCGATCACCGAAGCCAAGCCCGCGAAAAAGGGCAAGGCGCCAGTGTTCGCGAACTACCACGCCGCCCTGGAATGGCTCTACGACCGCCTCGATGTCGAGCGCACCCGGCCCGGCCGGATCGACCCCAAGATCTTCAAACTGGATCGGATGCGCCACCTCATGGAGGAACTGGGCAACCCCCAGGAATCGCTCCGATGCGTCCACGTCGGCGGCACCAACGGCAAAGGCTCCATCTGCGCCATGGTCACCCAGTGCCTCCGCGAGTGCGGCTACACCGTCGGCATGTACACCAGCCCGCACCTGATCGACCTGCGCGAACGCATCCAGATCAACGGGTCGGTGATCTCGCACCATGCCTTCACCGAACTGCTCGGCCGGGTCGCGACCGCCACGAAGAAACTCTCCCCGAGACTCGGCGTCCCCACATTCTTCGAGGTGATGACCGCCGTGGGGTTCATCCAGTTCGCCGAAGAGGCGGTGGACGCCGCCGTCATCGAGGTCGGGCTGGGCGGCAAGCTCGACTCGACCAACATCATCATCCCCGAAGTCGCCGCCGTCGGCTCCATCGGCTGGGATCACATGCAACTCCTGGGCGACACCCTCGACAAGATCGCCGAGCAGAAAGCGGGCATCTTCAAGAAGAACGTCCCCGCCATCACCTTCCAGCAGGACAAGTCGGTCGTCGAGACCATGCGCCGCGTCGCCGAAGAGGTCGGCGCGAACTTCCAGGTCGTGGGCGACGACATCGAGTTCTCCCTGCGTTTCGAGGCCAACCCGCAGCTCGGGCCGCACATGCGCGTGGGCCTCTCCTCCGAGCGCGTCACGTTCGAGCACATCCCCGTCCCGCTGCCCGGCGAGCACCAGGCCCACAACTGCGGCCTCACGCTCGCGATCCTCGACAAACTCATCGAGCGCGGGTTCGAACTCCCGGAGAGCAAGATCATCTCCGGGCTTGAGAGCGTCCACATCCCCGGGCGCATGGAACTGGCGTCAAAAGAACCACGCATCATGCTCGACGGCGCCCACAACCCCCCCGCGATGAACGCGCTCATGAAGTCGATCGGCGCCCACGTCCCCTACGACTCGATGATCGTCATCTTCGGGTGCGCCGCGGACAAAGACCTCGACGACCTCCTGAAGAAAGTCTCGCTCGGCGCCGACAAGGTCATCTTCACCAAGGCCCGCAACAACCAGCGCGCCGCCGACCCGAAGGACCTCGCGCGTCGATTCAACGACTCGTGCCAGAAGATGTGCCAGACCGCCGAGACCCTCGAGGAAGCGCTCTCGGTCGCGGTCCGTGCCGCCGGGCGCGATGACCTCATCTGCATCACCGGCTCGTTCTATCTCGTGGGCGAGGCAAAGAAGATGCTCGCCGAACGGGACACCCGGGTGCAGGCCGCCGCGGCCGCCAACTCCGCTTCCTCCGTCCCTTCGGCCTGATCGGGCCGCACCCCGGGCGATGCCCGAACGGAGCCGCCGCGCGGATCACTACGCTAGGGCGACGATGCCCGCGCCGGAAACCGATCGACGCCTCATCCCGACCCCGCTGTCTACGAC
>JAEUIV010000207.1 GCA_016795005.1 Phycisphaerae bacterium
ACGACTCGCCGGGATTGATCGTGCCGCTGAAGGGCACCCCCGCGACGACGCGCGGCATGGCGCCCGGCGCCTGCGCGAGCACGCGCACTTCGCTCAGCCAGCCGCCGATCGCCGGGAGCGCGCCGACGTTGGAGAGCCTGAAGTTGACGGCGAAGTTCAGTCCGATCTGCCCGCTGGACGGCGCGACGATATCGGTCACCTGGATGTTCGGCAGCGCGGGAAGAGAGAACATGACCGGGCCGATGGCGGTGACGTTGTTGTTCTCGTTGTTCTCGGTGATGCCGTTGAACCCGTCCGCCTTGATGAGGATGTAGTAGGGGCCGGCGAGCGTCTGCTGGTCGAGCGGGAGGACGAGATCGAGGCTCGCGTTGTAGGAACCGCCGCCGGAGGCGAGACTGTTCGCGGGGTTTGCGCGGCTGCCGAGCAATCGGTCCGTGGTGGAGAGCGAGGCATCGGGCGAGAGGAAGACCGCGTCGCTCCACGGCGCGGCGGCGTTGGCGGTGCCCTGGTTGGTCGTGGTCCAGGAAACGGAGATCATCTCGCCGTAGGTCGCCGACGAGGGGCCGGTCGCGCCGGAGGCGATGAGGTCGGGCGCCGGGGTCGCGGTGACCGCGATGGCGCTGCTGGCGCGTGTGTTGTTGGATTCAGATTGTTCGTTCAGGTCCGCGCCGTGGTCGGCGCGGATGATGATGAAGGCGTTGGCGGTCGTGAACGAGACAGGGAGGGTGACGTTCCGGCTGACGGTGTACGACTGCGTCGGCGCGAGCGGAGCCTGGTTGGCGGGGCTGAGCCGGAGCAGGGTGTCGCCGCCGTCGTAGACGCTGTTGGTCGAGAGGAAGATCGCGTCCTGCCAGTTCACGAGCGCGGGCTGGTTTCCGATGTTCGTCACGGTGTACTGGACAACGATGGTGTCCCCGGCGGTGGCGCTGGCGGGCACGAGGATCGAGGTGACGTCCAGGTCGGGATTCGGTGGCGGGACCACGGTGATCGGGCCGAAGACGCCGGTGTTGTTCGTCTCCGCGCCCGGCTCATTCACCTGGTTGTTCACGTCCAGGGCGACGATGATGTAGTAGTCGCCGGGGATGGACGGGAGTGTGATCGAGGCCGAGGGTGTGTACATCGCGCCCACGTCGAGGTTCTGCGTGCGCGCGACCGAAGCGGCGATGGTGTCACCGCCGAGCCCGGCATCGGTGGAGATGTACACGCGGTCGGTCCATCCACCGGGCGGAGCAAAGGCCGTCGCGGACCCGATGTTCGTCCCGGTCCAGCCCACGTTCACCATCGTGCCCGTGGTGCCCGTTGACGGCGCGAAGGGGCCGGTGATGGAGAGGTCCGGCGCGCCGACCTGGATGGTGGTCAGCGTGGCCACGTTGTTGGCTTCGTTCG
Organism: Phycisphaerae bacterium; assembly: GCA_016795005.1. Lineage (GTDB taxonomy): Bacteria > Planctomycetota > Phycisphaerae > Phycisphaerales > UBA1924 > JAEUIV01. The sequence continues at coordinate 1,387 of JAEUIV010000207.1, forward strand.
ATTCCGCGACCTGGGCGTTGTTGTCAACGCGAACAAGCACGTTGTAGGTGCCCGGCGTGACGGCGGGCACGACGATGTTCGCGGAGCGCGAAGCGGCGTCGCCGGCCGCGAGTGGGCCGACGGCGTTCACGTTCACACCGCCGACATCATCACCGTTCCCGAAGACGGCGTCGATCGAAAGCACGACGCGGTCCGTCCAGTTGCCCGCGACGGCGCCGAGGCCGGCGTTCCGATCGGACCACTGCACGAAGACGGATTGACCAACCGCGACCGAGGACGGGGTGGCGCTGCCGTTCTCCGCGAGGAGGTCCGGGGCGGCGACGGTGACGGTGCCGAGCACGGCGGTGTTGTTGGATTCGTTGGTTTCCGGGACCGAATCGTTGTGGTCGCTGCGGACGATGAGGTTGTACACGCCGCCCGCGCTGAGCGGGACGGTCATGTTGATGGATCGTGTCGCGGTCGCGCCGACGGCCAGCGGCCCGGGGACCGACACGGTGGCGGGGCCGATGTCGTCGGCGTCGCCGTAAGTGGTGTTGAGCGACAGGACGGCGCGGTCGAGCCACGTTCCGGTGGCGGGCTGCGTGCCGTCGTTGCGTTCCGACCACTGGATGTTGATGGATTGCCCGGGCGAGGCGGTGCTCGGGAAGACGGCGCCCGCGCTCAGCGAGACCAAGTCCGCGGATTCGACATTGATCGAGCCGATGATGGCGGTGTTGTTGTTCTCATTCAGTTCCGCGACTTGAGATGACGAGTCGACGCGGACGATGACGTTGTACGCGCCGGCGACGCCCGACGGAAGGATGATCTCCGCGATCTGCTGGGGTTCGATCGCGTCCGCGAGGCGGTCGTCCTGCTTTGCAGCCGGGGGCTGATCGCCCACGACGTTCTGCACGACGGAGATTCGAAGGTTGTCGATGGCCCATGACTCATCGCTGCCGCCCTGCCACCCGGTGCCGTGGGCGAAGAATCGAATGGTCGCGGTCGAAGCGGTGTGCGGCATGTACTGAAGCGCGGGGACCGTCGCGAGTTCATAGGCGATGTCCTGCCAACTGCCGCTGAAACCGAGGTGCTCTCGCGGGCTGACCGGCGTGACCCCTTGAAGGTCATCGATGAAGTTGGTGGTATAGACCGTCACGCCATCGACGCTGATGGAGAACAGATCCGGGCCGAACGGCGGAGATGGGCCGTCCCACGAGTCAATCACGGCGATGAGACACGACAGCGACAAAGCGGAGTGAGGCGGAAGGCCGGTGAGCGTCAGCACCGTTGCGGCCTGTGGATCGCCACCGCCGTTGTGGTAGAGGAACTGCGATCCAAAGCCGTAGGCGGAGTAGCCCTGCGTCCCGACCAGCGAACCCGCGCCGGAGACCTGGGAAGGCAGGGCGCCCTCAAAGTTCGAGAAGAAGACCTGCTGCACGTTGAGCGTCGCCGTGCGGAGCGACATCGCGCCCGGCGCAAGGGCGGAGTCCGCGGCGATCACCAGCGGCAGCACGTCGTCGCCGTCGCCGTACACGGCGTTCGGCGAGAGCACAACGCGCTCGTTCCAGGGGAGTGGCGCCGTTGCCGAGCCGTTGTTCATCGTCTTCCACTGGACCACGATGGGCTGCCCCGTGACGGCGGTGGGGGGGACGACCCGTCCATCGTCCGCGATGAGCAGGTCGGGAGTGCCGACGGCGACCTGCCCGAGGATGAGCGTGTTGTTCGCCTCGTTGGTCTCGGTGACGGTCCCGGTGAAGTCGGCGCGGACGATGACGTTAAACGTGCCGTTCGTCCCGGCGGGGATGAATACGTTGTTGGTCCGGAGCGCCGTCGCGGCGGGCGCGAGCGGGCCGGTGTGGTTCGCGCTGGTCGCGGCGATGTCGTCGGCGTCGCCGAAGGTCGTGTTCGTCGAGAGAACGATCCGCGTGGTCCAGTTGCCCGTGGCGGGGGCGCCACCGGCATTGAGTTCTGTCCACGAGACGCCGATGGATGTCCCCGCCAGTGCGGCCGAGGGCACCGACACCGAATCAAGCGTGGGGACCAGGTCGGGGCCGGAAACCGCCAATGGCTGCGCGGCGGAAGCCAGGTTGTTCGCCTCGTTGGTTTCCGGGATCACGTCCGTTGAATCGACGCGCACGAAGATGGTGTAGTTGCCCGCCGCGGTGGAGGCGGGGATGACCGCGTTCACGGAGCGCGCGATGAAACCACCCGCGGGGATCGGGCCGCCGACCGCCTGATCGAAGAGGGCGACATCATCGGCATTGCCGAAGTTGGCATCGACGGAGAGCACCACGCGGTCGAACCAGGAGCCGACGGCATCGCCAAGCCCCGAGTTGGAATCGTTCCACTGGATGGTGATGGTCTGTCCCAGGACCGCGGAGGTGGGGAGGCTCACCATCGTGGGGGCGAGGTCCGGGCGGTTCCCGGTGAAGGTGTCGATGTCAAAGCCGAAGTTGTCCCCCTCGTTTGTTTCGACGATGGTGTTCGTGATGTCGGTCCGGACGAGGAAATAGAACGTGCCCGTGGCTTCAGGCGGGATCGTGATCGTCCGCGACCGCACGTCGGACTGGCCGGCGCCGATCGTCCCGGTGAATGACGCGGAACCGAGGGCGATGTCGTTGCCGACAATGCGGTCGGTGGAGAGGAAGAACTCATCGATCCATGTGCCCGTGGCCGGGCCGTTGCCCGAGTTCTGAATCGTCCACGAGACCTGCACCGACTGCCCGATGCTGACGTTGGACGGGACGGAGATCCCTTCCTCGGGCACGCGGAGATTCGGGAGTGATTGAATCGTCAGGACGTCGGGATCGATGGAGATGTTGTTGGCTTCGCCCGCGACACCTTCGGGGAGACTGTTGTTCACGTCGCAGCGGACGACGATGTAGCGGCCCCCGGTGACGCCCACGGGGAGCGTGACGTTTCGGGTCATGACCTGCGATTCGCCGGGGTCGAGGATGTTGCCGCCGGGGATCGCCAGCCCGAAGTTGTCGAGTTGAACATCGTCGCCGTTGCCGCCGATGGTGTCCGTCGAGAGCAGGATGCGCCACACGGGGGTGACGAACAGGTTCTGCCAATCGGCGTATCCCGCCCCCTGGTTCGTCACGGTCCACTGCACCGAGATCGATGAGTTCGGCTCGGCGAGCGCCGGCACAACGATCAGCGCGGGATCGATGTACACGTCCGGGCTGCTGATGGGTGTGGCGACATCGTCAAAGGTAATGTTGTTCGATTCCCCGGTCGGCCCTTCGCCGAGCGTGGCGCCGTAGTCCGTCACGACAAAGAAGTAGACGCTGCCCGCCATGTTCTCGGTGAATCGGGTGAGATTGACCGTCTGCGTGTACGAGGCGCCGGGAGCGAGATTCGCCGCGCCGGCCGGGCGCGTCGGGTTGCTGATGAAGGGATCGCCCGAACTGGCGGTGGCGTCGGTGGACACGCGCAGGTAATCCGTCCACGACAAGGTCGCGGGAGCGGTTCCCTGGTTTTCGACCGTCCACGACACGGAGTAGGCCTGTCCCCAGATCAGCGGATTGGTATTGACGGTGATCGAGGTGACCACGAGATCGGGGAACGAGTTCTGGATCTCCAGCGCATCGGGATCAATGGAGATGTTGTTGGCCTCGCCGGCCGTTCCTTCCGGGAGAGTGTTGTTCACGTCGCAGCGGACGACGATGTAGCGCGTGCCCGTCGTCGTCTGCGGCAGGGTGACACTGCGTGACATGACCTGCGTCTCGCCCGGGTCGAGGATGTTGCCCCCGGGGATCGCCAGCCCGAAGTTGTCGATCTGCACGTCGTCGCCGTTGCCGCCGACGGTGTCGGTCGAGAGCAGGATGCGCCACACCGGCGTCACGAACAGGTTCTGCCAGTCCGCATAGCCCAGCCCCTGGTTTGTCACGGACCACTGGACTGTGATGACCGTCCCGGCATCGGCCGAGGACGGGACCACGATGGTCGCCGGATCGATGTAGACGTCGGGGCTGCTGATGGGTGTGGCGACATCGTCAAAGGTAGTGTTGTTCGATTCCCCGGTCGGCCCTTCGCCGAGCGTGGCGCCGTAGTCCGTCACGACAAAGAAGTAGACGCTGCCCGACATGTTCTCCGTGAATCGGGTGAGATTGACCGTCTGCGTGTACGAGGCGCCGGGGGCGAGATTCGCCGCGCCGGCCGGGCGGGTCGGGTTGGAAAGGAAAGGGTCTCCCGAACTGACCGCCGCGTCGGTTGAGACGCGCAGGTAGTCGGTCCAGGAGCCGGTCGCGGGAGCGGTTCCCTGGTTTTCGACCGTCCACGACACGGAGTAGGCCTGTCCCCAGATCAGCGGATTGGTATTGACGGTGATCGACGTGACGACGAGGTCGGGGAACGCCGCAAGGATTTCCAGGGCGTCAGGGTCGATGGAGATGTTGTTGGCCTCGCCGGCCGTTCCTTCCGGCAAAGTGTTGTTCACGTCGCAGCGGACGACGATGTAGCGCGTCCCCGTGGTGCCCTGGGGCAGCGTGACGCTCCGCGTCATGACCTGCGATTCGCCGGGGTCGAGGATGTTGCCGCCGGGGATCGCCAGCCCGAAGTTGTCGAGCTGCACGTCGTCGCCGTTGCCGCCGACGGTGTCGGTCGAGAGCAGGATGCGCCACACCGGCGTCACGAACAGGTTCTGCCAGTCCGCATAGCCCGGCCCCTGGTTCGTCACGGTCCACTGGACCGTGATGACGGTGCCGGCGTTTACCGAGGCGTCCACCACGATCGACGCCGGGTCAATGAAAACGTCCGGGCTGGCGATCGGGATCGCCACGTCGTCGAACGTGACGTTGTTCCCCTCGCCCGTCGGTCCTTCCGCGATGACGGCGCCGTAATCGGTGGTCACGAAGAAGTAGACGCTGCCCGACATGTTCTCGTTGAAACGAGCGAGTTCGACGGTCTGCGTATAGGAAGCGCCGGGCGCGAGATTCGCCGCCCCGGCGGGGCGTGTCGGGTTCGAAAGGAAGGGATCGCCTGAATTGACCGTCGTATCGGTCGAGACGCGCAGGTAATCCGTCCACGCGAAGGTCGCCGGGGCGGTGCCCTGGTTCTCGACGGTCCACGAGACCGAGCAGGGCCGACCCCAGAGAAGCGGGTCGGTGTTCACGGTGATCGACGTCACGACCAGGTCAGCGAAACTGGCCTGGATATCCATGGCGTCCGCGTCAACGGTGATGTTGTTCAGTTCGCCCGC
>JAEUIV010000211.1 GCA_016795005.1 Phycisphaerae bacterium
CCCGCGCCGCTCGGCCCCGTCACGGCCACGCACGCGCCCGCGACCCAGGGCACATCCCACGACGAGATCAGGACCGCCGCCGCGCGATTCAAGCCCGCCCACTCATCCATCGTCGCGTCCAGGTTCATCCCGAGCATCGACGCCGCTTCCATCGAGCGACGTGTCGGCGGAAATCGTGAGATCACAACGCCGACCCCCCGGCACTCCGCGCCTCGAAGATCGCGTTGATCGTGCCCATCTCGTGCCGAACCGCGTGCAGGCTCAGCCCCAGCGCCGCCGACGCCTCACGCATCGACAAGCCATGCACCACGCACTGCTCCGCGACCGCCCGACGCCGCGGCGGCCAGCAGGGCAGACCGAGGCGACGCCTCTCCGCCTGGTCCCCCGGCTCGAGAAACGACGCCACGAACGCGAACTTCGGAGTCAGCACCCGCGCGGACATCCGCCGAAGGCTCCGCCGCAACGAACGGGGGTCACCGTCGATCGACTGCAACGCCGCCAGCTCCTTCACCGTCATCCCGTCGCGGTACACCGCGAGCACGGTCGCCCGTTCATGGGGCCGAAGATGCCGAGCCAGTTCAACACACCGCTGCGCCGCTTCGCGCCCCGAGGTCGAACGACGCCGAAGATCGCTGGGGTCGGGCCGCCCGCTCGGACGGCGTCTGGACGACGGCGGGGGTCGATGGGTTTCAAGGAAATCCGCCGCCGAGTCGCCCACGGACACCTGTTCAGACTGTGTTTGGATCAATCTGTTCATTTTCACCTCAAACTCGTGGGTATCGCTTGACACTCACCCCATCCGTGTGTTTACTAGTCATAAAACTTCATCGACAAAGTTTTACTCACACTCGAATCGTTTGCAAGGGTTTTGTATGGTATATCCTCAGATGGGCGCTCAGGAGCGGTCGATGCAGACGGTCGGAGCCATCATCCGCGCACAAAGGCTGTATCTAGGCCTGACTCTTCAGCAGTTGGCGGACGCCACCGGCTGCACGAAGGGCTATCTCTCATCAATCGAGAACAATCGGCGCGACCATCCCCCGTCTGAGGCGCTCCTGGAAAAGATTGAACGCGCGCTCAAAATGGACGTTGGTCGTTTGGTTTCCGTTGGGAAGTGGCACGTGACCCCCGAGACCGTCCGCCGCCGCGTGCTTGATCTTGAAACCGAGCGTCATCATGCCCGTCGCCTGGCGAAGCTCCTGATGCGCGAGGGACTCGACAAACTCCATCGCTCCGGGGAGCTTCAGCAACTCGTCGAACGGCTCGAAGGCGACGGCGTCTCGCCCCGGAGCGCGCGAACGGAACCCTCGCCAGATGGCTCGATCGGATGGCGTTCGATGCTGCCTTTGCAGGTGCCGTTGATCAACAAGGTGGCGGCGGGCTACCCCACCGAGTTCACCGACCTCGGCTACCCGGCGCGGATCGCCGACGAATACGTGAGCGTGCCGGAGTTGAGCGACCCGGACGCTTTCGCGGCGCGCGTCGTCGGCCGGAGCATGGAGCCGCAGTACCACGAGGGGGACATCGTGGTCTTCTCGCCCCTGGCGCCGACGAAGAACGGGAGCGATTGCTTCGTGCGCTTCGAGCGGAACGAGGAGAGCACGTTCAAGCGTGTCTACATCGAAGAAGAAGGCCAGTCCGGGATCGGCGGCCCGGGATCGGGGAAGGAGCGGCTGCGTCTGCAAGCGCTGAACCCCGCGTTCGCCTCGCGCGTCGTCGAGCGCGAGGAGATCGCGGGGATGTACGCAGCCGTCTATGTCGTGAGGGCGGTTCCTCCGGCGGGTCAGTAGCGGACGTCGGCGGCGGGCCTGAACGTGCGGCGGTTCCAGCCCGAAGATCGCATCCTCGCGGCTGGCGTTCTCCCGGACGGGCGACCCCTACACTGTTCCGATGCAACCGATTCTGTCCACGGCGTTGAATGTCGTTCTGATGATCGTCGGGTTCGGGCTGGTGATCGTGGTCCATGAGTTCGGACACTTCGCGGCGGCGCGGTGGGCCGGGGTGCGCGTTCACACCTTTGCGGTGGGTTTCGGGAGCGCGATCGCAACGTGGCGAAAGGGGATGGGCTTTCGCTGGGGGTCGAGCGAGAAGGAGTATTTCCGCCGGGCCCGCGAGGAGGGCGAGGCGTGCGCCGTGTCGCCGACGGAGTACCGGTTGAACTGGTTCCCCTTCGGCGGGTACGTGAAGATGCTGGGGCAGGAGGACCTGTCTCCGATCCCGACGATGACGGCGAGCGATTCGTTCGCGGCCAAGCCGGTGTGGAAGCGGATGGTCATCATGTCGGGCGGGGTGTTCATGAACCTCGTGCTGGCGGGGGTGCTGTTCGTCGCGGCGTACCTCCACGGGATCCAGGAGGTCGCGCCGATCATCGGCGATGTCGGCCCCGGAACACCGGCGGAGGCGGCGGGGCTGCGCGCGGGAGACCGCGTGCTTTCGATCGACGGCGGGGAGGCGACAACCTTCAATGACCTGCGGCTGGCGGCGGCGATGGGGAGTCCGCGCACGCCGATCCATCTGACTGTGGCGCGTGACGGCGAGGCGGGACCGGTTGAGATCGACGTGACGCCGCGCGTCGGCGCGGAGGGGATGCTCCAGATCGGCGTGGCTCCCTCGGCGTCGGCGTGGCTCGTTTCGGAGAAGGACCTGAAGAGCGACTCGCTGCGTGACGAGTATCGGCGCCAGTTGCAGGAGGCGGGGCTGGGGTCGGTGCAGCCGGGGATGCGGCTGATTCGTGTAAACGGCGCGGCGATCCCCGAGGGAACCGGCGAGCCGACGGGCGCGCCGACGGCCAACATGTTGCGCGCCGCGATGGAGGCGTCCGGCGGTGAGGCGGTGTCGGCGGTGTTCGCGGACGAATCGGGCCGCGAGGTTGAGGTGTCGCTCCTCGCGCAGCCGGAGTTGCAGTCGGGGCAGATCAAGGCGGGTGAGGCAACACTCGGCGTGCGACACCTGCTGGGGCTGGCGCCGGTGATGCGGGTGTCGGCGACGCAGGAGCGTGGGGAGAAGGCCGGCCTGCTGCCGGGAGATGTGTTTGCGCGAATCGGCCGGGTGGAGTGGCCGAGCGTCGCGTCGGGGATCGCGGAGGTCCGGGCGAACCGGGGAAAAACGCTGGATGTCGTGGTGGTCCGCGATGGCGTGCATGTGCCGCTCAAGGTGAGCGTGAGCAGCGACGGGCTGATCGGTTTTCTCACCGGCGATACGAGCGCTGAGGACACGCGGATCGGCTCGGTTGACGGGCTGATGCCGACGGGTTCGGCGGGCGGCGTGGAAACATTCGCGGCGGCGCGGCTGAATCCGGGGCTGCTTCCGGGTTCGCGCGTGGTGGCGGTCAATGGCGCGGCGGTGGCGAACTTCCGCGAGTTGCGCGCCGCGCTGGTGCGCGCCACGGCGCGCGGCGAGGCGCCGGACGTCATGCTCACGCTGGCGCTGCCGATGAACGATGCGTCGGGCGCGCCGGTGCGCGAGCAGGTATCGCTCTCGCTGACGGGCGAGGACGTGGCGGGGCTGCACGCGCTGGGATGGGACGCGACGCAGACGATGCTCTGCTTCGACCTGGCGAAGTTCCTCGATCGGGCCAAGACTCCCTGGGACGCGCTGACGAAAGGGGTCGAGAAGACGCACTACGTCGTGATGATGACGTACGTGACGTTCCTGAGGTTGTTCCAGGGGACGGTTCCGGTGGATCAGCTGCACGGGCCGGTGGGGATCACGCACATCGGCTCGCAGGTGGCGGAGCAGGGGTTCGTCTACCTGATCTTCTTCCTCGGTTTGATCAGCGCGAACCTGGCGGTGATCAACTTCCTGCCGTTGCCGATCGTTGACGGCGGGCACATGGTGTTCCTCGCGATCGAGGGGCTGACGAAGAAGCCGGTGTCGGCGGCGGTGCAGAACGTGTCGATCATCGCCGGGCTGCTCATCGTGGGGACGGTGTTCGTGGTGGTGACGTACCACGACCTGGTGCGGCTGTTCGGGTGAGGGTCCGGGGGGGCGTGCCCGGCGGGGGGGGCTCCCCTGGGGGCGTGTGAAACGATTGTAGTTTTTATCCGTACTACAATGGTGTCATGAGACGCACCCGGTCATCGGTTCATTTCATCGAATCTCCACGGCAGCAGTCGGCCCTCGCGGCCCCCCTGCGGCAGGAGATCATCGACGCCGCGAGCGCCCACGGCGGCCCGATGTCGGTCGCGGAACTGGCGGGGCAACTGGGGCGTCCGGCGGACCGGCTCTATTTCCACGTGCGGGCGCTGGTCCGGGTCGGGTTGCTGGTGACGGACGGAGAACGCAAGGAGGGGCGTCACGTGGCGACGCTCTACCGCCTGCCGGCGGACGAGGTGAGGTTGAAGTATCGGCCGCGGGACAAGCGGAATGTCCAGCGCGTCACGGCGGTGGTGGACGGGGTGCTGCGTCTGGCGCGGCGTGACTTTCGGCGGCGGATGTTGAGCGGCGACGCGATGGTCGAGGGGCCGAAGCGTGACACGCGGGGCGGCCGGCTCAAGGGCTGGTTGGACGAGGAGCAGAGCGAGCGGCTGGTGAGGCTGTTGGGCGAGATACACGAGTTGATGCGCGAGAACGGGCCGCGCGAGGGCGCGCGGGCGGTGGCATTCACGTTTGTGTGCGTGCCGGTGGATGTTCCAGGCCCGAAGGGCAAGAAGAAAAGAAAGTGAGGCGTGCCGTGCTGAAGGATGATGCGTTCCGGGTATTGGGTGTGATCGTGGCGTCGGCGATCGGCTGCGCGATCGCGCGTGCCGAGACCGTGCAAGACATCGTCGAACACGTGCGGAGCGCGCAAGGGTCGGCTCCACTCGAGCGCGGGCGGGCGATTCACCTGAAGGGGGCGGGGCAGTTCCTTGGGAACGAGGCGACGATCGACCTGGTCTTCGACGACGAGGGAAGATCGGTGCTGGAACGGACGGCGGCGGTGCCGAACATCAGCGGATTCGACGGGAAAGAGTCGTGGACGCTTGACCTGGGGGGCGAGGTCCGGCGCACCAGCCTGGGCGAGCAGGAGAGCGTGCTCTTTGGCGCGAACGTGATCTCCGGCTGGTGGTTCAGTGCGGCGTCGGGGATGGAGTTCTCGCTCGACGAGTCGCGGGCCGACCCCGGGGCGGCGACGCTTGGATTCTCGCATGATCGTGGGCGCGCGACGGGGTCGGTGACGATCGACCGCGCCACCTGGCGCGCCACTCGGTGGACGCTCGACCTCGGGGCGCAGGAGTTCACCTGGGAGTTGTCCGGCGCGCTCGAGGTCGCGGGGCGGACCTTCCCCTCGTCGGTGCGGCTGAAGAGCAACGGCGGGTTTGATTCAACGATCGAGTTTGTATCGGGCGCGGCGGAGCGCGTGGAGGACACGCGCTTCTCGATGCCGAGCGGGGCGGAGGGATCGCATCGGTTCGACCCGGCGCTCCCGGCGGCGCTCGAGATCAAGAAGGCGCCGACGGGTCACCTGCTGGTGCGCGGCTCGTTCGACGGCGGAGAAGCGGGGTGGTTCATCTTCGACACGGGGGCGGGGATGAACTGCATCGATACGGGGCTGATCGAGGCGCGCGGGTACCGGAAAGTGGGGGAGGTGCCGGCGATGGGAGTGGGAGGGTCGGTGTCGTCGCCCCTGGTTCGGCCGGAGTCGCTCCGGGTCGGTCGGCTGACGCTCGATCATCCGCTGTGCGTGGGGCTGGACCTGAAGGGGATCGCGGCGTACATGGGCGAGCCGATCATGGGGATCGTGGGGTACAACGCGATCGCGTGCTCGATCGCGGAGATCGACAGTTCCACGCCGCGGGTGAGCCTGCTCGACCCGAAGTCGTACGTGCTGGAGCGCGGCCAGTGGACGCCCATGGTGGTGTACGAGCGCCATCCGTGCTTCGAAGGATCGATCGAGGGGCACAAGGGGATGTTGAAGATCGACACCGGCGCGGGGGGCAAGGCGGGGGGCGCGCTGACGGTCCACGCGGACGCGGTGGAGCGCTTCGGGCTGCTCGACGGGCGCGAAACACAGGAGGCGAAGTTGGGCGGCGTGGGCGGATTTGTCTCGGCGCGCCGCGGCGTCCTCTCGGTCGTCGAGTTCGGCGGAACACGTCACGAAAACATCGAGGCGACCTTCGCGCTCGAGAACAAGGCGGCGTTCGCCGATCCGTACGTGATCGGGAACGTGAGCGGGACGATGCTCGCGGAGTACACGCTGGTGCTGGACTACGGGAACGGACGGGCAGCGCTCGTGCGCCGCGAGTGAACTCCGGCGGCGCGGTTCATTCTTCGAGGTAGGTGTAGCCTTCGAGGCCGTCGTCGAAGTACTTGAGGAGACTCTTGCCCTCGGTGATGGTGAGCCGGCCCTGCCGGCTGGCGGCTTCGATATCCATACGCATGGCCCGCTTCATGTCCGGGATGTCGTACTGGACGTAGGCGAGCACCTCTTCAACGGTGTCGCCCTCGATGACCTCGTCGATGTCCCACTGCCCGTTCTCATCGACGGAGATGTGGACCGCGTGGGTATCGCCGAGAAGGTTGTGGAGGTCGCCCAGGATCTCCTGGTAGGCGCCGAGCAGGAAGACACCCAGGTAATACGGCTCGACGCCCATGCAATCGCCGGGCAGGTCCTTGACCTCGTGGAGTTCGAGGGTCTTCTTGTCGTCGCGCTTATCGACGAAGTGGTCGATCTTGCCGTCGGAATCGCACGTGATGTCCGCCAGCACGCCGCGGCGGGTGGGTTCCTCGTTGAGCCGATGGATGGGGATGATCGGGAACAGCTGGTCGATCGCCCACGAGTCGGGCATGCTCTGGAAGAGCGAGAAGTTGCAGAAATAGATGTCGCTGAGGGTCTCGGGCAGGTCCTCGAACTCTTCGGGGAGTTCGCCCTTCTTGGCGGCGCGCTCGAGGAGCTTGTGCCCGATCGCCCAGAAGAGTTGTTCCGCGGCGGCGCGCATCG
>JAEUIV010000004.1 GCA_016795005.1 Phycisphaerae bacterium
GCAGCGGAATTAGGCGTACCAGAGGTTCGTCTGGACGCACTGGCCCGCGGAGCCGTTGGTATCGATGAAATGCCGAGCCGTCAGGATGCCGACCTTCGTCGTGCTGGTCATGGGATCGGTCCACCGCACGTACACGCCCGACCCCTTCGGCCACCACGACTCATCAGCGTCTACGGAGCGCAGTTGCAGGCCGCGCACGGCGTCGAAGCGATGGTCGTTCGATGCGGGCACGCCGCCGCAGAAGACCGCCTCGGCGGAGTACACCGACACGCCCAGAACAAGACCTGCTCACAACGTAGTCATCGCCGATCGCGGCCGCATAGCGCACCCCACAATGAACGGCCCGTTAGTGCCGGTATGTGATCCGCGCCCGGCTCAGGTCGTACGGGCTGAGTTCCACCGTCACCCGATCGCCTGGAAGAATGCGGATGTAGTGCTGCCGCATCTTGCCCGAGACATACGCCAGCACCTCGTGCTCGTTGGCGAGTTTGACCTTGAACATCGCGTTGGGGAGGGCGTCGAGCACCTCCGCCTCCATCGAAAACTTGTCGTCCTGCTTGGGCATAATCCTCCGATGCGGGTGGAAATCAGACGGGGAGTTATAACGTCCCCGACGCCGCAAAGCCATGCAGCATCGCGGATCGGGGCGAAAATCCGCCGAAAACAAGCAAGGAACGCTCAACGGCACGCCGGTGTTCCCCGTTATTCGACGACCGAGAGCACTTTCGCCCCTCCCTTGCGTACCAGCACCATGCGTTCCTCGTGGGCCGCGATGGAGCCGTCCGACGTCCGCACGGTCCAGCCGTCGCCTCCAAGGTGGACGGGGGTACGGATCAATCCGCCATCATTTGCAGGCGGATATCGACCTTCGCGTGGCGCGCACAGGATCGGTTCGACCGTGAGCACCATGCCCGCTTCAAGCACAAAGTCCGAACCGTCGAAACCGGTCCAGTACGCGGGGGCGGTTGGTGGCTCGTGCAGCGACCGACCGATCCCGTGCCCCGCGAACTCCGTTACGACGCCGAACCCCCCCACCGCCGAGCGGCGCTCCAGTTCGCGCGCGATCGTCGCCCACGCGACACCTGGGGCGATCATCTCGACGGCGTGACGCACCAACTCGCGTGTTGTGCGCACCAGTGACGCCGCGACGGAGTCGCCGCCGGACTCGCCGACGATGACGGTCGTCGCCACGTCCGCGCACCATCCATCCAGATCAAGACCCAGGTCGATGCTGACGACATCGCCCCGCGCGAGCACACGTGGCCCGGGCACGCCGTGCGTGACTTCCTCGTTCACGGAGAAGCACGCGCACCCCGGGAACGCTGGAGACCCTGCTCGACTCCGATCGTCAAAGAGCGACCGTGCGCCGGATGACAGGATGTCCCCGCGGATGAGCGCCTCGAGTTCTCCTGTTGTGATGCCCGCGCGGCACCGCTGCGCCGCCTCGGAGAGAATCAGCGCCGCTTCCTGCGCTGCGCGCCGGATGCCTGCCGCGTCGTCGATGGAATACCGCACGGTTGCGCTCGGGAATCGCGCTGGATCGAGGACTACAGACCGCCACGCGGGCCGCGGATGCGAGGCCCTTTGCCGTCGTCCGCTCCGCCGAGGAAGCCGGCGTAGTTCCGCATGAGGAGGTTCGCCTCCACGCGCTGGATCAGGTCGAGACCGACCGACACCACGATCAGGAGCCCGGTTCCGCCGAGGAACTGCGTCACCGACCAGTCGATGTTGAGGCTCTTGTTGACCACCGTGGGCACCACCGCGATGACCGAAAGGAACGCGGCGCCGACAAAGGTGATCCGTTCCATGACCGTCTCGAGGTACTCCGCGGTCCGCGGCCCCGGGCGCAGCCCCGGGATGAACGACCCGTGATCGCGCAACTGCTTGCTCATCTCCTCCGGGTTGAACTGGACCGTTGTCCAGAAGTAGGAGAAGAAGAAGATCATGATGATGTACGAGAGTTCGTAGGGGTATTCGCCGATCGCGAAACTGTCGCCCAGGAAAGTCGAAATGCCGTGGACCCAGCCGGTTGTGCCTTGGGTCGAGGACTTCAGGTACCCGAACGCCACCGACGGGATCATCATCAGCGACGATGCAAAGATGATGGGCATGACCCCGCCGTGGTTGATGCGGAGAGGAAGGTAGGAACGCTGTCCGCCGAAGACCTTCCGGCCGCGGGTGTGCTTCGCCTGCTGAACCGGGATCCGACGCTGCGCCACGGTGATGAGCACGCAGCCGGCGATCACCATGAAGAACGCCGCGATGAGCGCCAGCACCCCCATCCAGGTGATCGATGCCTCCGCCCGCTCGAACCCGAAGGTCGAGGCGACGAAGCCCAGTTCGCGGATGGGCGAGTTCTGGATGACCCAGAACGCCGCCTGAGGCATGTGAGCGAGAATTCCCGCCGCGATGATGAGCGACACGCCGTTGCCGATGCCGTACTTGTCGATCTGCTCGCCGAGCCACATCAGGAAGATGCAACCCGCGGTCATCGAGGTCAGCGCCATCACCCACCAGAGCGGATTGGCGGCCCAGTTCGGGTAGACCAGCCCGGATTGGCTGATGTAGGTGAGCCACCCGACGCCTTGAATGACGCAGAGCGCGAGGGTGAGGTAGCGCGTCCACTCCATGATCTTCTGCCGGCCGGAGGGGCCTTCCTGCTGGATCTTTTTCAGCGGTTCATACGCCGTCGCGATCAACTGGAAGATGATGCCCGCCGAGATGTACGGCATGATCCCCAGGCCGAAGATCGTCGAGTGGGAGAATGATCCTCCCGAAAAGACCTGCACGAACTGGAACATCCGGCCCACGCCGGTCGCGTCGCCCGTCACGTTGGTCTTGAAGAACTCTTGCAGCGAGTTCTGATCGACGCCGGGCACCGGGATCCAGAAGCCGATGCGATAGACCGCGAGCATCGCCAGCGTGAAGAGAACCTTGCTGCGAAGTTCCGGGACTCTGAAGATGTTGATCAGCGCTTGAAGCATTCGTTCGCTCGGGACTCGCTCCGATCAGGGGGGAGAGTGACCCCACCCCGACCTCGATGGAAACTTGAGACTCAGCCCTCGCCGCCCGCCGCTTCGGGCTTGGCGGCCTTGCCGTCCTTTTTCTTGCTCTTCTCGGCGGCAGGCTCGGCAGCTTGGCCAACGCCGTCTGTCGCCGCCGCTCCCTCGGTCTTTCCGGTGGTCTTCCGCTTGCCGCGCTTCAACTTCCGAGTGAGGTTCTTGGGAGTCTGGTCGTCCGAGTTGCGGTCGATGCCGCGGATCTCGTCGCGACGTGTCCCGGCCTCGGTCACGCTGCCCCCGGCCTTTGTGACCAGTTCGCGCACCTTCGCCGTCACGCGCTCCGCCGTGATCTCCAGTTTCACCTTGACGCCGCCCTTCGCCGCTTCGCCGAGATCACCGAGCACCTTGAGCGGACGCGTCGTATCGCGGATCAGGCCCGCCTTGATCAGGCGCTCGGCGTTCACCACGCCGCCCTTGGCAAAGTCCTCGTGCGCGAGGACATCTCCGAGGTTCACGATCCAGAACTCCGTGCGGTACTTGAAGTTCGAGAATCCGCGCTTCGAGATGCGGCGGAAGTATGGCGTCTGGCCGCCTTCGAACGCCTTCTTCAGCGAGTATCCCGCGCGGGCGCGGGCGCCCTTGTGCCCCTTGCCCGAGGTCTTGCCGAGGCCGCTGGACTCGCCGCGACCAACCCGGGTGGGCTTGCGGTTCGCTCCGGCCAGGGCCGTGATTTCGTGGATCATCATGGTCGTCTACTCCAGGGCCTCTGCCCCGCCTGCTGAAGGTGATTCGTTGTCTTGTTCCGATGAATGATTCGATCAGGCCGCCGGCGGCGCCTCTCCGGCCGGCGCCGGTCCTCCTCGACCGCCGCGAGGCCCCCCTCGACCGCCTCCGCCTCCCGGTCCGCCGCGACCGCCGCGGCCGCCCCCGCCGCGACGATTCTCCTGGCCGATCGTGTTGACCGGACCCTTCATGGGCGTCACGCCGTCACGCTTGGCGGGCATGAACGCCTGCCCGCGCTCGACGATCGCGTCGACCTCGGTCTTGGGAAGCGTCACGCCGCGGAGTTCGGAGATCAGCCCGCTCGTTCGCAGTTGCATCAGCGCCTCGACCGTGGCCTTCGCGAGGTTCTTCTGGTTGGTCGAGCCGTAGGCCTTGGTAAGGCAGTCGGTGATGCCCGCGAGTTCGAGCACGGCCCGGACCGTGCCGCCCGCACGAACGCCCGTGCCGGGAGAGGCGGGCACAAGGCGGACCTTGGACGCGGAGAAGGAGCCTTCGACGGTGTGCGGGATCGTCTTCCCGTGCAGCGTGATCTGCTTCAACTGCTTCTTGCCGTCCTTTTGCGCCTTTTCGATTGCCGGAGGCACCTCGTTGGCCTTGGCATAGCCGAGCGCGATGCGACCGTTGCGGTCTCCCACCGCGACGAGCGCGCCGAACGAGAACCGCTTGCCGCCCTTGACCGTCGCCGCGCTGCGGAAAACGCCGATCGTGGTGCTCTCGAGCGAACCTGAACCTTCAAGCATCTCAGCCATGTGTCAGACCTTCCAAAGAAACATGCCTCTCAGAACTTCAGTCCGCCCTCGCGCGCCGCGTCGGCGAGCGCCTTGACCCGCCCGTGATAACGGAAACCGCCGCGGTCGAACGCGACATCCTTGATCCCGGCCGCGGTCGCCTTCTTGGCGATCGCCTTGCCGACCACCGCCGCCGCTCCCTTGTTGCCGGTCCTGTCGCCCGCCCCCTCCGCGTCGCGCGTCGAGGCGGCGCACAGCGTCTTGCCCGCGAGGTCGTCGATGATCTGCACGTAGATGTGCTTCAGCGACTTGAACACCGCCAGGCGCGGACGTGACGGTGTGCCCGTGATCCGCTTGCGGATCCCGGTGCACCGACGGTCCCGACGCACAACCTTGCTCTTTTGCTTGTCCATCGCATTCCACCTTTGCCGCGCCGCGGCGATTGATTACGCGCCGAACGCCTTGCCCTGCTTCTTCTTGATGACCTCGTCCGTGTACTTGATCCCCTTGCCGTTGTATGGCTCGGGCTTCCGCTTCGACCGGACAACGGAGGCGAACTGCCCCACCGCCTGCCGGTCGGCCCCCTTCACCGTGATGTTCTGCTTCTCGACCTGGACCTCGACCCCCATCGGGATCGGGACCTTGATCATGTTGGCGAACCCGACCTTCAGGTCGAGCGTCTTGCCGGCGACCGCCGCGGTGAACCCGACGCCGACCACCTCCAGGTTCCGCTGGAAACCTTCGGTCACGCCCTTGATCATGTTGGCGATGTGCGCTCGCGTGGACCCCCACGACGCCCGCGCCTGCGAGTCATTCGCCTTGGCCGGGTCGATCGTGACGTTCACCTGCTTGCTCGCGGCGTCGAAGGCTACCTTGATCTCGGGGCGCACCGGCATCGTGAGGCTCTTCGAGCCGGACGACACCGTCACCTTGCCCGGGGCCACTTCAACCTTCACGTTGCCCGGGACGGGCACTGGTTTTTTTCCAAGTCGGGACATGATCGGAATCCTTAGGTCACGGGTCGTGATGATCAATAGACGGTGGCGAGCAACTCGCCGCCCACGCGCTCCTCGCGGCAGCGACGATCCGAGAGAACGCCCTTCGGGGTCGAGAGAATGGAGATCCCCATGCCCTGGAGCGGCCGCCCGAGGTCCTCCACCCCGCGGTACAGGCGGCGGCCGGGCTTGGATTCGCGCTTCACCTCATGGATGAGGATCTCGCCGCGCGGGCCGTACTTCAGGCGGATGCGGATCTGCCCTTGGCGCCCGTCCTCCACGGCGTCGAAGGAGTCGATGTACCCCTCCTCCTTCAGGATGGCGGCGATGCCCGTGCATACCTTGCTCCGCTGAACGTTCACCGTCTTCGCCTTGTTATTCACGGCGTTGCGGATCCGCGTCAGCATGTCGGCGATGGGGTCGTTGGTCGTCATTCGTGGATGCCTCGGTCTTGCTTGATTCGTGGGTTCGCTTCGCGGATTACCAGGACGCCTTGCGCATGCCGGGGATCTTTCCCTCGAGCGCCAGCTTGCGCAGCATGATGCGGCTGATTCGGAACTTCCGGTACACACCCCGCGCCCGCCCCGTCAACTCGCAGCGGCGGACGATGCGGGTGCTGAACTTCGGAGTACGCTTGCTCTTGGCTGTTTGTGCCTTGGTCGCCATGGTTCATCCTCTCCCGGTTATTTCTTGTCCTTGCGGGCCTCTTCCTTGCGGAACGGGAAGCCCATCTGCTCGAGAACGAAACGGCTCTTCTCGGGGTTCGAGTTGCGGAACACCACGTTGATGTTCATCCCGTGGGTGAAATCCACCTCGGCCATGTTGATCTCCGGGAACACGCCCTGCTCCGACAGGCCCATCGAGTAGTTCCCGTTCTTGTCGAACGCGCTCGACGACATCCCGCGGAAGTCCTTGATGCGCGGGATCGCCAGGTTGATGAGCCGATCCAGGAACTGCCACATCCGGTCCCGACGAACGGTGACCATGTACGCCGTCTCGGCGCCTTCGCGGACCTTGAAGTTCGACACGCTTTTCTTCGCGTAGGTGATCACCGGCTTCTGGCCCGAGATCTTCCTCAGCGTCTCGATGGTCGTGTCCTTCTTGACCGCCGGCAGCTTGTTCCCTTCCAGGAACCGCCCGAGGTTCACGTTCACCACGATCTTCTCGAGCCGAGGGTGCGCCATCCGGTTCTTTTCGCCGAACTTCTCGGCGAACGCCGCCGCCACCTCGCCGCGGTACTTGTCGCGCAGCCGCGGCGGCGCGGGCGGGCTGGTATCAGCCGGTCCGCCGTGATCGTCGCCCTTCTTGCCTTTGGTCTTTGCCATGTGCCTGCTCCGAATCTTTCCGATTTACGCCTTCGCGGCTGACTTCTTGCTTGTCTTCTTCTTCGCGTTCGCCGAGCGAACCACACCCAGTTCCTTCAGCACCTTGCCGCCGGCCACCGCGACGCGGACCTTCGACCCGTCCTTCTTGGTCTCGAATCGAACGCGCGCCGCCTTGCCGTCGACCACCGGGCTGACCGCCGACACGTGGAACGAACGGTCCACCATCACCTGGCCGCCCTGCGGATTGATCCGCGTCGGCTTCAGCGTCTTGGTGATCCCCTTGATCCGCGCGCCCTTCACCACCACCCGGTCGGTCTTGGTCAGCATGCGGACCACCGTCCCCGTGGCGCCCTTGAAGTCGCCCGAGCGGATCATCACCTCGTCACCTTTTCGGATATGCGTCGGCATGGTTCAGATCACCTCCGTAGCGAGCGACACGATCTTCATGTACCCCTTGTCACGGAGTTCGCGGGCGACGGCGCCGAAGATGCGCGTCCCGCGCGGGTTCCCGTCGTCGTTCAACAGCACCACCGCGTTCGCGTCGAAGGAGACGTACGACCCGTCCGCCCGTCGCGTCGGATACGTCGTGCGCACCACCACCGCCTTCACCACGTCGCCCGCCTTGACCTCGCCGCCGGGGAGCGCCTTCTTGACGCTGCACACCACGCGGTCGCCCACGCCGGCCATCTGGCGCGTGAACTGGCCGCGGCCGGTCGAGCCGCCGAGCACGCGGATCACGTAGGCGATCTTCGCCCCCGAGTTGTCCGCGACTTCGCACCTTGTTTCTGCTTGAAGCATGGCTTTCGATCCTTAGAGTTCGGGGGCGCGCTCGACGATGCGCACCAACTTCCACGTCTTGGTCTTGCTCACGGGTCGGCAGGGAGCGATCTCGATCCGGTCCCCGAGCCTGGACTCGTTCTTCTCGTCGTGAACGTGCAGGATGGTCCGGTTCGCCACGTACTTCCCGTACTTGGGGTGCGGCGCCGAGAAACGCACCGACACGCGGCGGGTCTTGTCGCGCTTGTCGGACTCGACCACCCCCACCTGCGTCGCCGCCACTTTCTTCTGCTTCTGAACCTGAGCGCTCATCACTTGGCTCCACCCTTCTTCATCAGTCGTGCCTTCTGCTCCGTGAGCAGCCGCGCCACGTCGCGCCGGACCTTCTTGAACTTGGTCGGGTCCTCGATCTTCTCCGTCGCCGCCTGCACGCGCAGGTCGTACAGCCCGCGCCGCAACTTGACCAGCTGCGTGTCGATCTCTTCGCCCGTCATCTTGTGAACTTCAAGTGCCTTCATTGATTCGTTCCTTCAACTGAGAGATCACACCTCAAGACGACGACCCACGAACCGCGTCTTCACCGGCAGCTTGATCGCCACGCGGCTGAACGCCCGCTTGGCCACCCCCACCGGCACCCCCGCGACCTCGAAGATCACGGTGCCGGCCTTGACGCGCGCGGCCCAGTATTCGACGTCCGCCTTGCCGGTGCCCATCCGGGTTTCCAGCGGCTTCTTCGAGATGGGCTTGTTAGGGAAGACGCGGATGTAGAGCTTGCCCTGGCGCTTGAGGAAGTGCTGGCACGCGACGCGGCCGGCTTCGAGCTGGCGCGCCGTGACCCAGAAGCCTTCGGTCGCCTGCAGCCCGTAGTCGCCGAAGGCAACGTAGTTGCCCTTGGTCGCCTTCCGGTCGCGGACCCGGCGCATCTCCTTGCGGTACTTCACTCGTTTGGGCATCAACTTCATGGGAAACGATCCTTACTGAATCCTGAGTGCGGAGTCCTGAGTCCATCGTCCGGGAAGCTCGATCACCGGCGTCCGCGGGCACGCGGACGCGCGCCGGCGGCGTTGCTCATCTTTTCTTCTTCCGAGAGTTCCTTGGCGTAGGGGCCTTTGTAGACCCACACCTTGACGCCGATCGCTCCGTAGGGAGTGAAGGCCTGCGCGAAGCCGTACTCGACGTTCGCCTGGAGGCTGGAGAGGGGCATCGATCCCATGCGGGTGTCGAGGCGGCGGCTCATTTCGGCGCCGCCGAGACGGCCGGAGAGCAGGATGCGGCAGCCGAGGGCGCCAGCCTGCATCGCGGCCTCCGCCCGCATCTTGACGACGCGACGGAACGAAGCACGCTTCTTCAACTGCTCCGCCACCGCCTCGCCGATCAGGGTGGCGTCGACGTCGGGGTTCTTGATCTCGAGGATGTTGATCGAGACCTTGCGCCCGGTCATCAACTGGAGTTCCTGAGTCAGGCGATCGACCTCGGCCCCCTTGGGGCCGATGACCAGCCCCGGCCGCGCCGTCTTCACGATCACCTTCAACTCTTCGCGCGTCCGCTCGATGTGGATGTCCGACACCGCGGCGAAGGGAGGCGTCCGGTTCAGCCGCTTGTCCACGAACTCGCGGATGCGGAAGTCCTCGACCAGCAACTCGCCGTAGAGCGCCTTGGGGGCGTACCAGCGGCTCTTGTGCGCCTCGGTGATGCCGACCCGGAAACCGAATGGATGAACTTTTTGTCCCATGGTTGTATTACGCCTTGGAAGGCATCTCCTCCACGCCGACGACAATGTGACTGGTCCGCTTCAGGATCGGGTGCGCACGCCCACGGTCCTTGGGCTGGAATCGCTTGATCCGCGCCGCGTTGCCGACGCGACTCTCCGCGACAAACAGGCGGTCCACCGCGGCATCCGCCGCCTCGGCGTCGGCGATCGCCGCCTTCAACGCCTTCCGCACCTGCACCGCCGCTCGCTTGGGCGAGAACTCGAGGAGCGCATCCGCCTCGTCCACGCGCCGGCCGCGGATCAACTCGGTCACGAGGCCGATCTTCCGCCACGATCCGCGCGCGAACCGGTGCGTGCTCGTGAATCGGACGAGGTCCTTCGCCTGCACGCCGAGCGCCTGCGCCATCGCGGCGACCTCCGCCGGCTTGCACCGCGGGTAGTCCTTGCCCGACATCCAGTTGCGGACCTTCTTCTCCGCGAGGTCCGCCTGCTTGCGGCGCTGCTCGCGGGGGAGCGACGCCGCCAACTGCTCGGGAGAAACCTTCGCGGCCGCCGCGGCATTCATCAGTCGTTGTCCGTTGATCTTCATGGCTTCGCCTTGCTCTCGAATGACTTACTTCTTACCGCCGCCGCCCTTCGCGCCGCCCGCCGCCGGAGCGGGAGCCGCCGCGGGACCGGCCGCCGCGATGCCTTCCTTCTTGTTCGTGTGACCCTTGAAAATCCGCGTCGGAGAGAACTCGCCCAACTTGTGACCCACCATGTCCTCGGTCACCAGGAGATCGGTGAACGCGCGGCCGTTGTGGATCTTGAACGACAGCCCGACAAACTCGGGGACGATCGTGCAGTCCCGCGCCCACGTCTTGAGCGCCTCGCGACGCCCGGTCTGACGGATCTTCTCCACCTTGCGGAAGAGGTTCTCGTCGACGAATGGACCTTTTTTCAGAGACCGTGCCATGTCTGTATTCCTGCTGGTGCCTGATGCCTGGTGCCCGATGCCTTCTTACTTCAACTGCCCGTAACGGACGCTCTTGCGACGACGGATAATGAGCGTTTCGGAGAACTGCTTGCGGTTGCGCGTGCTGCCGCCCTTGGAGGGGACGCCGCTGCGGCTGACCGGGGCGCGGTTGCCCTTGGAGCGGCCCGAGCCGCCGCCGAGCGGGTGGATGCCGTGGTGCATCGCCATGCCGCGGGTCTTGGGACGGCGCCCCAGCAGGCGGGGGATGCCCGCCTTGCCGTACCAGCGCTGGACCTGATCGGCGTTGCCGACCTGACCGATGACGGCGCGGCAGTCGGTCCGCACCCGCCGAATTTCACCCGAGGGGAGCACGAGCGTCGCCCACGTGCCCTCCTTGTTCGTGAGCCGGGCGTACGAGCCGGCCGACCGGCACATCTTCGCCCCTCGTCCCGGCTCCAACTCGACGCAATGAATATCGAGGCCGGTGGGGATGTCGTGGATCGGCATGCAGTTGCCGAGTTTCGGCTCGATCGCTTTCGTGTCCGCGAGGATCGTGTCGCCCACGTTGATCCCGGCGGGCGAGGGGATGTACCGCTTCACGCCGTCGGTGTATTCCACCAGCGCGATGTGGCAAGAACGGTTGGGGTCGTACTCCACGCCGACCACCTTCGCCTCGATCCCGTTGCGGTCCATCCGCTTGAAATCGATCTTGCGGTACAGGCGCTTCACGCCGCCGCCCCGCCCTCGGACCGTAACCTTGCCCGAGTTGTTCCGGCCGCTCTTCCGCGGCAGCGGCGCGAGCAGCGACTTCTCGGGCTTCTTCTTCGTGATCTCGGCGTGCGCGTTCACCGACGCATTGCGTCGGCCGGCGCTCGTGGGTTTGTAGATGCGGATGGGCATGTCTTAATCCTGCTCGGGTGCCTGGGGATCGCTCACACAACCTCGATGGTGTCGTCCTTGTGAAGACGGACGACCGCCTTCTTCGTGACCTTGCCCTTGACCAGTCCGACTTTCATCTGCCGGTCGCGGGCCTGGCGGATCGTCGTGTTCACGCTGACGACGCGCACCTTGTACAACTCCTGGATCGCCTTCTTGATCTCGTCCTTGCGCGCCGTCACCGCCACCTCGAAGGAGAAACGCTTCGTCTCGTCCGAGTGGAACGTGCTCTTCTCGGTCAGCAGGGGACGCTTGATGATGTGGTGAGCCTGCATCACGCGGTCTCCTTCTTCTTCGGTTCGGACTTGGTCGTGTGGCTGCTCGGGCCGCTGATCCACGCCTCCAGGTCCGCCTTCTCGATCACCATGAACCGATGATTGAGCATCTCGTAGCACGTCAGCTGGGCGCTGTTGCACACCGTGACATCGTCGAGATTCCGGGCGCTCAGCCGGGCGTTCTCGTTGTCGTGACGCAACGCCACGAGACACGAACGATTGATCTTGCACGCCTCGATCAGCCCCTTGAACACCGAGGTGCCCGGCTTGGCGAACTTCAGCGAGTCGATCACCATCACTTCCTTGTCCAGAAGCTTGGCGAGCAGCGCGTTGCGGTTCGCCTTGCGCCGCATCTTGATCGGCATGTCGAGGCGGAACTCCTCGCGCGTCTTCGTCTTCGCGAACGCGTGGCCGCCGCCGCGCCGGATCGGCGAGCGGACCGGACCCATGCGGGCGTTGCCGGTGTGCTTCTGCTTGTACAACTTGCGCGTCGAGCCGGCGGTCATGCCGCGGCTCTTGGTCCTCGCGGACCCCTGACGCAGGTTCGCGTGATAGCGAACAAACGCTTGCTTGATGAGGGCGGGATTCACCTCGCCACCCAGGGCCTTCTCGTCAACAGTCATGCTGCCGACCTTCTGGCCCTTCATGTTCAGGACGGGGATTTCCATGGTTCGGAATCTCTCTCGTCGTCGCCTGCTCCGGTTCCGGTCGCCGCCCAGACACCTGAGCGGAACATTCGATCGGTCCCGATTTCGCCTTGCCCGCCACGCCTCGATCACAAACTGAGGCGTGCCGGGGTCAACTCGGCGAGTGCTGCCCTTGTGTTCGCCCGGTGGTATCCGTCGCGGACCCGCCGGGCCGACGGGAGTCCTTCGTGACTCCCGCCGCATGTACAACTCTTCATCTTCTCGGCGGCTACTTGCCCGCCGCCTTCTGCTTCGCCGCCTTCGAACGATACAGACGCGTGGGCGTCCGCAGTTCGACCAGTCCCATGTTCGCCCCCGGCACCGATCCCTTGATCAGCACCAGCCCTTTTTCGTTCTCGATGCGCACCATCTCGAGCGAGCGAATCGTCACGCGCTCCGCCCCCATGTGCCCGGGCATGCGGATGCCGGCCTTCTGGTTGCCGCGACCGCGGTCGGTCGCGCGCCCGCCGATCGAACCCGGCGAACGGTGCTTGCGCTCCGTGCCGTGCGTCGCGGGCATGCCCTTGAAGTTGTGGCGCTTCATGACCCCCGCGAACCCCTTGCCCTTGCTCGTCGAGATCACGTCGATGTACACCAGACCTTCGAGCGCCGAGGCCTCGAGCCTCTGCCCCACCGTGTAGTTCTCAATCTCCTTCGCCGTCACCCGGAACTCGCGGTGATGCCGCAGCGGGTCGGCGCCGGCCTTCCCGTCGTGCGCGATCATCGCCATCGTCGAGTTGCGGGGCTTGATCTCGCCGTAGCCGATCTGCACCGCGTTGTACCCGTCCACCTTCTCGGTCTTGATCTGCGTCACCACGCAAGGCCCGACCTTGACCACGGTCACGGGAACGCTCACGCCCGCCTCGTCAAAGACGCGGGTCATGCCGACCTTGGTTCCAAGCAGCGAAAGTCCCATCTGAATCCGACCAGCCTTTCCGTCCGTCCGCCTGCGATCCTTCCCGGAACGCCGCGGCCGGTCTCGTGCCCGTGAATCCCGAAAACCGGGAGTCGGGCGGTTCGTGCCTCACGCCGGAACGCCCGACGGAGCAGAGGAACCCGTCATGAAAAAACCGGCCCTTCTCTCGAAAGACCGGCCCGAACTCTACGCCTTGATCTTGATGAAAACGCCCGCCGGGACAACCAACCGATTCAGAGCCTCAACCGTACGCGCGTTCGGCTCGGTGATATCAATGATCCGCTTGTGCGTGCGGATCTCGAACTGCTCACGCGATTTTTTGTCGATGAAGGGGCTGCGAAGCACCGTGTACCGCTCGACCCGCGTCGGCAGCGGGATCGGACCGGCCACCTTGGCGCTCGTGCGCTTCGCGTGGTCGACGATCTCCTTCGCCGAGGAGTCGAGGGCCTGGTGGTCGTAGGCCTCCATACGAATTCGAATCCGTCCGCCGCTCATGGATCATCCTGCCCGGCAGCCGGGCCGTTTGAGTGAAACAACTCGATCAGGAACCTGGAACCGATGCACGTCGAATCGTGAAGAACAACCAGCGGAAGCCCCACTCGGCTCCCAACACACCGGCAGCCAGTCACGAATCGCGCGAACAACTGTCCCACCAGCCCCCATACAAGATGAGAGCAAGGGGGAGGAGTGTATCCCAACACGAATTTCTGTCAAGAACGCAAACGCCTGGGATATACCAAACAAAATCCTATCCGAGTCGCCAGGCCCCGAAACAGCCGATGATTCCGCACATGATCCCTTCTGCCTTCCGTCAATTCCTCTTCCTCAGCCTTCTGATCCCGGCGGCTTTCATCGCTCCCTGGCCCGCGCGTGCGGACGAGCCAACCCCGGCCGTCCCCACAACGCTCGCGCAGGAGCCGTACACCATCCCGAATCTGGGGCTTTCATTCCTCCCGCCCGAAGGATCAATCATCGATCTTTCCAGGATCGAGGGCGGCCGCACCACGGTCGTCATCGCCCCGCAGGACAAACAACATTCCTTCGTCTTCCAGGTCATGCAATCCATCAGCGCGGACCGATCGCTCGAACTCTCCGAAGCAGTCAAGAACATCGTCGATCAGCGACGGACCTTCCACACCGGAAAAAACCAGCGCGGCCGATCCGTCTCCACCGTCCGAGTCTTCGATACCGACGACAACCTCCTCATCGGCCAGCACCCGGCCCAGCGCGTGTACCTCGATGTCCCGCTCGATACGACCGTCCCCGTGACCGGCTACACCGTCTTCCACACCGGACCGGGGCAGTTTGTCATCTTCCAGATGGACTGCCCCGTCTCACTCTTTCCCAAGGTTCGATCGCTTTACGAACTGATGATCGCCAGCGCCGAGTTCAAAGACCCCGAAGCCCTCGGCACCGAACGCGCCACCGCCCTCCTCGCCGGACGCGCCCTTCTCGAACGCTTCAACTCCTCGGACTTCGAGGCCGCCCTCGACAAGGAACCCGTCTACTACCGGCTCTACCGCCCGAACCCGACCGGGAGCGACGAGTTCGATGAAGAGGTCGGCTACCAGCGCGTCCAGATCGTCGCCGGCGTCGCCGGAGATCTGGACCCGGCCAAGCCGGAGCAACGCCGCACCACCGCCGACCGTCAGCCGGGCTATCTCACCCGCGTTGAAGCCCGCGCCCTCGCCTCGGGCGCCGTCGTGGACTCTGTTTCCCTGTATTTCCTCTCGGCCGACCGCACCACCGAACTCTGGTCGATCACCATGGCCGTTCGCAAGGGAAACAAGACGGAGCAATGGGTCGAGACGGGCATCCGCCGCGACGACCGCCTGACCGTTAAGACCACGCACAGCGGCGAAGAGCCGACAAACGCCGATTGGTCGCCCATCCCGGAGTCGTACCTCTCGCGCGTGGAGTCATACCTGCTCCCCCGGCTCGTCGCGCGCGCCGGCATGTCCGGGGTCTTCGGCTTCTACACCTACGACTCCACCCTCGCCAAGATGACTCTGCGACGCGAAACCTTTGCGGCCTCAGACAAGTCCGCCTACATCATGACGTCGCTGGCCTCTGAGAACAGCCGACCCACCACCACCGAACTCGATGCGCAGGGGCGCATCATCCGCCGCGTCAACGCCGACGGACAGATCATGGAGCCGATCGACCAGCCCCGCCTCAAGAAACTCTGGACAAACAAGAAACTGCCGCTCGAATAGGCGCCGCCGTCGCCTTCAGCCCGAACGACCCGGCCCCTGGGTCGGCTGCTCCGTGCCGCCTTCTGCGGGCGGCGCTTCCTCGGCCGGCTCGTCGGACGCGGGAGCCGACATCCCCGGTTCCTCTACCGCCGCCGGGATCTCGGATTCCGGCTCGGGTTCAACCGCTTTCTCCTCGGCCGGTGGTGCGCCGCCCAGTCGCACCCAGGTCTCGTTCACCTTCGCCGAAAGTCGATCGACGTGTTCACGAAGTTCCGCCGATCCGCCGCCGGAGCGGAATGAAGACTTGGCTTTCTCGTACTGCTGCAACGCGGCGTCCAGCGCCTGCTTCGCTTCGCTCGCGATCGATTCCGCCGCGGATGTCCAGCCGCTCGCCCCCGGGATCGCCGGCTTCGCCGCCCCCGCCGACGCCAGCAGCGACGACACGCGCGCCAAGACTTCCGCATACTCACGCTGAAGCGAGCCGATCGCCTGCGCCGACATCCCGTTCGAAAGCGAGAGCAGCGCCGCGTCAGGACCGCCGCGCGCCTGGCCGAACTTCCCCGCCGACTGGCTCAACTTCGACAACGCCGCCTCGAACGCGGGCTTGACCCGTTCCGACAGCGTCGTCTGCACCGCTTCCAACTCCTGCGCCAACTCGCTCGCCGTCTGCGTCGCCCCACGCGAGGCTTCCGCGGCGGATGCGACCCGCGACTCCGACAGCAGCCGCGCCTGCTCCTTGGCCTTCTGCAACGACGAGATCTGCCGCTCGATCTGCTCCACCCGCAGCCGGAGTTCCTCGGAAATCGGGGCGATCTTCGCCGCCTCCGCGTCAAGAAGCTCCGATTCCTTCATCACCCCCTCGGCCTTGCGGCGCTCCGTGTTCAACTGCTCCGCGAGCGACGGACGATCCGACGACGACGCCTCGAGCAGCCGCTCTCGCAACGCTCCAAGCGAGGCCATCATCGAGCGCGCCGCCTCCGCTTTCGCCTCGGACTGACCGCGGATCCCCGTGACCTTCGCCTCGTTCTCGGCCAGGCGCGCTTTCGCCGCTTCGCGCTCGCGCTCCCGCTCCGCGATCTGACCATCGAACGCCGCGATGTCCACGTTCGGGTCATACCCCGACAACGCGTCGGCCAGCCCGCGTTGCTCCAGGTAGAGGCTCAGCCTCGACTTCGCAACAACGATCTGCCTCAGCAACGCGGCATCCGCCTCGCGGAACGCCCCGGCAGCCAGCTCGCCCTGTCCGCCCAGCGCCCCGCCCATGAACGCCGCGTTGATCGCTTTCACCGATTCGCTCGAACCGGCGTCGTCCTTGATCGTCGCCAGCACCTTGGCGTAACCGCCCTCGAGCGTGGACTTCGGCGCCGCCGCCGAGCCACCGGCTCCAACCGCGGTCATCGTGTTCCGAGCCTCGACCATCGACCGGGACGACGCATCCCGCCGCTCACAGCCCCCGGCGAATGCCATCAACGCCGTCGCCGCAAGGATCACACGCGCCTCGATCAATCCGTCCATCACGTCGATGCTCCTACAAGGGTCGATCCACAGGCCTCGAAGTCTACAAGATCACTCCCCCGCCTCTTCCCATCCGCCGACGGCCACAAAAGGGTTCCGTATCACCGCTCCACAGGCTCCCGACGCGCCGGCGCGCCGTCCTCCGGTTCGCGCGTCCCGGGCGGGTCGTACTCGATCGGGTACTCCGGCCTCGGCCGGTACATGGATCGGATCCATTCCAGAGTCTGGAGATACCGCCGCGCCTCGCGATTCCGAAACGCGGGTTGCCAGCCGGGAATCCGCGGATGAGGCGTTCGAGCATCGTCACGCGGCAGACCCATCTGCAACAGCAGAGAGCGTTCCGGCTCCTCGTAGTCAATCAGCGGCCGTCCCTCACGCGATCGGAACCGATCCAGGATCAAGAAGTTCGTGTACACGCTCTCATCCGCCGTCGGACGGTAGTTGAACAGCCTCAACCGCCCCGAATCGGACCCGCCGTGGCACGCCGTGCTCGCGCAGGACGAAACAAGCCAGCCCGCGTGAACATCATCACGGAACAACTTCATGCTCCGGGGCTGACCCACCACCCGGACCTGATCGTACATGTCGCGCGCCCGCAGGCGGAACATCACGTCGAGGATCTCCTCCGGGGGCTTCCGGAAAAACGCCTCTCGCGCCTCCCGGCTGCCGGGGATCAGTGGATCGTCGCCGAAGCGAACCATCATCTTCTGGATCGTTTCGCGCGGAATGGTCATCTTCGGCGGGTCGCGCAGGTCCACCTCGTACACCTTGATCAGGTTGATCTGTTCCGCGTTCAGCAGCGGAAACTCGGCGACCCGGGGACGCGTGGGAAACCGCTTCGCCTCGCTGATCTGCCGTTCCTTGTCCGCCTCGCCGCGCTCGCCCGTCCCCTTGCGCTCCGCGAGCGCCGCCAGTTGCTCGACCACGCGCTTCAACCGCAGCCCCTCCGCGTTCGTCGGGTCCGCCCGCAGCGCGGTCTCGAGTTCCGTCAATGATTCGGAGAACATCCGCCGACGCTGGAGCCACTCCGCCAGCACCACCAGCCGATCCGCGTCATCGTCCGCGATCTGCGAACGCATCCGCCTGTACCGCTCCGCCGGAGGGTCGAGCACCACCAGCCGCTCGATCGTCGATCGATCGACCCGCAACTCAACCCCGGCGATCCGGATCACGACACGATGCTCGGACTCCGAAACAAACTCGCCCTCCAGCCGTTCACCCGTCTTCAGTTGAACTTGAAGTTCGTCCCCGGCTCGCGCTGCACGCTTCGAAATCGGCGCCACATCGGGCAGGCCTCGTTCCGCGTCCGTCGGCGCTGATTCGTCGGCCGGCACCCCGTTCGCCGGTGGAGTTGACGGGAGACGGTCGCCCTCTCCGGTCGTCGATTGTGACGATGCGACGCCAATCCATACAAAAACTGAACAAATGACCAGGATTTGTCGCATAAATGCTTGTTTTTTCTCTACTTGCGGCTGCACCAGATCCTCATTCCCACCCCCGCCAGCCTGCTTCCGACACCGCAGACAACCCAGAAATTCAACGGATTCTTCACGTTTTTGGTCGTTATCCCTTGCCTCTCTTCACAGATCATGTAGACTTTGGGTGACGTGTTTCTTCCCTCCTAGCCCACAGTACTTCCCCCGGTATTGTGGGTTTTGGTTTTTTTGAGCCGCCCGCGATTTCTCGCGGGCGGAGTTCGTTAACGGCTCCCCACCACGATCAGACCAACCAGGCCGGACTCAGTTTCCAACTGCGCCTGGACAACCTCATCCGGTTTCTCAGTCGCAAAGAATCCGCCGGCCCGGAAAGGCTCAGCGTATTCGTTGCGGAAACTCGCCAGGGGGAGCGTGATCGATTGCCCGATACCCAGCGGCTCGATCGGCCTCGAAAACTGTCGATTGATCCACATCGTGCAGGCCGGAAACTCCTGCGCTGACGTGTTCGTCAGTGTGATCTCCGTCTCGTTGCGCAGCAGCTGGATGTTCACGGTCCGCACCTGGGAGACGCCGGTCGGAAACGGACGTGCGGATTCATCTCGGGCCGGTCCGCCGCAGGACGGCAGGAGAATCGACGCGAGGACCAATGCGATATGGGCGTGTGTGGATTTCACGGTTCTATACTCGCTCCGATGGGCTGCTCCGGCAACAACGCGTCCCCGCCCGGCCCGGCCTATGCCCCGGGAGCCGAGAACGTTGACCCGATTTCCGCGGCGTCAGCCGCGGAAATTGATCCCCGCATCATCGCGACCATTCCTGGGTTCGATGCCCCGTTTTTTCAGGCCGGATTGGCCGGATACTCCGACCCGGCCATGCGGATCATCGCCCGACGCCACGGCTGCCCGTGCTGCGTCACCGAGGCGCTGCTCGATCGGACCCTCCTCGCGGGCGGAAAGGGATTCGCAAAGGCCGACCTGGGCGAAATCGCCGACAACGTGCCGGGAGGCAACGAGGACCATCCGCTGATCGGACAGTTGATGGGGTCGGACCCCGACGAAATGGCCGCCGCGGCGGTGAAGATGATCGAGCAGGGAAAGCGCCACCCGCGCGCATACACCGCGCTGGCGCGCCGCGAGAGCGCTCACGTCTTCCAACCTGCGGACGCGCTCGCAAGAACCTTCGCCGCGATCGACGTGAACCTGGCCTGTCCGGTGAAGAAGATCAAGAGCAAGGCGCGGGGCGGGCACTGGCTGCGCGAGCCGGAAGGGGCGATCGAGATTCTCCGGGCGGTACGCGCCGCCCTGCCGCGGCACGTGCCGACGACGCTGAAGATCCGGCGCGGGAGCGACGAGTCGCCCGACGCGGAACGGAACTTTTTCCGCATCTTCGACGCGGCATATGAACTCGGCTATGCCTGGGCCACCGTCCACGGCCGCACGGTGGAGCAGAAATATGTCGGCCCATCAAAGTGGACCTTCCTGCGCGACCTCGTTCGCGCACGCCCCGACCGGATCATCTTCGGCTCGGGAGATGTCTGGAACGCCCACGACCTTTTCCGAATGCTCGCCTACACGGGGGTCCACGCCGCCAGCGTGGCCCGCGGCTGCATCGGGAACCCGTGGATCTTCCGCCAGGCGCGCCAGATGATGGCGGGCCGGCCCCCCGCCGCGCCCACGATCGCGGAGCAGCGCCAGGTGCTGCGCGAGCACTTCGAGTTGTCGGCGGCGGTCAACGGCGAGGTCGGCGCGGGGCTGCTGATGCGGAAGTTCGGGATCCGATTCGCCGCCCACCATCCCGAAGCGGAGGCGGTGCGGCTGCGTTTCATCGCATGCTCGACGACTGCGGAGTGGGAGAAGGTGCTGGAGGAGTTCTATTCGGAGGAGCCGATCGGGGCGACGGTGTCCGCCGACTGATTCCGGACACCTCGGGAGTCCGTGAGTGTCCGTTCAAGAGTGTCGCGCGCCACCCGCCGGATCACGGAATCTCGGGTTCAACGAGCAGCGCGAGCAGCGAGAGCGACTCCTGCCAGCCGAGGTAGCAGAACTCGGTGGGGATGGCGGCGGGGATGTTTTCCTGGAGGATGGAGAGTTCCGTGCCGCAGGCGACGGGGCGGAGGGTGATGGTGACCTGCATCTCGCCGGGGAGGCCGGGGTTCTCGAACTTGTCGGTGTAGCGGAGGCGCTCGTTCGGCGTGAGTTCGACGTAGGTGCCGCCGAAGGAGTGCGATTGACCCGTATTGAAGTTGGTGAATGACATTCGATACCCGCCTCCGACGCGGGGATCGCTGTGATGAACTTCTCCGACAAAGCCGTGCGGCGGAACCCACTTGCACATGGCTCTGGGATCGAGAAAGGCCTTGTACACCCGGGCGGCTGGGGCGCGGATGACCCGGTGGAGGCGGACCGTTCGCTCTTCCTGCGGCATGATCGTCTCCTTCCTCGCGCGTCACACCAGGAGCGTCGCCGGCGCTTCGAGCAGTTCCTTCACGGTCTTCAGATACGCCGCGGCCATCGCGCCGTCGATCACCCGGTGATCGCTCGACATCGTCATCTGCATCTCGTGCCCGACGACGATCTGGCCCCCGCGCGCCACGGGCTTCTCGACCGCCGCGCCGACCGCGAGGATGGCGGAGTTCGGCGGGTTGATGATCGCGGTGAAGTGCTCGACGCCGAACATCCCCAGGTTGGAGATCGTGAAGGTCGAGCCGTCCATTTCGTCGATCGTGAGGCCGCGTGTGCGGGCCTTCTCGGCAAGCGTCTTGGTCTCGGAAGAAATCTGCCGCAGCCCCATGCGGTCGGCATCCCTGAGCGACGCGACAACCAGCCCGCCGCCGCGCTCGCTGGGAAGCGAGATCGCCACGCCGATGTTCACTCGGTCATGCAGGGAGATGCTCGCGTTGTCCGCCCCCCAGGAGGCGTTGACATACGGGTGCTGGTGCATCGCGAGCGCGCACGCACGAACAAGGAAGTCGTTCACGCTGAGCTTGACCCCCTGCGAGGCGAGCTGCTCGTTC
Organism: Phycisphaerae bacterium; assembly: GCA_016795005.1. Lineage (GTDB taxonomy): Bacteria > Planctomycetota > Phycisphaerae > Phycisphaerales > UBA1924 > JAEUIV01. Next base: position 21,249 of record JAEUIV010000004.1, read on the forward strand.
AGTTGCTGCCGGAGCGAGAGCAGCGGGTCCATGTTCACCGCGACGGTGACCTGGTAGTGCGGGATCGTGGCTTTGCTCTGGACCAGCCGCGCGGCGATGGTGCGGCGCATGTTCGAGAGGGCCTGCGTCTCGCGCTTCAGCCCGGGGCCGAAGGAGGGCAACGGCGCGGGAGCCACCGGCGTCGAAACGTTTCCAGCGGCGAGATCGGCCGTCGGACGCGACGCCTTGGCCGGGAGCCGGACTTCCAGGGAAGGCGCCCCCGCGCCAGCCGCGATCCCGCCGGATTCCACGTCCCTGCGAGTGATCCGACCGCCGGGGCCGGTGCCGTGGACGCGCGAAAGGTCGATCCCCTTTTCACCCGCGATCTTCTTCGCCAGCGGCGAGGCAAAGATGCGGCCGCCGCCCGTCGCGGCCCCGGATTGGGCAACGACAGAGTGGCCGTTGGTGACGGGCTGCGTCTGAGGTTCGACAAGCGCCGTCGCGGTTGGCGCGGCCGCATTGATCGAATCGCCGACCTGCCCGGAGCGAACCGCGGGAGCCGACGCCGCCGCGGATGCGAACTGCGCGCGAATCTGCGCGGCATCCTCACCTTCTTCCGCCAGGACGAGGATGTTCCGGCCGACCTCGATCGTCGCCCCCTCACTCAGCAGAATCGCAGCGACCGTCCCCGTATCGAACGCCTGGAGTTCCATCGTCGCCTTGTCGGTCTCGATGTCGCCCAGGACCATCCCCGGCTTGACCGCGTCGCCCTCCTTCACGTTCCAATGCACAACGGTTCCACGTTCCATGGTGTCGGAGAGGCGGGGCATGGTGATGGGGATGGGCATGAAGCGTCCTTAGGCCGTTGGCTGAACGGATCGAGTTCGGGTGTTCTTTTCAATCTGAAGTTGGCAGAGAGTCTGCTGAGCCTTGAGCCTGATTGCGAATGCTCGCTCGGTTCCAATGAGGAAACCGACAACCAGGCCGATCGCTGCTCCAACCGCACCGACAAAGCTGAGCGATTCCACGTCCGCTGCGCGCGCGAGGAAATAGGCAAGCCCGCCGAAAAACACCCCGAGTGCGACGGCCCAGTTGAGAATGACACCCCGCGCGCGGCGGTAGAGCCGATCCGCATACTGCTCGATGATGTGCTCGTCATACTTGGGCATTGACTATTCTCCCGGTTCTGCGGAGGCCGATTGGCACTCAGCCATGCTTTGGCTTGCCCTTCTTCCCCTTGCCGCCATGGCCGTTGCCGTTCTTCATCAGCGGAGTGATCTCTGCCACGAGCGGGGCGTTCACCAGCGCAGGCCCCGTTCCGTCCCACACGAGGCGGGAGGTCGCATGGCGGCTGCGCGGAGCGCGCTCCTCCGGTGGCGGGCCGAAAGTGACGTAGCCGCGGTGGGGAACGCGGTGCTTCGTTCCGTCGATCCTGCGAATCAGCACGCCCTGAGGGTTCTGACGAACAGCCTTTTGGACTGATGCCAAGTCCATCGCCTTATTCTACCCCCACGACTCTCTTCACCGCCTCCACAATCTTCCCCTTGTGCGGCAGGTACGCCTGCTCCAACGGCTTGGCGTAGGGCGTCGGCACGTCGTCGCTCGTCACGCGCACCGGCTGATGATCGAGATAATCAAAGCAACGCTCGCAGACCTGCGCGATCACCTCGCTCGCGATCCCGGCGAAGGGCCACGACTGATCGACGACGACGATGCGCCCGGTCTTCTGGATGCTCGCAACAATTGAATCGACATCCAGAGGCCGGATGGTCCGCATATCAAGGACGTCGCAATGGATGTCCTCATTTGCCAGCTCATCCGCCGCTTCGAGGCAGAAGTTCACCGGACGACCGAACGAAACGAGCGTGCAGTCGTCCCCCTCGCGACGCAGCGCCGCCTGGCCGAAGGGGACGGTGTATTCCCCCGCGGGGACGAGGCCCGTGTCGCCGAGCATGCGCTCGGATTCGAGGAAGAAGACCGGGTCCTCGTCGCGGATCGCGGTCTTGAGCAGCCCCTTCGCGTCGTAGGGATTGCTGGGGATGGCGATCTTCAGCCCCGGGACGTTCGCGTACAGCGCTTCGACCGACCAAGAGTGGGTCGAACCGAGCTGGCCCCCCGCGCCGTCGTTGCCCCGAAACACGATGGGACACCCCCACTGCCCGCCGGACATGTAGAGCATTTTCGCCGCGTTGTTGAGGATCTGGTCCGCGGCGACGAGCGAAAAGGACCACGACATGAACTCGATGATCGGCCGCAGGCCGTACATCGCCGCCCCGATCCCAAGCCCCGCGAAACCATTCTCCGAGATCGGAGCATCAATGATCCGCTTGGGACCAAACTCGTCGAGCATCCCCTGGCTGACCTTGTACGCGCCGTTGTACTGCGCCACCTCCTCGCCCATCAGGAAGATGCGCGGATCGCTCCGCATTTCCTCTGACATGGCTTCGCGCAGAGCCTCGCGGAAGGCGATCTTGCGGTCGGTGGCGGGCGGAGGTTCAAGGGTGAGACTGGCCAAGACGGACACCTCTCAAAAGGGTCGGGGCAACAAAAAAAGGAGACGAGATCATACGCCAACGCCCATCCCGGCGAGCGTCGAAAACTACTTGCCCGCGTAGTCGATCACCCGCGCAATCTCGTTCCGCAGTTCGTGCCGATGCACCACGCGATCGACCATCCCGGCGTTCAGGAGAAACTCGGATGTCTGGAAGCCCTCGGGCAGTTCCTGCCGGATCGTCTGCTGGATGACGCGCGGCCCGGCGAAGCCGATCAGCGCCCGAGGCTCCGCAAGAATCACGTCGCCCAGCATCGCAAAGCTCGCCGAGACGCCCCCCGTGGTCGGGTCGGTCAGAACGCTGATGAACAACCCGGCCGCGTCGTCAAAACGTGCGAGCGCCGCGCTGGTCTTGGCCATCTGCATCAGCGACAGCCCCGACTCCTGCATCCGCGCGCCCCCCGAGCAGGAAACGATGATCAGGGGCAGGTCGTGCTCGGTCGCATGCTCGATCGACCGCGTGATCTTCTCGCCCACGACGCTGCTCAGCGTGCCCATGAAGAACGTGAGGTCGAGACAGCAGAGCATCGCGGGTCGGCCCTTGATGAACACCCGGCCCGTCTGGACACCCTCGCGCTGACCGGTCTTCTTCTGCTCCGCCGCGAGGCGGTCCTTGTAGGACTTCAGATCGACGAACGCCAGCGGATCGATCGTCGTCAGGTGATCGAACATCGGCTCGAACGAGCCGTCGTCGGCGAGCTGCTTCACACGCTCGGTCGCGGAAATACGGAAATGATGCTCGCATTCAGGGCAGACGTGGCGGTTCGCTTCCATCTGCTTGCGGTAGATCATCCCGCTGCATGAGGGACAACGCAGCCACAGACCCTCCGGGACCTTGGTCGTGCGCGAGTTCGCATCCGCCCAGTTCTTCGGAGCGATCGAGCCGGACGTCTGAAGTGTGGTCATCTCTTGCTTTCTCCGAAAGCGGTCATCGGTCGTTCAACGCCTCGCCCGGTGCGGACCGGGACTCTGCCGAAGAGGCGCTGGGGCGTCATGCCCCGGCCTTGAGATCTTCAACAAGTTGGTGCAGATGCTCGCGCTCCAACTCCACGCGCGTCACATCCGGTCCATCCTCAACAATCTTCCATAGATCGCACGCCGGCCTGTTCGACAGCCAGCACACACCCATCGCGTACGGGATCGGACGGCAAACCACGAAAATCGGCCGACCGTTCGCACGTTCCAGGACCTCCGCCAGCGCCGATCGAACCCTCGCCTCGGCCTCCACAAAACTCTCCCCCTCGGGCGGATGGATGTTCGAAGGCTGCTCTTCCCACTCACGGCAGGCGCCGGGGAAGCGATGCCGGATCTCGGATTCGAGCAGTCCCTCCCACAAACCAAGATTCATCGAGATCAGTTCGGGAACAGTACGGATTTTTCCGCCGAGCGCCTCGGCCCAAAGCCCAGCCGTCTGAAGGCTCGACTCGTCCGGGCCGCTGACGATCACCGCAGGAGTACGGCCGTTGAACCGCTTCGACCACTGGGCGATCAAACTGACCACGCCCGCGCGACCCGAAGCCGAGAGCGGTAGATCACCCCGACCCTGCACGCGACGCTGGTCGTCCCAATCGGTTCGTCCGCTGCGGACGAGCACCACATCAACTTTGGAATCTCTGGCCATAAGCGGCTTGAGGAAACTATCGACTGGAGAGCGATTCACCCCACGGTTAAGGCGCGGTAAAGAATAGCACCACCGGCCACGATGCGCCGTGCATACCCGCACATATACCTATCAAATGCCGCTGATTGGGCCGTAATCGCCGAAAAGCGGGAATCCCGAAGGTCTTTACCCCCTCAACCCTTGGATCACGTCGCGCCAACGGTCTCGGGGCGCGCCAAAGACCGCGCTCCCCGCCACCAGCACGTCGCATCCCGCGACCCGAGCATCCGACGCCGTATCCAGCCCGATCCCGCCGTCCATCTCCAAGCGTTGAGAAGGCCGGAGCCGTGCCCGGATGGCGCGGACCTTGTCAAGGACCGAGGCGATGAACGCCTGGCCTCCGAACCCCGGGTTGACGCTCATGACCAGGATGAGATCGAACTCCGTGACCAGGTCGAGCACGGCTTCCACCGGCGTCGGCGGGTTGATCGCCAGGCCGACAGTCATCCCCGTCGCCCGCACCTCGTCCGCGAGCCGGCGCGGGTCGTACCCCTGCGACAGCGGGCTTTTCCCCGTCCCCGCGCGAGGGTCCAGCACCGGCTCGATGTGGAACGTCAGATGGTTCGCGCCGGCCTTCGCAAAGGCCTTCACATACTGCCCGGGGTCCGTGACCATCACATGAACATCCAGAAACGCCTCGGGCAACGCCCGGCGGAGACACTCGACCAGCGCCGGCCCGAAGGTCAGGTTCGGGACAAAGTGCCCGTCCATCACGTCCACATGCAGAAGGTCCGCCCCCGCCTCGAGCACCCCCCGGCAATCGTCGGCCAGCCGCGCGAAATCAGCCGACAGGATCGAGGGCGCCACCAGGGGCTTGCGTGCGGGATGGCGCAGATCGAGCCTCATGAGCGCACGGTATACATCGAATCCTGGCCGAGCGCAATGCCGGCCATCGGCATCATCCTCGTTTCACCACTCGCGACGCCTCCGCGACAAGCCGGCGGAACACCGCCGCACCCATCCGCTCGTCGGCGGTCCGTTCCGGGTGCCACTGAACCCCCACGTAGTGGGCGCGCCGCGGATCGTCGATCGCTTCGATCACACCGTCGGGCGCTCGCGCGATGATCCGCAGACGACCCGGATCGCGCACCGCCTGGTGATGGTGGCTGGTCACCTCGCCGCTCGGCATCGGCCCTCCCGCGATCGCCTCCACGCGGTGCGTGCGGTCGTTCATGTGATCGGCGTGCGACGGCGTGTCGTCGGGCAGGTGCTGATTCAATGTTCCGCCGGCGTGCAGCGCCATCAACTGCATCCCCAGGCACACCCCCAGCACGGGAACCTTACGACGCGCTTCCAACTCATCGAGCAACGCTTCCTCGTATCGCTGTCTCTCCGGGGCGATCGTCTGGGCCGCTGGATGCGTCGCCACGCCGTACCGTTCCGTGCGCGGGTCGGGCCCGCCGGTCAGCACGATCGCCCCGCACACATCCAGGTGCGACCGCACGATCTCGCGCAGCCCGGCTTCATCGACTCCCACCGGCGGCGGCAGCAGGATGGGCGCCCCGCCCGCCGACACCACGGCACGCACGTAGGTCAGGCGCGCCCGCGCGTCCTTCTCATCCAGCGAACAGGTCAATCCGACGACCAGGGCCATGGATCAATCATCGGCCGAAACACGATCGTCCGTCGAAGACTCACGCAGCACGACGCGACGCCAGGCGAAGTGATCATTGGCTCCGCGGCGCCCAGCACGTCGCGCAGTTGGGCACGGTCACCTCGGCGGTGGTCGTCGTCCCGGTCCCGGGAAGCACAAACGCGACCAGCAGGGTCCCGGTGAATGTCGCCCCGCGCGTGATGGTGATCCGACCGATGCGAACGTAGTAGCCGCAGGGATCATTCGGGAATCGAACCGGGTCCTTCGCCGCGGGGAGCGCGCTGGTTGCCCCAAACCCCGGCACCACCCAAAGCCCGCGGATCCCGATGGGAGAAAACGCGATCACGCCGGGAGGGAGGATCAACTGCGGCGCCGGCTGGAAGGTCGGAGCATTCGCCGCGGGCGCCTCGGTCACTCCCGTATCGATCGCGACGTAGGAATCAAACGCCAGGCACGGGAACGACGGCACCTGCGCCGCGCTGGGGCGCGTGTTGCTCCCCACCGAGTGCTCAAAGAACGATCCGTTGGTCAGCCGCAGGGGAGGAGAACCCGTCACCTCCGCGCTCACGAACTGAAGGCTGTAGGGCGCGATCGTTGATTGTGAGTTGGTCGTCGCCATCCGCAGGTACAGGTCGGCCGTTGCGAAGTTGGCGAGGTCGATCTCCTCGTCCGGCTCGGCGCACGCCATGTTGTCGATGGGCCTCCACACCGCGGTGATCCCGGCCGCCTGGTTCGCGCACGGGTCGGCCTGCACCGCCAGCGCGGTCCGGAACGAACGCGACGCGGGCGACGACGCCGTGGTCCCCTGCGCATTGTTCGCCACCACGCGCCAGTAGTACAGCGTGTCGGCCGCGAGCGCGGGCAAAGCCATCGTGAACGTCGTCCCGCCGGTGAGTTGAAACACCGCCGGACTGCTGAAGTCCGCGTTGTCGTCGACGGTGAGCAGATACCCCGTGGCCTGCGCCGCGGCCGTCCACGTGAACGTCGGCAGGAACTCCACATTCGTCGCGTCGCCGACCGGAGACTGAAGCGTGAACGCGCCAGGAGGTGATCCCGCCCCCGTCGTCGCCCCCGGCAGGCCGAACGAGGCGTTGAACGCCCACACCGACGAATCGAACGTCACATCCACAACGAACGATCGGAAGGAGGTCGTGCCCGGAACGCCGGTGTCAACACTGATCTTGCCGCTGAAGTCCGTGATCGTGGTCGGTGCCGAGAAGCGCCCCAACAGCACGTAGTAACCGGAGTCGCCGAACCGCTCCGGGTCCTGCACGCCGACGACGCCCGCGAAGTTGAAGAGCGAGCCGTTGACGCGCGTCGTGGTGAAGACCGGGTTCTCGGTGGTGCCCCCGATGAGGCTGAACGCCGAGCCGCTGTTGAAATAGGTATCAAACTGAACGCACGGCCCCGTCGCGAGCGCCGCCGCCGTCGGCAAACCGTCCCCCGTGCCCGATGCCTGATAGAACGATCCGCCGACGATCGTCAGCGGGTTGGTCTCGGTCGAAAGGCCAAGCACGGGCGAGGCGACATCCAGGCGCACATACAGGTCATTGGTGCGATAGCCGGCGAGCGCGCTGCCGCAGGCGCGATTGTCAATGGGCAGCCACTTGTACGACGCGGTGTTCGCCCGCGGCGGCGTGCCGCCCGTACCGCCGGTCACGGTCCCGCCACCGCCACCACCGCCGGTCGAACCCGTTGACCCGCCGGTGCTGCCGCCGCTGGTGCCCCCCGAAGTGTTCCCGCGCGTGCCCCCCGTATTTCCAGAGTTGGTCGATCCGTTGGTGTTCGTGGTTGGAGTTCGGGTCGCTCCGCTGTTCGCCAGCCGGCCGCCGGGCGCATAGTCGGCCAGCCACGGGTTCGACGCGATGAGTTGCTCAATGGTCGGCGCGCCGTTCGGCGAGTTGCTCGCCCCCTCGCCCGACGAATCGGGCCCGGCGGACGTCCCCGCGCGCTGATGAGGCGATGAAACGCCGCCCTGGTTGCGTTGCGCCTGTTGCAGCCGCTCACGCCGCGCGTTCTCGAGGTCGCGCCGACGCTGCTCGAGTTGGGCCTGCGCGTTCGCCTGGGCGGTCCCCGCCGACGGATGAGAGGCCGGAGGCCGGTTCGTCGCACCGCGGCCGCCGGTCGTTGTCGAGACCGGCGCCGCCGCAACGGGCGCAACCTTTGAAGGCTGATCCTTCAACGCCGCGGCGTCCGCGCTCGCGCTCGTATTCGGATTGGCGATCAACGGGCGTCGGACCTCGGCGGTCTTCGATGGCTCCGGCGCACGCAGCGGACCCTCTCGCCGTTTCATGCTCGGAACATTGCTCGTGTTGATCGGCGCGAAGTTGTTCTGCACCACGGGAACCGCTTCACTCGTCGCCGCGGGCCTCGACGCCAGGGGAGCACGGGATTCAACGGCCTCCGGTTCCTCGGGGGGCGCGGAGAACGACGGCAGCAACACCGCCGCGCCGGCCGCGAACGTCACCCCCAGCCCCACCATCACCCAGACCTGTTTCATGCGTGAATCAATCTCGCCTTCGTTCCAGCATGGACCCCGTCACACCATCTCATACGCTCAATCTTCGGCATCGTCGCACACTTCTCGGCTGGTTTCGCTCGAATTACGCAACGAACACCCCCACCGCCGCGAATCGCCTGGTCCGCCGATCGGGACCGGTAATCGGTTTGCTGGCCTCCTCCCCCGATCCTAGACTCCCACGTGCTCGGATTCCTGACAAAATCCAATCAAGAGAGCCGCTGAGAAGGCCTCTTGCTCCCGACGACACCCACGCCATGACCCCAACCATGACCCCAGCCCCCAACGCCAAGGCCGCGCCGCGTTTGAGCGACACACTCCCTGCTTCCACCGTCACAAAGTGGCTCCGGGACATGATGCTGATCCGCGAGTTTGAACTCCGCACCATGGCCGCCTATCAGCAGGCCAAGATCGGCGGCTTCTGCCACGTCTACATCGGGCAGGAAGCCACCGCCGTCGGCACCATCGCCGCGGTCAACCACGACGATCCGGTCATCACCGCCTACCGCGACCACGGCCACGCCCTCGCCCGGGGCATGTCCTCACGCGCCTGCATGGCCGAGATGTACGGCAAGACCACGGGATGCGCCAAGGGCAAGGGCGGCTCCATGCACATGTTCGACAAGCCCAACCACCTCTACGGCGGGCACGGCATCGTCGGCGCCCAGACCGGACTCGGCGTCGGACTCGCCTTCGCCTCACGCTACGAGTGGGAGGTCCTCAACAAAGGCTCCAAGAAAGTCTGCCTCTGCTACCTGGGAGACGGCGCGCTCAATCAGGGAGTCTTCCACGAATCGCTCAACCTCGCCGGCCTCTACGACGCGCCCGTCATCTACATCGTCGAGAACAACGGATACTCCATGGGCACCAGCATCGAACGCGGCACCACCATGGCCCACGACCTCAGCGTCAAGGCCGCCGCCTACGGCATCGACTTCATCGAGATCGACGGCATGGATGTCTGCACCATCTACGACCGCTTCAAGCCCTTCGCCGACGACCTCCGCGAACGCCAGCGCCCGGGCTTCGTCGATCTCAAGACCTACCGCTACCAGGGACACTCGATGTCCGATCCGCAGAAGTACCGCACCAAGGAGGAGGTCGCCGACTGGCAGCAGCGCGACTCGATCGACCGCCTCGCCCACCTGCTGCTGCACAGATCCGACGAACCCCGCGCCGCCGCGATCGCCCCCTCCCCGTGGCACGGCTCGCTCAGCGAGGACGCATACAAGCAGATGCAGAAGGAAATCCGCGAGGAAGTACGCGACGCGATCGACTTCGCCGAAAAGAGCGACTCTCCCGACCCCGCCGCCGAACTCTACACGGATGTCTACGCGAATCCGCAGCCGAACCTCTCGCCGCTGCGCGAATACCACCATGGGGCGAAGAACCCGCTGCTGTGACGTGCCGCCGTCCAGGATTCAGTTACAAGATTGTGACCAGTTGGCGAGCACCTTGGTGGTGTCAGTGTAATCCACAACACCATCTCCGCTCACATCCCCGTGTGTG
>JAEUIV010000011.1 GCA_016795005.1 Phycisphaerae bacterium
CGGGTTTAGCCGTCCGGCTGCGAGGTTCTTCCGAATCGTTGCGCAGAACGCCGGAACCTTCTCCACGCACGCGACCACCTCGAAACGGCCCGTTCGGTCCAAGCCCAGGTCAAGGCCCATGCCCCCCGAGAAGAGGGAAACCACCCGGTACTTCCTTGCGCCGCGGTCAGACATGGACGTAGGGTATCGCATCCGGGCCACGATGGGGCGGAGCGTGCCCCTATTCCACCCCGTTCCGAACCCGCCACACCGCCGCCTCATGCTCCGCGAGCCGTTTCTCCCACCACTCCCGGTAGAGCGCCCGGCAGGTGACCTGCTTGTCCCCGGATGAGTCGTCACCTCCGAACCGGGTGGCATGTTTGCTGCTCTGAGCAAGCATGGGGCTTGCTGTCCTCGCGTTCTCACACGCGCATGTGCTGGGCCGCAGGCATGCCACGCATGCAGATTGCATCCCTTCGGGCGGCCTGCGTACCGGCTTGAGCAGGCAATCGCCTCGCGTATCGCCCGCGTGCTTGTGCCGAGCGACGCGCGCGATGTCGCCGTGTGCCCGTGCTCAGGATCACTCCGCTCCTTCCGCCTCAAAGCGATCCATTTTGAGGAGCATGGGCGAACAGCGGGACGCTCGCCGAGCGATGGCAACCCAGAGAGGGTCGTTTCACGGGCATTTCGGCCGGTGGCTGGGGGTGTTATCGGGGGGCTGGCTCGCGGTTCGCTTTTGGTTTGCCTCCGGTCTATACTGTTTGCTCAAAGCCAGTGGCCCTCGATTTCTTTTCGGCTCCTGACCGCGTTGCGGCGGGGCCTGATCGGTCTGGGAATCTGCTGGCAACGGCCCTTCGCATTGTGCGGCGGGTCGTGCCAACCCAGTACGGCCTGACTTGTTCCAAAGAGTATTGGCGCAGGGATTGCCCGAATGTTCGAGCCTCGCGGTTTCGCCGCGCGGCCCGGTAGGAGTTTTCTTTCTTGAATCAGTTCTCTTCTCTTTCGCTCGCTTCCCCGATCCTCCAGGCTCTTGTCGAGGAGGGGTACACGACGCCGACGGCGATCCAGGCGCAGGCGATCCCGCCGATTCTTCAGGGGCGCGATGTGCTGGGGTGCGCCCAGACGGGCACGGGCAAGACGGCGGCGTTCGCGCTGCCGATCCTGCATCGCCTGCTTGCCGAGCCTGCGGACAAGTCTCGTCGCGGGCCGGCGCTGCCTCGCGTGCTGGTGCTGTCGCCCACCCGTGAGCTGGCGACGCAGATCGGCGAGAGCTTTGCGACCTATGGCCGGCACACGGGCCTCAATCACACCGTGATCTTCGGCGGCGTCAGCCAGTTCCATCAGGTCCGAGCGCTGCAGCGCGGCGTGGACGTTCTGGTTGCGACGCCGGGACGGCTGATGGACCTGATGGAGCAGCGACTTGTCAACCTGAGCGCGGTGAAGACGTTCGTGCTCGACGAGGCGGACCGCATGCTCGACATGGGGTTCATCCAGCCGATCCGTCGGATCGCCTCGGCGGTGCCGGCGGGGCGGCACACGCTGCTGTTCAGCGCCACGATGCCGAAGGAGATCATGCACCTGGCGGATTCGCTGCTGAAGAACCCGGTGAAGGTGGCGGTCACGCCCGTGGCGTCGGCGGCTCCGCTGATCGAGCAGTCGCTCTACATGGTGCAGCGCGAGAAGAAGGCGGTGCTGCTGGAGCACCTGCTCGCCGACCAGGATATCTCTCGCGTGCTGGTGTTCACGCGGACGAAGCACGGGGCGGATCGGCTGTGCCGCCGGCTGTCCCTGGCGGGGGTTGAGAGCGCGGCGATCCACGGGAACAAGGCGCAGAATCATCGCCAGCGGGCGCTCGAGCAGTTCCGCTCGGGCCGGACGCGGGTCCTGGTGGCGACGGATGTCGCGGCGCGCGGGATCGACGTGGACGGGATCACGCACGTGTTCAACTTTGACCTTCCGAACGAGCCGGAGTCGTACGTTCACCGGATCGGCCGGACGGGGCGCGCGGGGGCGACCGGCGTGGCGATCTCGTTCTGCGACGGCGACGAGCGCGGATACCTGCGTGACATCGAGCGACTGACCGGCAAGAAGATTCGGACGATCGAGACTCCCGCGGGGCTTGTTGACGCTCGCCCGACGGATCGTCACGTTGATTCGGCGTCGCATCGCGTGCCGGAGCGCCGGCATATTGATGCACGGCACGAGGCTCGGCCGATGCGTTCGGGCAAGTCTTCGGCGTCGCCGGTGGGCGGCGGAGCGCGTGCCCGCGCCGCGGGGACCGGCTCGACTCCCGGCGCTCGGCCGGCGCGGCCGACGGGGAACGGCTGGTCCAGGCCGACGAAGCGTCGCTGAGTCCCGGCTGATTTTGGGACGCTCTCCCGGCGAATAACAGGTGATCGGCTCCGGTTCTCGGAGCCGTTTCTTTTTTTGAGGTGAGGTTTTGTTTGGCATGACTCCGGGTGCGTGCCACAATAGGATTGGCGCCTGTGGCGGCCGGGAGCGTCGCGATGTCCACGTCCACTCAAAAACACCAGGTGACCCAGCTGCTCGACGCGATCTCGGACGGGGATTCCCGGGCGTCGGCGGAGCTTCTGCCGCTGATCTACGACGAGTTACGGAAGCTGGCGCAGAGTTACATGGCGAAGGAAGCGCACGTGCTGACGCTCCAGCCCACGGCGCTGGTCCACGAGGCGTACCTGCGGCTGGTGGGTCAGGAAGACGCGAAGTGGTCCGGGCGGGGGCACTTCTTCGGCGCCGCGGCGCAGGCGATGCGGCGGATTCTTGTCGATCAGGCGCGCTCGCGCGGCCGCATCAAGCGTGGCGGCGGCGCGGCGAAGGTGGAGTTGCACGAGGGGGCGGTGCCGGGGGCGGAGGGGCCTTCGACGGATTTTCTGGCGTTGGACGAGGCGCTGGACGCGCTCGAAAAGTACGACCAGCGGAAGTTTCAGGTGGTGATGATGCAATACTTCGCGGGGCTTTCGGTGGATGAGACGGCGGCGGCGCTCGGCCTGTCGGCGACGACGGTGCGGAACGACTGGACGTTCGCGCGCGCGTGGCTGATGCGCCAGATGGGCGGGGGCGAGATCGGCGCCCGCGCCGGTTCGTCCTCTCGGGGCGGGCCGGGGAAATGAAGACGGAGTTGCGGGACCGGGCGGAGGCGCTCTTCCTGGAACTCGTTGAGTTGCCGGCGGAGTCGTGGCCGGCGCTGCTCGAGGCGCGCTGCGGCGGCGACGTGGAGTTGAAGGAGGATGTGGCGTCGCTGCTGGGCTGCCACCACGACGCGGGGAGTTTCCTGGATCGTCAGGAACTTCTGGCGCTGACCCCCGACCTGGTGAGGACGAGCGAGCCGCCTCTGCCGGAAGGGACGCGGATCGGCGAATACACGCTGGAGCGCGTGATCGGCGCGGGGGGCATGGGGGTGGTGTACCAGGCTCGTCAGGAGAGGCCGCGGCGCGTGGTGGCGTTGAAACTGGTGAACTCGGCGATCGCGTCGCGCGCGCTGGTGCGTCGGTTCGAGCACGAGGCCGAGATGCTCGGTCGGCTCCAGCACCCCGGCATTGCCCAGATCTTCGAGGCGGGCGCCGCGGATGCGGGGGAGGGGTCGCCGCGTCGGCCGTTCATCTCGATGGAGTTGGTTGACGGGCCTTCGCTGCTGGAATACGCGAAGCGCCGCGGGCTTTCCACGCGCGAGCGGATCGAGTTGCTGATCCGCGTGTGCGACGCGGTGCAGCACGCGCACCAGCGGGGGGTGATTCACCGGGACCTGAAGCCCGCGAACATCCTGGTGGACCCGACGGGGCAGCCGAAGATTCTCGACTTCGGCGTGGCGCGTGCCGTCTCGGCTGACCTTCAGATGACGACGCAGCACACCTCGGTCGGGCAGCTGATCGGCACGCTGCCCTACATGAGTCCGGAGCAGGTTCTGGGTCAGCCGAACGAGATCGACACACGTACGGACGTGTACGCGCTCGGGGTGATCCTGTTCGAGATGCTGACCGGCCGGCAGCCGCTCGAACTCGGGAACCGCTCGATCCCCGACGCGGTGGCGATGATCCGCAACCAGGACCCGGCGCGGCTGAGTTCGATCAGCCGCGTGTACCGCGGCGACCTGGAGGTCATCGTCGGAACGGCTCTCGAGAAGGACCGCTCGCGGCGGTATCAGTCCGCTGCGGAGTTGTCGGCGGACCTGGCGCACTTCCTGGCGGGCGAGCCGATCACCGCGAAGGTGGATTCGGCGTTCTACGTTCTGAAGAAGCAGATCCGCCGGCATCGCGGGGCGGTGGCGGTCGGACTCGCGGCGCTGCTCGGGCTGTTGGCGTTCGCGGTGTACGCGTCGGTCCAGTCGCATCGGAATGGAGTTCTTGCCGCCAACGAGCGCGCGGCGCGGCTGGAGGCCGATGCGGCACGCGACCAGGCGCGCCGGAACGCCGAGCAACTGCGATGGAACCTGTACGTGAGCGCCATCGGGTTCGCCCAGGCGGCGCAGTCGGCGAACGACATGGCGAGGCTGAAACGGGTGCTCGATTCATGCCCCGAGGATCTCCGCGGGTGGGAGTGGCACTACCTGCGGCACTCGTCGGACACCGCTTCGCGCGTGCAGCCCCTCGACGACGGGCGAACGAGTTTCGCGGCTTCGCCCGACGGCACTCGATTGTTGCGGTTCCTGCACGAGGCGCCGGTGCTCCTGCTCGACAGCGCGGACGCGCGCGTCCTGCGCGAGATCGACCTGGGTGGCGAGCAACTCACCACCGGCTGCATCAGCCCGGACAATCGCACGGCGCTCTTCGGCAGCACGATCGGGGGCATCTTCGTGGTGGACCTCGAGTCCGGCTCGTTCCGCCGGGTCGCCAGCCCGGTGCCCTTCCCCGTTCATCCGCTCGCGGCGTGGCCCGACGGGCGTCGGGCGATGATGGTGTTCCAGACTTCGCCCGAGACGTTGCAGGCCTTCGCGGTGGACCTGAGCGACGGGCACATCCTCTGGGAAGTCGAGCGGCACTCGCAGCACATGTCCGCGGCGATCAGCCCGGACGGACGGGCCGTGGGAGTCGGTGACGTCGAGGGGCGAGTGGTGGTGATGGATGAGGAGGGATGCCTGATCCGTGAGCCGATCATGACGCGCGGCTGGGTTCGCGCGCTCAGGTTCAGCCCGGACGGATCTCGGCTTGCATTCGGCGGCAACGAGGGGGCGGTGTATGTCCTTGATCTGGCCAACGGAAGCACGGCGCGTCATCAGTTGTTCGAGAACAAGATCTGGAGCATCGCGTGGAGCCCGGACTCGAACCACCTTGCCGCGGCGGGGACCGAGGGCTACATCCGCGTCATCGATTCCTGGACCGGAAGGGCGGTGTCGTCGCACTTCGGACACGACAGCACGATCCACACGCTCGCCTGGCCGCCGACTGGGAGGAGGCTTTTCAGCGCGGCGCACGACATGACGATGCGGTGGTGGGCCAGCCCGGAGCAGCCCGTCAGACCGACGGTTGATGTCCAGGAGGGCATCCAGACCGGTTGCTGGGCCGCGGATGGGCAATCGTTCTATCTCGGACTTGACAGCGGAAGAGTCGTGGAAGTGGATGCTCGGACGATGGAAGTCCGGCGTGAAGTGTTCCGGCTTGCGAGCCTGGTCAACTTCATCCGTCGTTCGCACGACGGCCGCCTGCTGGCGCTGGTTGGAAACGATGGGACCGTCGTCATGCTGGAGGCCGCGACGCTGAGCGAGGTCTCGCGCTTCAAGTCGCCCACGCTGCGCGCGCTCGGGGTCTCGTTCTCTCCCGATGATTCCCGCGTGGCGCTGTCGGGCGACCATCACTCCGTGACGATCTGGGACCCGATGACCGGCCGGATGCTCAACGAGTTTGCGCCCGAAGCCACGGCGGCAACGCGCGCGGAATACTCGCCCGACGGGCGCGTGATCGCGGCGGCGTATTACGATTCCATCATCCGCATTCACGATGCGAACACGGGCGAGGTGCTGCGCGTGCTCAAGGGCCAGACGGATTGGTCCAACCATCCGCGGTTCACTCCCGACGGCCGCACGCTTGTGGCCTCGTGCGCGGACTCAAGGATCTACGTCTGGAACCTGGAGTCCGAGGCGCCGCCGCGGGTTCTCATCGGGCATCAGAACGCGGTCTTCGGCGGGTCTCTCTCGGCGGACGGGAAGCGATACGTCTCGGGAGGGTGGGACAACACCATCCGGCTCTGGGACGTCGAATCCGGGCTGGAGTTGCTGATGTGGCGCCCACACATCAATGCCAACTGGGTAGCGGAGTTCAGCCCCGATGGCAGCCGCTTCTTCACCGCTTCCAAGGACGGCACGGCGATTCTCTGGACTTACGAACCCAGGCAGTGAGCCTCAGCGCGGGAGGCCCTGCGGAGCGATCGAGATCGTCCGTCCGCCGGGGCCGGAGAGTTCGACGCGCTTTGCCTTCGAGTCCATCGAGACGATCTTCCAACCGGGAATCGGCTCATCGCCGACTCGGTAGACCTTGCCATTAATGGATGCCATCGCGCGATCGCCCGATCCCATGACGGTCTTCACGACGAACTCGGGGATTGATGCCGCGGGTTCGGCGGCGGGTGCCTCGGCGGGCGCTTCCGGCGCGGCCTCCTGCGGCCTGCGCGTCGGATACAGCATCGGCGACTCGATGCGATCGGGGCGTGTCCACGAGGCGAGCCAGGAAGCCGCGCGAGCCTGTTCCTTGGTCAACGTGCTCGTCGGCTCGGCGATCGCCACCGTTGGAGCGGGCGACGCCGGCGCGGATGCCGGTCCGGCCTGGCTAACGAACAGGATGACGGCGAAGGCCAGAATCGGCGCGAGGAGCGCGACGACGACCGCCGCGCTGGTCCGCCGGCGTGTTCGGAGTTTCATCGGAGTGCCTCCGATCCGGCGAACGCGCGTTCCCCGGCGGAGATCGCCGCCTTCGCCGGCTTGTCGTCGAACCACCAGTGCGTCGTGGTCAGCCGGAGGCTCACGCGCGCGTCCGCATCATCGCCGGCCGGCGCGATTCGTAGCGAATCAATGCTCGTCAACCCGAAGTCCTGTTGGATCGCGTGAAGAAACGCGACCGCCTCGGAGTAGCCTCCCGTCGCCTCGATTGTGAAGCCAAATCGTGATTCCTTCAGGGGCGGCAACGACTCGGCGGCCGATTCAGCATTCCGATCTGCAAGAGGCGGGATCGCGGGCAGCAGTCGCTTCTGCATGTTCTGCACCTGCAGCCCCAGCGATTCAGCCGAGTGATTCAGGCGTTCCATCATGCCCAGTTCATCCGCGGTGAGCGCAACCGCCTTTGACACGCGCCCGACACGCTCGCGGATTGAAGCGAA
Source organism: Phycisphaerae bacterium (assembly GCA_016795005.1). Classification (GTDB taxonomy): domain Bacteria; phylum Planctomycetota; class Phycisphaerae; order Phycisphaerales; family UBA1924; genus JAEUIV01. The sequence goes on from JAEUIV010000011.1 coordinate 7,303, forward strand.
CTCCTGGCTCTGGAGCACCGGGTCCGCCTCGGTGCCGGCGATGAAGCCGGCATCCTTGCGGGCGCGGGCGACGGCGTTGGCCTGCTGCATCGGCTCCACGACAAAGAAGTGCGCGCCGGCCACCAGGCTCAGCCCGATGGCGCCCTCGGCGATCATTCGGCGAAGTTCATTGCCGGTCATGGCGACACCTCCGGCACGCTCGCGTCGGCCTGCGCTCCGCGTGCCCACGCGGGCAGACCGACAAGCGTCAGTCCGACCTCAAAAACCTGCTCGTTGCGATGGTCGGCGTTGGATCTTTGCGTCTGCTTCAGCGATGCTTCCGCCACCATCGGGCTGGTCGTCATCGCGTTGATGAACTCACGCAGCGGCTCCATGTCGGGCGAGCCGGAGTCCTGCGTCATCCCCTTCACGCTCGCGTTGCCGGACTGACTTCCTGGTTCGGCACGCACCTCGATGAGGCGCACGCGGCCGGCCGACGCCTCCGCCAATGTGGCCAGCCACGGCGCGATCGCCGGCTGCGCGCCGAGGCGCGCGTTCACGAGGCCGCTCAGCGCCTGCTCGGCGGACACGGCGGCCGCCAGTGCCCGGTTTTTCTCGGCCCGGCTTGTCGCTTCCTCATCGCTGGAGACGTTGACCGTTACCCGCGAACGCGCCTCCAGCGCGGTGAGCGTTCCGTTGACCGCGACCACACCCAGGCACGCCGCCAACCCAACGCGCATCGCCGCGTGCGCGCGCCTGCTCGCGAGGGACTTCGCCCGCGCAAAGGGAAGCAGCAGCGGAACATCCCAAGCGATGCGTGCAAACTCCGCGATGCAGCCCACGTCGCTCGAACCGTGCTCCTTGAGCGCCTCCGGGCCGGCCGGCTCGCTGACGGTGGTTGGATTGGGATGGGCGTCGGACGCCGAAAGATGCCGCTGCATCGCCGCCTGAAGCCCCGGGAGCGCCCCGCCATGACCGCGCACGCACAAGACGGTTTCGTTCCGCTCACTTTCCGACAGCCCGAATCGCAGCGTCTGCTTGACTTCGATCCCCAAGCGCTGAAGCGATGGTTGCAGCAGCGGGAGGATCGCACCGCCGTCCAGCCCACGCTGAGCGTCCACGACGGCGGACATGTCGGGGATCCCGGAGGCGTTCAGCATCGCTCGCGCTTCTTCACGGGTCAGCGTGATCGGCTCGCCCGGCACTCCTCGTCGGATGATCGGCCGAGTCAAGGCTTCCACGAGCGATTCGGTCCCGAGCGCGATCGGTCGGACAAACCGCAACCGTCCCGGCGATCCGACCGCGAGCACCGAGTGATGTTCACCGACCCAGATCGCGGCGCGCAATCCGCTGCTTCCAGTCGCCGCCGCGTCATCGCACGCACCCAGGAACTCCAGCGTCTGGAGGGGCAGCGCGCCCGCGAACGCCAGCCCGGCGGATTCCACCCAGCGCGAGAGCGCTTCCAGTGATGTCTCGGTTTCGACCGCGGCCAGGACATGGCGCTGCGGCTTGTGCTCTGCCAAAGGCTTGAAGCGATCCCGTGCGATCTCCACGGCGATGGACGGATGTTCAGCGATGGGATGACTGAACGAGTTGCCGAGCGCCAGCATCGCCGCGGATTCGGCGGCGGCGCGGCCGGCGGACGCGGGACACGCGTGGACATTGACCGCCGCGGTCGGGGTCGCCGCCAACACCACCGCATTCAGACCAGTCGCATCGAGCCCGAGGGCGAGGTCGGCAAGATCCTGCCTGCGTCCTTCGAGCACGCTCGGCCAACCGTGTTCCCACTCGGACGCGGGGTAACGCACCGCCGCGGAGGACACGACACGACCCGAACGCACGACGGCGATCTCCAGACGTGAAGGGGACAGTTCGATCACAACCGTCGATCGGCTCAATGCACGTCTCCATGGTCGCCAGAAGAGGCAAAGCCGATATCGGCGCGACGACACTCGCCCTTGTGGTGATGCTGCCGCTGTGTCCGTCAGCGAGACGGTTGGGCCGCCTCGCGCGTGCCGGGACACCGCTTCGAGCGCTCGGCACGCCCGATAAGTCTGTTTGTTGAGCGCTCGGCGAGCCTGGAAAGCGCGTTCGACGCGACGGAGCCGCACAACGTCCCACGATTGAAGGCTGGTGGGCCGACAAACTAAGTATGAATCGCCTCGCTCCTTCAGCCAAGCGGAGACGGACCATGAAGCGTGCCACGTCGCTGTGCCGTAGTGGATTGAGTGTTGCCCTGCTTGCGATGGCGGCTGATACCGCCGCGGCGGACTCGACGGCGACCACCATGGCGGTCTACGCCCCGGACGCCAGCCTCATCCCGAAGTATCGGTTGTGGAACGGGACGTCCTGGGGCTCGCCGGCGAGCATGCCGGCCGTGACGGGCTATCCCTACTGGATGGTCGCCCGAAACTGTCCGACGCGACCCGAGACCGCCTGCGTGCTCCTTGATCACAGCCTGAACCTGCACTTCACGGTCTTCAACGGGTCCACATGGACCACGCCGGGGCTGCTCAATGCTCACATCGGCGGCGGGATGACCCAGCGTTCCTTCGACGTGGCGTACGAGGGCGCCGGAGACCTGCTCATCGCCTACTTCACCAAGGGAATCGGCGTGGACGAGGACGCCGATTACACCAAGAAGGGGTGGCGCTACCGGACCTTCCGGGGCACGGCGGTGTCCTCCGAGCAGATCCTGATGCTTCCGGAAAACAAGGACAGCCGGTGGGTCCGGCTTCATCCCGAGCCGGCATCGAATCGGATCCTGCTGCTCGCCTCGGACACGCGGTTCGATCTGCACGCGGCGGTCTGGACGGGATCATCATTCACCGGGGCGCAGACGATCGAGACCAACCTTGCCGAGAAGGACATGGAGTGCTGGAGCGGCGCGTACGAGTCGCAGAGCCGCGACGCTGTCATCGTGTACGCCTCAGGTTCGTCCTCAACCGTGCGCTTCCGTACCGTCAGCGGCACGACGATCGGCGCCGAGCAGTCGGGGCCGGCGATGGGTTCGTCGAGGCTGCGCTGGGTGAGGACGGCCTCTCAGCCGGGCACGGACGGCATCATGCTCGTCACCCTCAACTTCAGCAAGGAACTTCATTCGTGCTACTGGAACGGCTCGGCGTGGGGAAGCCCGGCGCTGCTCGCTTCATCACTCCAGTACAACGACCGGGCCAACTTCGATGTCGCGTTCCAGCCCGACGGGGCGAAGTGCCTCGCGATCTACTCCGCGAACAGGCTCGGGAACATCATGCGACGACTCTGGAGCGCGGGCTCCTGGTCCGCCGCGGTGAGCGGATCAGACGGCGCCAGCCCGAACGCGGTGTTCGCGCTCTTCCCCACCGCGGGCGCGCAGATCTTCGGGATGGTCAGCGGCACGGATGATGACCTCATGTCCGTCGTCTGGAACGGGTCCACGCTCTCGACCCACGTCGATCTTGACGGCACGATCGAGGGCGCCCAGACGGCTCAGCCGTTCATGATCGTCGGCGCCGCGGAGAGCGAGGGGGTGGAGCCTGATCCGCCCGACAGCCGACGGGTCGTCGAGTGGAACGAAGTGGACCCCCGATGAGGGTCCGCCGGCATCGGCTAGACCCGTCTGACCTGGTGGTGAGCACGGCGTCGCGGTCCCGTCAGCGTCCCATTCGACTCTAGTTCGACTGAACGGACAGCGTGATTCGCCGCGCCGCATGTCCGGCGCGGCCGGTGACGGTGATCGTCGTGACGCCGACGGCTGTACTCGCCGTTGCCGACATGCGGGCCACGCCGAGAGCCGGGTCGTTTGAGTCGATTCCATCGCCCGAGACGGATCCGATCACTCCGTCGGAGTCGACATCGGAGTCGATCATGACCTCGCGTGTCGCCATGTTCGCCCCGGCTTCAGCGGCGTAAAAGGCGCGCGCGGTATCCAGCCGGAGCGAGGTGAGCTCGTCCGCGCGCGCCCCGGCGAGGACGATCGCCGCAACCAGGACCTGGAGCATCGCCAGCGCGACCAGCATCGCCACGACCGCGGAGCCTCGGCGTTGGGATGGAATAATTCGGATCGTCATCAGTTGCTCCCGGCCATGGTGCATCGAAGGAAAACGCGCGTCCGCAACGTGTCGGTCAGCCCTTCACGGCCGACGCTCAGGGTGATCTCAATCCGTCGCACGTTGCCGGCCGTCGCGCCGGTGAGCACGGAGGCGAGGGGGGCGTTGCTCTGGTCAAAGCACTGGAGGTTGAACCCGGTGACGCCTTCGAGGAGCCGGACGCCCTCCGCTCCTTCCAAGGCGAGCAGGAGCGTGCCGGCGTCGAGCGATAGTGAGGCGCCGCCGGTGGCTTCGTCCCAGTCGATGCTGGTGGGCGAGACCCCCTTGATGCTCGGGTCTCCGCTGCCGCTGAGTGAGGGGATGGCTCGGATGGCACGGTCGATGCGGTCCATCGCGGCCGCGAGTTCGGCGTGAAGTTCGGACTGCACCGCCACGCGGCGGTACCCCTCGATCCCCCGATACAGGATCGCGCCCGACAGCCCGCCCAGCGTGCCGATGATCACCATCGCCGCAATGACCTCGACCAGCGTGAACCCCCCGCATCGACGGCCGGCGGTCGGTGGCGCATCCGATCGGGATGGTGAAGCGAGGGTGTGCATCATGGCGTCGAGAAATCCGTCAGAACGGTGGCCAGGCTCAGCGTGGCGGACCCGTGACGCGGGTCCATCCACGAGACCGTGACGGTGACCCGCTTGTATCCCGTGCCGCTCGTGGCCAGATCATGCCCCGTCTGAACGATCGAGACGGAGCGGCTGAACTGCGCGAAGCCGTTGACCGGAGTCTCGGCGGGGTACGAGGCATTGGTCAGGTACGTCCATCCCCTGGTGGCGCTGTGACGATCGGCGATGACATCTTCGAGTTTCTCCGTCGCGAGCCAGCGGGCGCGCGAAGCCAGGATCGGCGAGGCGCGGCGGACCTGGGCATCGCGGATCAGGACAAGCGTGGGGGGGATCATGATCGAGATCACGACGACGGCCATGATCGATTCGATCAACGTGAAGGCGCTCCGCCGGCGGTCAAGGCCCCTCATGCGTCACCATCCCCGTGCCGCTCTGCACGATGACACGATGATTCCCCGAGATCGTCACCGTCCCGGACGCGGCCAGGGGGACCGACACGGCGCTCAGCGGCTCACCGAGCCAATCGAAGCCGACCTCGGTTCCGGCGTCGAACACCGCGGAAGCGAACGTCGCGCCGGTGAACTCGTTGATGTTCAGCCGCTGAACAAACGGCCCCTGCTTCGCAGGATCGGTGATCGTCATCGCGCCCGCGCGCCCCGGATTGAGCGGGTCTTCCGCGAGGAGGCTGTAGGAGTTCGTCGAGACGGAGAACGCGACCCAGTGCCGGATCCCCGTCGCCATGGCGCGCTCACGTGCAAAGACCAGGTCGCTCTGAACTTGCCGGGCGGCGAGCGAGTGCCGTGAGGACGGGATGGAGTTCATCGACACCACGGCCGCGGCGCCCATGATCCCCACCAGGATCATCACCACGACGACCTCGACCAACGTAAACGCCCCCCGAGCCGGAGCGCGGAGGGCGTTGCAAAGGCAAGGGTGGTGCTCGGAGGAATGCACGCGAAGCGGTCCTCTCTGCCCGCGTCGATCGAGTCGTTCGCGGCTTACAGTTCGTTTGCCTGGAACACGCCGCCGGCGGGATCGCTGACGGTGGTGTCGTTGTTGCTGTTGCACCAGAACCCGTACGCCGGCGGGCTGGTGGAGTTATCGACGTAGTAGCGCCAGCCGACGTTCCCCGCGACCTGGCGCGCGGTCCAGTTGGCCGCGGTGCCGGCGCTGGCGGTGGCCAGCCCGTTGTACGGATTGTTCGGGAATGCATCCTGCATCACGGTGCCGCTGGTGGTCAGTTGTGCGAGCGTCGGGTACGCGGCGGTCCCGGAGAGGGAGGCGTTCGCATAGAAGTTCGAGACGGCGGAGCGAACGTTGCCCAACACCCCCTGCAGCGCCGCGGTGCGTGCCCGATCGGTGTAATCGATGTACCGAGGCACGGCGACGCCCGCGAGGATCGCCAGGACGATCATCACGGCGATCAGTTCGATGAGCGTGAAGGCCCGGAATGAATGAACGCTTCGGCGGGCGGCGACGGTCATGTGCATCTCCAGTTCGGTGAAAGCGTGGCGCGTGACGGGCCGAGCCGTGTGGACGCACCTCGATCCAAATATCTGCGATCTACTTGATGAGATTCACCATGTCCCACATCGGGAGGAAAACCGCGAGCGCGACGACCAGCACAACCCCGGCGATCGCTACGACCAGTACCGGCTCGATAATGGTTGTCAGGGTCTTGGCAAGGTAGGACGTTTCCTGGTCATAATGACGCGAGACCACGCGGCACATACGCGTCAGTTCGGCGGACTCCTCGCCCACGGAGAGCATCCGCTTGGCGAACGGCGTGAGGTAGGTGCAGGAGACGAACGCCTCCGACATCTTCGCGCCGCGGGTCACCTGCGCAAGAATCGACCGGACGTCCTGCTGCAGGGTCGGCCGGGACGTGGCGCGGCCCGCCAGCACGAGGCAATCCGTCAGAGGCAGCCCCGAACCCAGCGTCAGTCCGAAAATGCGCGTGAACCGGCTGATCGTCGATCCGGTCAGCATGGTGCTGAGCAGCGGCACCTTGTGCAAGAGCCGCTCGATCATGTTCCGCCCGCGCGGGGTCCGCCACGCGGCGCGCCCACCCACGGCGATCATCGCCAGCGCCGCAAGCCAGGCCCACCAAAATGCCTGCATCGATTGCCCGGCGCTCATCAGCACGCGCGTGATGAGCGGGAGCGCGACCCCTCGGGATTCAAAGATCCCGGCGAACTTCGGGATCACGAATCCGACGAGAAACGCGACCGCCAGCACCAGGACCGCGACGACGCACGCCGGGTACATCATCGCGCCGCGCCACTGGCGGCTCATCTCGGATTCCTTCTCCAGCATCTCCGCGAGGTGATCGAGGATGCTGATGAGGTTCCCCGACTGCTCCGCGGCACGAACGGTCTGGACATACACATCGCCGAAGACCGATGCGTGCGCCGCGATCGCGGAGGCCAGCGGCTCGCCCGACTCGATGCGCACCGCGATATCAGAAATGACCTGCCGAAGAGCCGAGTTCCGCTCCTGCTCCGCGATGCTGATGAGCGCATCGCTCAGGGGCAGACGGGCGTTGATCAGGACGCTGAGCTGCTGCGTGAAATGCGAGATGTCCCCGGCCTTGATCCGCGGCCCTCTCCGCCTCGATGCACGCTGATCCTCCGCGATGGACACCGGCGTCATGCCCAAAGCGGAGATGCGCCGGAACGCCTCCTGCGCCGTCGAGGCATGGAGTGACCCGGCGCGGCTCAGCCCCGACTTGTCGAGCGCCTTGTATCGGAATGCGAGGGTGCTCATGCGGCGCTCCTGAAGGCGGCGCTGCCCCCGCTCGGCGGCGCTTCAGCCTCGCAAGCGTCCTCCGGCTCCACCGAGTGAACCGCGACGACCCGCGCGGCCTCCTCAAGCGTCGTCAGGCCGAGACGCGCCTTTTCCAATGCGTCCTGCCACATCGGTTGCATCCCGGTGGAGGTCGCGGCCCGACGGACACGGGTGGCGTCGCCCCCCGATTCGACCGCCCGCTGGACGGAGGGATTCATCTGGAGCACTTCGTACACGCCGATGCGCCCCTTGTACCCCGTGCGGGCGCAGCGGGAGCAGCCCTCGCCGCGCACGAATCCGCCGTCGTCCGCGCGGATCCCGAACACGGCGGCGGCCGATGCGTCGGGCCGGTCGGAGACCGCGCACTCGGGGCACACACGCCGCACAAGCCGCTGCGCGATGACACAGAGCAGCGCCGCGTTGATCGCGAAGGGCGGACAGTTGAAGTCTCGCAAGCGGGGGATCGCACCCGCCGCGTCGTTCGTGTGCAGCGTCGAGAGCACGAGGTGCCCGGTCAGCGCCGATTGAACCGCGATGCGCGCCGTCTCCTCGTCTCGGATTTCACCGACGAAGACCACGTCCGGGTCCTGTCGCAGGATCGAGCGCAGCGCGCCCGCGAACGTCATCCCGATCTCCGTGTTCACCTGCACCTGCCGGATCAGGGGCATGCGGATCTCGACCGGGTCCTCGATGGTCATGATGTTCCGGTCGGCGGTGTTGAGCTTCTTGAGGCCCGTGTACACCGTGGTGGTCTTGCCGGAACCCGTCGGCCCCGTGACGAGGATCATCCCGTGCGGGTGACCCATCGCGCGCTCGACCGCGGAGGCGGCGGCCGGGCTGAGACCGAGTTCGTCAAACCCACGGATCGCGGCGCTCGAAGTGAGCAGGCGCATCACGGCGTTCTCACCGCAGACCGTCGGGATGATCGACAGCCGGATGTCCACGGTACGCCCCGCGTGCGTGAATCGGATCTTCCCGTCCTGCGGGCGGCGCGTCTGGGTCAGGTCGAGGTTCGCCATGATCTTCAGTCGGCGGATGAGGCCGGAGTGCGCCGAAAGCCCCGGTCCCTGCTGCTCGTGCAGCGTTCCGTCGATGCGGTACCGGAGGTGCAGGTCGTGCTCGTCCGGGCCGATGTGGATGTCGCTCGCGCCGCGCTCGATCGCCTGCGAGATGATCTGGTTCATCGCCGCGACGATCGGCTCTTTCCCGGTGGTCAGGGTCGGCGAGGCCTCGGCCTCGACGGATTCCTCCTTCTCCTCTCGGTTGCCGGAGAGGGCGTACGCACGCTCGATCAGCGCCCGCAGCGCGCCCGGCTCGCACAGCACCGGCTCGATGTCCGACTTGAGAGCGCCTCGCAGCTGGTCCACCGCACGCAGGTCGATGGGGTTCGCCATGCCGACCGTGATCAGGTCGGGCATCACGAAGAGCGGGAACGCGATGAGCGAATCCGCGGCTCCGCGCGGCAGCAGACCGCAGTTGGTGAAGTCGATCTCGAAGTGCGACAGATCCACGAAGGGGCACTCGTACGTCTCCGCCCGCGCGATCGCCAGCCCGCGTGGATCGATCACTCCCTGCCGCAGAAGCGATTCGGTGACGGCGATCCCCTCGCGGGACGCTTCCTGGCGCGCGGCCTCGGCGGCCTCCGCGGTCACGCGCCCGGATTCAAGGAGCGACGCCAGCACAAAGTCATCGTGATCAAGCACCGCCGGCTCCCTTCAGCGGTTGACCGCTCGCCGACGCCCGTCGCGCCGCCGCCATCAATCGCTCCAGCGACTCGGCACGCGGGCTGTCCGCAAAGGAGGTGCCCAGGTAATACGTCGGGTCACTGCCGACCATCGTCACTCGTTGAACGCGGAGAGTTTCCTCAAACACCGACTCGGCCTGGTCTCCTTCGCCGCAGGAGACGCGGACATGGATCAGTGACGATCGGGGAAAAAACACACCGGAGTTGATTCCCAGCCCGCCGGGGCTGCAGTCGATGACGGTGGCGTTGATCGTTCGGCTCCCGTCGCCGAGAGTACGAGCCAGGCGCACCTGCGTGCCGCACTGCGGTGCAACGCTTGCCTGCGCCCTCAGGCTGCACGTCAGGCGCTCGTGCTGGCGCACCAGCAGGGTTTCGGGGGAACTCTCCATGCGCGACGGCTCCAGCGGGGTGGTGGAGTCATCGGACTGTTTCGCTTTCCCCTGCACACGGGCCGCCCGGTGGATCAGCCCAGGTCAAGCCGCGTGGTAGGTTCTCGGACATGCCGCGCTGCACCTGGGCCCGTGACGAGTTATCCATCGAGTACCACGACCGCGAGTGGGGGGTCCCCGTGCATGATGACCGCACGCTCTTTGAGTTCCTGGTCCTGGAGGGCGCCCAGGCCGGGCTGAGTTGGGACATCATCCTCCGAAAGCGGGACCGTTACCGCGAGGTCTTCGTGGACTTTGATCCCCGGCGCGTCGCACGATTCGACGCGCGCCGCATCGCCCGGCTGCTCGACGATCCGGGAATCGTGCGCAATCGGCTGAAAGTCGAGTCCGCGGTCAGCAACGCCGCCGCGTTCCTCGAAGTGCAGCGTGCAAACGGCGGGGAAGGCGGGTTCGCGCGCTACCTCTGGCGGTTCGTCGGCGGCGAGCCGATCGACGGCCGGCGCCGGAAGATGTCGGACATCCCCTCATCGACGCCCGTCTCCGATGCGCTCTCGAAAGACCTCAAACGAAAGGGTTTTCGCTTCGTGGGAACGACCATTTGTTACGCCTTCATGCAGGCGATCGGGATGGTCAACGACCACCTGGTCACCTGCGAACGCTACGCCAAGGTGGCGAGGATGAAGCGATGACCCGGAACGACTGGAAAGCCAACGTCCGCCGAAGAAACCTGGAGATCCTCAAGTTCACCGTCGGCATCGCGTGCTCCTCGACATTTCTGCTGAGCACCGCGCTGCTCCTTTCATGGTGGGTGGTCACGGGCGCGACGGTCAAACTGGGACTGATCGCGCTGGGGGTCGGCGTGGGCGCGCTACTCTGGACGGCGATCGTGACGGCTGTCGCAACTCCGCTGCTGCTCAGGCGATTCCTCTGGCGAAAATCGCTCAAAGTCATCGCCGTCCTATACGGCGGCGTCGGAGTGGTCACCCAACTGGTCGTCATAGTGCTCGCCATCGTGTTGACCAACTTCGGCCCCGTGCTCGGGATCTCCATCTTTGTCATCGGCCTACCGCTCGCGCCGATCGTGCTTCCTGTACTCGTGATAGGCGTCTTCCGGAGAGATTCATGGTGGGAGGACCCGCTCGCCTGCCCGTCGTGCGGCTACGACCGGAGGGGGCTTGATCCATCCGTCGTCTGCCCGGAATGCGGCGGAGCGCCCCGCGCTATCATCGGGCCATGAGCGCGGCGTACCGCCCCTTCGAAGTCATCAGCCCGTATCAGCCGACCGGCGACCAGCCGCGGGCGATCGAAGCGCTCACCGCCCGGCTTCGTCGCGGCGAACGGGCGGCGTGTCTCCTCGGCGCGACGGGCACGGGCAAGACGTTCACGATGGCGCACGTCATCGCACGGATGCAACGCCCGACGCTCATCCTCTCTCACAACAAGACTCTCGCCGCCCAGTTGTACGAGGAAATGAAGGAACTCTTCCCGAAGAATGCGGTCGCGTACTTCGTCTCCTACTACGACTACTACCAGCCCGAGGCGTACCTCCCGGCACGCGACATCTACATCGAGAAGGACGCCTCGCGCAACGACGACCTCGACCGCCTCCGCCTCCTCGCCACCAGCAGCCTCCTCAGCCGCCCCGACACCATCGTGGTTTCAAGTGTTTCGTGCATCTTCGGCCTCGGTTCCCCCGACGCGTACCAGGATCGGGTCTTCCCGCTTCACAAGGGGGCACGCATCAATCGGCGCGAGTTCCTCCTCGCCCTCAACGGCATGCAGTACCAGCGGGCCGAGATCGACTTCAAGCGCGGCACCTACCGCGTCCGGGGCGATGTCATCGAGTTGTACCCCGCGTACGAGCAGCACGCCGTCCGAATCGAGATGTTCGGCGACGACATCGAGAGCCTCGCGCTCGTCAACCCGCTGACCGGCGAGGTCCTCGCGGAGGAAACCGCCTTCTTCGTCTTCCCCGCCAAGCACTACGTGCCCCCCGAGGACCAGTTGAAAGAGATCGTGGGCAACATCCGGGCGGAACTCGATGAGCGCGTTCTGCAACTCCGATCGGAGGGAAAACTGCTCGAAGCGCAGCGCCTGCTGGCGCGCACAAAGTACGACCTCGAGATGATCGAGGAGGTCGGCTATTGCAACGGGATCGAGAACTATTCGCGCCATTTCGACGGCCGCAAGCCCGGCGAACGCCCCTTCACACTCCTGGACTACTTCACCCGAGGCCCCTCGATGGACGGGCAGAACCATGCCGGCGGCGGGATCGTCCGCAGCGGCCCCGGAGGCCGTGAGTGGCTCATGTTCATCGACGAGAGCCATGTGACTGTCCCCCAGATCCGCGCCATGTACAACGGCGATCAGCAGCGCAAGGGCGTGCTCGTCGAGCACGGGTTCCGTCTCCCGTGCGCCCTGGACAACCGGCCGCTGAAGTTCGAAGAGTTCGAGGCGCTCGCGCCGCAACTGGTCTTCGTCAGCGCCACGCCCGCTCCGTATGAACTCGAGCGCGTTGGGGGAGAGATTGCCGAGCAGGTCATCCGGCCCACCGGGCTGGTGGATCCGGTGCTTCACGTCCGGCCGGCGAGCGGGCAGGTCCCCGATCTCATCGAGGAGTGCAAGGTCCGCGTGACACGGGGCGAGCGGGTGCTCATCACGGCGTTGACGAAGCGTTTGTGCGAGGACCTGACCAACTATCTCGACAAGGAGGGGCTGAAGGTCCGCTACCTGCACAGCGAGATTGAAACACTTGAACGACTCGAAATCCTGCGCGATCTGCGCGAGGGGGCCTTTGATGTGCTCGTCGGGGTGAACCTGCTGCGCGAGGGGCTGGACCTGCCCGAGGTGTCGCTGGTGTGCATCCTCGATGCGGACAAGACCGGGTTCCTCCGCAGCCCGACGAGCCTTATCCAGACGATCGGGCGGGCGGCGCGGAACGCCGGGGGAGTGGTCATTCTTTACGCTGACGAAGTCACGCCGGCGATGAAGGCGGCGATTGAAGAGACCGAGCGACGACGCGCGAAGCAGGTCGCTTACAACACGGAGCACGGCATCACCCCGGAGACGATCGTCAAAGCGGTCCGCCGGGGCATGGAGCAGGAACTGTCCGCCCGCCGGATCGCGCGCGAGGCGGTGAAGTCCGCGGAGCCTCAACTGGCGGCGAGTGAACTCCTGGAGATGCTGAACGACGAAATGGTGGAGGCGGCGCAAGCGCTGGAGTTCGAGAAGGCGGCCGCGTTGCGCGATCAGATCAACAAACTGAAAGAAAACCCGGCGATGCTGCGCGAGGGGGCGAAGGTCCGCCGGACGGACCTCGAACCCGATCGCCCCGGAGCGGACAAGCCGAAGCCCGGGATGCCCGGGACCCGGGTGAGGAAGAGGAAGAAGATGAGCGGGTAGCAGCGAGGGGCGAAGCCGGGTTCACCCGGCGGAAAACATCGCGGATCTCTTCCGGCGGCGGGCCGTTCTCGCGCGACTATGATGCCCGCCCGTTTGAGGAGAGGGAGACCCCGCCCCGTGCCCCGCGCGACCGCATTGCCCAAGCCGAAGAAGTCAAAGTCGAATCCTGCCGCGCGTCCCGAGCCTGCGCTCGTCGAGACCCGGCGTGTCGAGCCGCGCCGCGCTCCCGACGCCTCGCGCGCGATCCGCGTGCGCGGCGCGCGTGAGCACAACCTGAAGGGGCTGGATGTTGACATTCCGCGCGATTGCCTCGTGGTGATCACGGGCCTGTCCGGGTCGGGCAAATCTTCGCTCGCCTTCGACACCATCTTTGCGGAGGGGCAGCGGAAGTACATGGAATCACTGTCGGCGTACGCCCGGCAGTTCCTCGACCAGCTCAAGAAGCCCGATGTCGAGAACATCGAGGGGCTGCCGCCCACCATCGCCATCGAACAGAGATCGAGCGGCAGCAACCCGCGCTCGACCGTCGCGACGAGCACGGAA
>JAEUIV010000021.1 GCA_016795005.1 Phycisphaerae bacterium
AGACGAATGGGAGGGTGATGCCGGTGATGGGGAGCAGCCCGAGGTTCATCCCGATGTTGATGGTCATCTGTGTGGCGACCATGGCGGCGAAGCCCGAGACGACGAGGCGGCCGAAAGGCTCCTTGCACGCGCCGGCGACGAGGAGCGCTCCGCCGATCCACGCGAGGTAGAGGCTGATGACGGCGACCGCGCCGAAGAAGCCGAAGCGATTGACGACGACGGCGAAGATCATGTCGTTGTGGCGTTCGGGGAGTCCCGAGAACTGGACGAGGGCGCGGCTGCGTTCGGAGGTGTGCCCGGTGAGTCCCCCCGAGCCGGCGACGACGAGAGCGGCCTGTCCCTGAAATCCTCGGTCGCTGGCGCGTCGCGTGTCGCCCTTGGCGAGGTCGAGGGCGGATTCGATGCGTTCGACCTGGTATTTCTTGAGGAGCGGGTATTGGTCGCTGCGCGCGAACCAGAGGCTTGCGAGGACGACGCCGAGGAGGAAGGCTCCGCCGAGGAGCGTGGTGCTGATGAGGTGCGCCATGCGCGCACCGGCGACGACGAGCATGGCGACGAGTGTCGGGATGAAGAGCGAGGCGGTGCCGAGGTCGGGCTGGAGGAGGATGAGTCCCATGGGGACGGCGGCGATGAGCGCCGGGGGAATGAGGCCCATGAGCGTGCGGTGGTTGCTCCGGTGGCGGAGGTAATAGGCGAGGACCATGACGTACGTGACCTTGCCGAGTTCGCTCGGCTGGATGTCGGTGAATCCGAGGTTGATCCAGCATCGGGCGCCGTTGCGCGGCGAGACGATGGACGCCGGTACGAAGGGGAGGATGAGGAAGACGAGGAGGGCGAGGACGGCGATCATGGCGGGCCAGGCGAGGATGGCGAGGAGGCGCTGGTGCGGGACGGCGGCGATGGCGGCGGCGGTGAGGCCGATGACGAGGAAGACGAGTTGACGTTTGGCGTCCGCGGCGAGGGCGTTCGCGCCGTCGGGTCGTGCGAGGTCGATGGCGGTGACGCCGATGATGACCAGGCCGAGGGTGGCGAAGAGGACGATCCAGCCGAAGTGGAAGAGGGTGATGCGCGACTTGGCGATCGCGGAAGAGACGGTGCGTATGGCTTCGATGGTCATGTGACGCCGCCTCCGTCACTGGACGAGTCGGGGGCGTTTTCCCGGCACGGCGGTGGGAGGCGGGTGGCGCCGGTCATAAGTAGCCCTCCGCGATGAGGGCGTTGATGATCTGGTTGCAGATGGGGCCGGAGACTTTTCCGCCTGAGCCGGCGTATTCCATGACGACGGAGATGATGTACTTGGCTCGGCCTCCCTTTTTCCCGACCATGACGACGAACCATGAATGGTCCCCCTCGCGGAGGATTTCGCGCGCGGATGGTGAAGCGGGGTCGAGGTCGGCGAGGATGTCGGGCGCCTCGGCGGTGCCGGTTTTCCCAGCGATTTCGATGTTTTCGCGCCGGGTGAAGATCGGTTCGCGGGTTCCGTCGGGGAAGTTGAGGTGGTGTCCGGTGCCGATGTTGTCGTTGACGGAGAGGCGGAGACCCTCGATGGCGGCGTCGAGCGCCCTTGGGTCGATCTTGAGATCGACGGCTCGCGGGGATTCGTCGCGGTTGAGACGCGGGAGGAGGTGGAGTCCGCCGCGCGCGATGATGGCGTAGGCCTCCGCGGCGTGGAGTGGAGTCCAGGCGACCGGTCCCTGGCCGATACCCATAAGGATGGCGTGCGGTAGGCCGTATTTTTCCGACTTGGGGACAACGCCGGCGACTCCCGGGTATTCGTCGCCGATGCGGAGGTTGAATGGTTCCCCGACGCCGAAGTTGTGGTACCACTTTGCGATTCGTTCGGGTCCGAGTTCCCGGCCGAGGGTGTAGAAGAAGATGTTGCACGAGACGGCCATGGCTTCGGGCGCGCGGAGCGGTCCGCCCATGAGCGCGGAGTGCGTGTTATGGAACTGCTTGAAGACCCAGCAGCGATATCGCTCGGGCTTGTCGGGGATGAGGTGTCCGGTGCATTCGATCGGTTGTGAGAGGGAGTACCGGCCGTCGGTGACGGCGCCGGCGAGGACGATCGGCTTGACGATTGATCCGGGCGGGAAGGGCTTGGCGATGGCGCGGTTGACCCAGGGGGCGTTGATCTTGTCTTCGAGGATCGACCGGGTGTTCTGCTGGAACGTTTCGCGCGTGAACGTGGGTGTCGAGACCATGGCGAGGATCTCGCCCGTATCGACCTCGTAGACGACGGCGGCTCCGTTGAGCGGCGTGCCCACGGGGAGGGGGTCGGGCTGTCCGGGCGGGATGGCGGCGGGGCGGTGCCACGGCTGGACGGCGGCCAGCCCGAGCCTCGGGTCCATGAGTGACTGGACGCGCGCCTGGAGATTGATGTCGATGGTGAGGTTGATGTCGCGTCCGGGGACCGGGTCGATGATTTCCTCGGAGTCGGGGTCGCCGGCGGGCCGATCGAGCCTGACGGTGCGTCGCCCGCGTTGTCCGCGGAGTGTTTCCTCGTAGCCTCGTTCGAGGCCCGTGGCGCCGACGCGGTCGCCGGACTGGTAGTGGGCCGGATCGACTTCGCCCGAGTCCGGGTTGATGCGAGGCCTGGAAGCGATGTCTTCGGAGTGGAGGCCGCGCATCCAGCCGAGGACGTGCGTAGCGACGCCTTCGATTTGGAGTGTTTCGGCGGGCTGATCGTCGGCGCGCGGCGGCGGCCGCATGGGGGCGGGGAACGTGGAGCGGTCGACGGGGACGCGCATGACCTCGAAGGGGTACGATCGTTTTCCGGCGGCTTCGACGCGGATGCCGGGGTATCGCTGGGCGAGTCGTCGCGCTTCGAAGCCGATGTGCTCGTCGACGCCGCGCGCGATGACGTGGGGTTCGACGTGGAGGCTGAGCGGTCGCTGGACATCCGCGAGCGTGATGTCGTCGCCGGGTCGTTCGCGGTGTGATTCCTCCTTGCGTCGCTGTTCGAGCCATCGGCTCCAGACGGCGATGGCCTGGGTCTGGACGTCGCGCCGGATCTCGGCCTTTCGTTCCTCGATCTCGGCGGGTGTGCGGTCGAGGGCGGCGGCGAGTTCGCGCCACATCGCATCGAGTTGTGCCTGGTAGGCGGGAAGGGCTTCGCGGATGCGGTCTTCTCGTTCGGCGGGTTTCAGCGTGGGCCACTGGGCGCGGTGAGTCCGGCGGGCGTCGCGTGCGGCGCGGTTCCAGGCCCACTCGCCGGTGATGACCGGGTAGTCCACGAGGATGTCGAAGGAGGCATCGTCCTTCGCAAGGACGCGGCCCTTGCGGTCGATGATCCGGCCTCGGACGGTGGGTGTCCAACGATCGGAGACGAGGCGGCCCTCGGCGGCGGTCAGGAGGTCCTGGCCTCGGACGACGGTGAGCCTGAAAGCCTGGACGGAGTAGATGAATCCGACGGCGGCGACTCCCAGGAAGAGAAGCCAGAGTCGGCGGTGGAACATGCTTGGAACGATGTTTCGCAGCAC
>JAEUIV010000048.1 GCA_016795005.1 Phycisphaerae bacterium
AGGAGACGGTCGAGTTCGTCCACGGGCGTGGGGTGATCCTCGACCCGGAGATCGACGACGCGGTCTTCCCACGAGTTTCCCGACGCGACGGCGCGGACGACGACGATGGCGGCCGATTGCCTGCCGCGCACGTCTCCGCCGGCGGATTCCGCGGCGTGGAGCGCGCGGATCAATCGCTCCGCGAGCGGCGTGCCGGGTGGGGCCGATTCGAATGCGTCGGCCATGGCGGCGGGGACTTGGTCGGTTCGCATGAGGTTTGCCTGCGCGGAGTAGACGGAGCCGTCCGGTGCCGTGCCGTGCTCGAATCCCGCTTCCGCGATGCATTTCTCGCCGGTGTGCGTGGCGACATTTCCCTTTGCGTCGACCATGGCGACCTGGCGCACGGCGGCGGCGTCGTCCTGCCGGATGAGTTGCGCGAGCGCGTCGGTGGCGGCGGCGCCCTCGCGCATGAGGCGCAGTCCGTCCGGGCCGTAGGAGACCTTTACGAGCGATTGGGTTGCGACGGCGCCGACCCCGGCTTCGGCCCAGGGGACGATCGGTCCGACACTGAACCAGTGCGATTGCACGGCGACGCCCATCTCTCCCGTTGCGGCGTCGCGGGCGACGATGGAGTAGGTGGAGACGGGGCGGGCGAAGTCGGCTGTTGCGTCGCCCGCGCGGGCCGGCGCCGCGATCGCGGCGGCGAAGATGACAAGCAGAAGTTGCTTCATTTTGTGTGCCTCGCTGGTGTTGCTGGTGCGCAGGCTGGCATACTACCTCCATGGCAACGAGTCGCTTCAATCGCTGGACCGCGGGATGTCTGACGGCGCAACTCGCGGTGGCGCTCGGCTGCGCGTCGCCGCACGTTCCGGGGGCGGATGCCCAGATGCCCAACGGCCGGCGCGTGTTGATCGAGGCGATTACGGCGATGCGCAACGAGGCCCTGGGGCGTGAACGGATTGGTTGGGATGAACTGGCTTCGCGGCTCCAAGAGAAGATCGACGCGGGCGCTCCGGCGAAAGACGCGTGGCCCCTGATTGAGGAGGCCGTGTCGGCGTTGAATGATCCGCACGCGCGCTTTCTTCCGGCGACTCCTCCGACTCCATCTGCAAGCACCGCCTCGCGTTCGACCGATGCACCGCGTGCGACCCCGACGATCCCGGAAGAGCCGGTCGGTCGCATGTTGAACGATGAGATCGCGTACGTGATGGTGCCGTTGCGTGGCGATGCGGACGCGGCGGTGCTGCGCGCGTACGCGAAGAAGTCGCGAAGCGTGATCGCCGCGTTGGCCCAGGATTCGCCGCGTGGCTGGATCATCGACCTGCGTCTGAACGGCGGAGGCACGATGTGGCCGATGTTTCTCGGCATGAGGCCCCTGCTCGGCGACGGGGTCCACCTGACATCAATCAGCGGAGGGCGCGTGGTCGCCACCTTTGGAGTCTCGGGCGGCGAAGCCTGGATCGATCACGGCTCCGGCCGGCAGGTGCAGTTATCGCTTCCGCGCGAGGAGGACGCTCCGCTGGTGGTTCCCGGGGCGAAGATCGCGGTATTGCTCGGCCCGTGGACGATGAGCAGCGGCGAGGCGCTGGCGATTGCATTCAGCGCTTTGCCCAACGTGCGGTCCTTCGGCGAGCACACGGGTCGGCTGTCAACGGTTACGCAGCGCTACACGCTGTCCGACGGCTCGGTGCTGATCCTGCCGGTGTCGGTCATGGCGGACCGATTCGGGCGGGCGTTCCCGGACGGAATCGCGCCGGATGAAAGAGTGGCGATCGGTGACTGGCCTACGGACGATGACGAGGTGGCGCATGCGGCTCGGCGATGGATCACCCAGCCGAGCGATCGGTGAGTTCGAGTTCAGGCTTCGTGCGAATAGGTTTCCATCGGCGGGCAGGTGCAGACCAGGTTGCGGTCGCCGAAAGGGTTATCCACGCGTGCCACGGGCGGCCAGAACTTGTGATCCTTGACCCACGGCGCGCGAGCGGGGAACGCCGCGTGGCGTCGTGAGTAGGGGTGCGTCCATTCGTCGGCGCTGACCATGTGGTAGGTGTGCGGGGCGTTCTTGAGGGCGTTGTCGTCGCGGCTCATCCGCCCGGAGGCGATCTCCTCGATTTCCTCGCGGATGCCGATGAGCGCGTCGCAGAGTCGGTCGCATTCTTCTTTTGATTCGCTCTCGGTCGGCTCGATCATGAGTGTGCCGGCGACGGGGAATGACATGGTGGGTGCGTGGAAGCCGTAGTCCTGGAGTCGCTTGGCGACATCTTCGACCTTGATCCCGGCGGATTCTTCGAAGGGTCGGAAGTCGAGGATGAACTCGTGAGCGCAGCGGCCGTTCCTTGCGGTGTACAGCACGGAGTAATGCTTGTTGAGGCGATGCGCCATGTAGTTGGCGTTGAGCATGGCGACCTGCGTCGCCTTCTTCAGCCCCTCGGCGCCCATGAGCGCGATGTAGATGTAGGAGATGGTGAGGATGGACGCGGAGCCGTAGGCGGCGGCGGCGATGTTGCCGAGGTGCGAACCGGGCGTCGCGTTGCGAGCCGGGGCCTGCGTGAACCGGTACGGTGAGACGGAGTGCGTCGGGAGGAACGGCGCGAGGTGTGCGGCGACGCCGATCGGTCCCATCCCCGGCCCGCCGCCGCCGTGGGGGATGCAGAAGGTCTTGTGCAGGTTGAGGTGGCAGACATCCGCGCCGATGGTTCCTGGGCTTGTGAGTCCGACCTGCGCGTTCATGTTGGCGCCGTCCATGTAGACCTGCCCGCCGTGCTCGTGGATGATGGCGCAGATGTCCTTGATCCCCTCTTCGAAGACGCCGTGGGTCGAGGGATAGGTGACCATGAGCGCGGCGAGCCGATCCTTGTTCTCGGCGGCGCGTGCGCGGAGGTCCTGCAGGTCGATGTTCCCCTTTTCGTCGCACTTGACGGCGACGACTTTCAAACCGGCGATGACGGCGGAGGCGGGGTTGGTTCCGTGGGCGCTGGTGGGGATCAGGCAGATGTCGCGGTGGCCCTGGTTTCGTGATTCGTGATAGGCGCGGATGACGAGGAGGCCGGTGTATTCACCCTGGGCGCCCGCGTTGGGCTGGAGCGAGACGGCGGCGAACCCCGTGATTTCCGCGAGCCATTGTTCGAGTCGTTCGAACATCTCGAAGTATCCCGCCGCCTGTGACTCTGGCGCGAAGGGATGGAGCCGACCGAACTCCGGCCAGGTGACGGGGATCATCTCGCTGGTGGCGTTGAGTTTCATCGTGCATGAACCGAGCGGGATCATGCTGTGAGCGAGGGAGAGGTCGCGTCCCTGGAGCCGGAAGATGTATCGGAGCATCTCCGTCTCGGAGTGGTAGGTGTTGAACACGCCGTGGGTCATGAAACCGGATTGCCGTGCGAGTGGATCGGGGAATGCGGTTCGGACCGTGGAGGCGAGGGCATCGATGTCGGCGGGTGAGATCGGCTTTGCGGCCGAGTCGAACGAGGCGAGCACGTTCGCGGCGTCTTCGCGCGAAGTGGTCTCGTCGGTCGTGAGGCCGATGGTGCCGTCGCCGAAATCGCGGAAGTTGATCCGGCGGGCTCGGGCGTTCTCGATCACCTTGGCGGCGGCGAGGCCCTTGGGGCGGACGCGGATGGTGTCAAAGAAGGTGTCGTGGAGGACCTCATGACCGGATTTCTTGAGGGCGGCGGCGATGAGTGAGGCGAAGGCATGGGTTCGTTGGGCGATTCGACGAAGCCCCTCCGGGCCGTGGTACACGCCGTACATGCCGGCCATGATGGCGAGGAGGGCCTGGGCGGTGCAGATGTTGCTGGTCGCCTTTTCGCGGCGGATGTGCTGCTCTCTTGTCTGGATGGCCATTCGGTAGGCGGTGTTTCCCTGTGCATCGCGCGAGACGCCGATAATGCGGCCGGGGAGTTTGCGTGCGTGCTCCGTCTTGGTGGCGATGAAGGCGGCGTGCGGTCCGCCGAAGCCCATCGGGACGCCGAAGCGCTGGGCGGAGCCGATGGCGACGTCCGCGCCGAACTCGCCCGGCGGTGTAAGCAGCGTGAGCGCCAGCAAGTCGGTCGCGACGACGACCATGGCGCCCTTTGCATGGGCCTGTTCGCAGATCGAGCGATAGTCCTGAACCCGGCCGTCGGTGGTGGGATACTGGAGGAGCACGCCGCAGAATGACTTGGCTTCCCAGTTGATCCGGCTCACGTCGCCGACGACGAGATCGAGCCTGAGGAAATGCGCGCGAGTCTTGAGAAGTGAAATGGTCTGTGGGTGGCAGTCCTGCGAGATGAAGAAGGCCCGGCCGGCGTCGTGCCCTCCCGCGCTGGCGTAGCACATCCCCATCGCCTCGGCGGCGGCGGTCGATTCATCGAGGAGCGAAGCGCCGGCGAGGGGAAGGCCCGTGAGGTCGGCGACCATGGTCTGGAAGTTCAGGAGGGCTTCGAGTCGTCCCTGGGCGATCTCCGCCTGATACGGGGTGTACTGGGTGTACCAGCCGGGGTTTTCGAGGATGTTCCGGAGGATGACCGGGGGCGTGATGCAATCGTGGTAGCCCATGCCGATCATCGAACGGAAGGTCTGGTTTCGCGAAGCGAGGGCGCGGAGTTCGGCGAGGGTCTCGTGCTCGCCTCGTAGGTGCGAAGCACCGGGCAGGTTGAGCGGCTTCTTCAGTCGAATGGCTTCGGGGACGACCGCGTCGGAGAAGTCCGACAGGGTGCGGTAGCCCATCGCGGCGAGCATCTCGTGGATCTCGGCTTCGGAGGGGCCGAGGTGGCGCCGGACGAAGGTGTCGGAAGCGTCGAGGACGGATGCGTGATGCGGCGTTGCTCCGGCGCGGGGTTCGGTGATCGAGGCGGTGGGTGACATGGAGGCTCCGAGATCGTGGCCGGGGTGTTTCCCGGTCGGTTCAGGTATGACGGGATGGTTGTTCGATGTGCGGCACAAGCCCTGAATCGTGAGGGCAGAGAGTGTACGCGAGGCGGGGCGGTTCGGACTTTGTAGGCGGATTCTCTCGTGGATCTGAGGCCATCGGCGGTTCGATCGGTACGATGAACGCCATGAAGTTCAACAAACTGGCGGCGATGGTTCTGGTTTCGGTTGCGGCGGCCGCGTCGGTGGGGCGTCCCACGTCGATGCAGGAGGCGCTCTCCGGGGCCGGGGCGGAGGCGCTTGAGTTCCATCAGCACGTGACGACGCTGTCGGACCCGTTCTTCGAGGGTCGTTCGGCGGATACTCGCGGCGGCCGGTTGGCGGCGGAGTATGTGGCGTTTCACCTGAAGGCGATCGGACTTGAGCCGGCGTTCGCGGTCTCCGCGGGGGCGTCGGGTGAACGGACTCCGGCGAACGTCGAGGGGTTTCTTCAGCCGTTCAGTGTCCCGGGCGATGTGCAGGTGAAGACGGCGGAAGCGAGTTTCAGCGTGGACGAGAAAGCGCGAGTGCTTGAGGTCGAGAAGGATTTCAATCCGCTGGTGTACTCGGGCAAGGGCGCGGCGCGTGGGCCTTTGGTGTTTGTGGGGTATTCGATCGAGGAAGGGCCGAATGGCTACTCGTCGTACAAGGCCGGGGACGATCTGAAGGGCAAGATCGCGGTGGTGCTGCGCTACGAGCCGGTGAATGAGAAGGGTGAGAGCCGGTGGTCGAACTTTGATGGTTGGAGCCGTCATGCTGAGTGGATGCCCAAGATGGCGGCGGCGGTGTCGCGCGGCGCGGAAGGGGTGATCCTTGTGAACCCTCCCGGCGTGAAGGACCCGCGCTCGCGGACGCTCGAAACGGTGAAGTCCACTCGGTTCGGAAAGCCGATCGGGGTGCCGGCGGTGATGCTCTCCGCGGATCGGGCGAAGGAGTTGCTGAAGACCGCGGACACGGAGGGGCGCGGCATCATGGACCTGCGAAAGATCGCTGACGAGGGGGGGCACGGGGCGCTCGCGATGAAGGTGTCGGCGGTGTTCAGCATGGAAGTGGACGTCGATCGCGCGAAGATGGACTCGAACAACATCGGCGCGGTGCTGAAAGGGAAGGGGGATTTGTCCGGCGAGTACGTGGTGATCGGCGCGCACTACGATCACCTGGGGTACGGGTATGTCGGAGGGAGCAACCCGAACGACCAGGGGAAGCTGCATCCCGGAGCGGACGACAACGCTTCTGGGACGGTGGGCCTCATCATGCTGGCGAAGCGTTTGAAAGCACGCTACGACGCGATGGGGGAGGGTGAATCGGCTCGAAGCGTCCTGTTTCTCGGTTTCGGCGGCGAGGAGATGGGTTTGCTCGGCTCGGAGCACTTCATCAAGAACACGCCGATCGACAGCACCAAGGTCGTCGCGATGCTGAACATGGACATGATCGGCCGGGTGAAGAACGACGAGGTGGAAGTTTCAGGGATGGGAACGGCGGAGGAGTTCCCCGCGTTGCTCGGGCCTGTGTTCGAGCGGAGCGGGTTGAAGGTGAGCCAGGTGAAGAGCGGGATCGGTCCGTCCGACCACGCGACGTTCCACAAGGCGGGTTCGCCGGTGCTGGCGTTCTTCTCGGGTTTGCACCGTGATTACCACAAGCCGAGCGATACGGCGGAGAAGATCAATGTGGAGGGGGCGTTGCGTGTCGTCTCGTTGGCCGAGGAGTGCGCGTGGGTGTTGGCGGGGCGGCGTGAGGCGCTGACGGTGAAGCAGACGGTGGGAACCCAGTCCGGGCCGGGGCGCGGCAACGCCCGTGTGCGGCTGGGGGTCATGCCCGGCGATTATTCCGGCGAAGAGCCGGGGGTGATGGTCGGCGACGTGATGGAGAACACTCCGGCGCAGAAGGCGGCGATCCTGAAGGGGGACCGGATCATCAGGTGGGGAGGCGAGGAGTTGGCTGACGCGGGCGCGATGATGCAGCGGCTGCGGGACCATAAGCCGGGGGACGTGGTGGAGATTGTCGTCGTGCGTGACGGGAAGGAAGTGACGATCCCGGTGACGCTGCAGAGCCGGGGCGGGAGCGAGTAGTTTGCGACGGAGAGGCGAACACGGGTTGGAGGCGGGCGCGGTTCGTTACTATTCGCGGCATGATCCGATCCGCATTCAGCACGGTGGCCTGTCCGACATGGACTCTTGATCGCGCGGCTCTTTCGGCCGCGGAGTGGGGGTTCATGGGGGTGGAACTGCGCTCGTTCGGCGAAGGTGGGACGGAGTTCGCGTGTGACCCCGCGCTGACGAGCGGCGTGAAGGTACGCAGATTATTTCGGGAAGCGGGGGTGGCCCTGGCGGGGATCGCGACGGGTGTGCGTTTTGATGCGCCGATCCGGCCGCCGATCGTGGGCAACCTGCTCTCCGCGCGCGAGGCGAGCGTGAATGAGGGAAAGCACATGGTCGCGGTGGCGGCGAATGTCGGCGCGCCGTATGTTCGCGTGTTCGGGTTCGAGGGGCCCGTCGGCGAATCGAAGAAGAGCCTTTTTCGGCGGGTGTGTGATCGGCTGGGACGTGTGTGCGATTACGCTCGCAACCGGGACGTGACGATCCTGATCGAGAACGGGGGGACGTTTCCGACGGCGGTGGACCTCGTGGACATCATCCGTCGCGTGAGCCAGCCGCAACTGGCGGCGAGTTACGACGCGGCCACCGCCTGGCTGGTCGGTGAGGATCCGTCGGCGGGGGTGGAATCTCTCGGTCGATGGCTCCGCGTGGCGCGGGTGCGTGATCAGCGCGCCGGGAAGGTCTGCCGGCTGGGAACCGGCGACGTGCCTCTGCGTGCGTTTCTTGGCGCGGTGCAGAGAGCGGACCAGGCGTGGGGCACCGATCCCTGGGCGGTGTACACGTGGGACCGCGCTTGGCTGCCCGAGTTGGCGGCAGCCGAGGAGGTGATGCCCGGCGCGGCGAAGTTGCTGGCCGACTGGACCGGGGGCGGCGGGGTGATGCACCGTCCGGCCGCGTTCCAATCCGCGGCGCCCGCGATGGCGGTTTGAAGGGGTGGAGGCCGGGGGCCTCGATCGTGGCGGCGAACAGCCGCGTGCTCGAAGTAGCATTTCGTCGTGAGTGAAGGTTTCTCCGAACTCGGGCGCGAGGTTGTGTCGTTGTGCCATGGGATGGGGTTCGCGTGCGCGGGAATCAGCGCGGCTCGCGCGACGGACCATCGAGAGGCGCTGCTTGCGTGGTTTCGTGCGGGGAAGCATGGCTCGATGGAGTGGCTCGCGCGCCATGCCGAGGCACGGATGGACCCGTCGCTCGTGCTCGCGGGGGCGAAGAGCGTGATCATGGTGGGGGATGTGTACGCGAGGGGGCAGGGCGCGCCCGTGTCCGCACAACGATCGACCGGCGCGGCGGAGAGGGGGAGAATCGCGAGGTACGCGCGCGGGGATGATTACCACGATGTGGTCAAGAAGCGATTGCACTCTCTCTGCGATCTCCTGCGCGGGCGGTTCCCCCAGGCGGAGTTTCGTGCGTTCGTCGATACCGCGCCGGTACTGGAGCGCGAACACGCCGTGCGCGCCGGGCTGGGATGGATCGGGAAGCACACGCTCGTGATCCATCCGCAACTCGGGTCATGGATGGTGCTGGGGGGCATCCTGACGACGCTTGACCTCTCGCCGCCGGCGGAGCAGCGCGTCGTTCCCGACCACTGCGGCACGTGTACGCGATGCATCGACGCATGCCCCACGCGGGCGATCACCCCATACGAAGTTGATGCTCGGCGGTGCATCAGTTACCTGACGATCGAGCGGCGTGAAGCGATCCCCGAAGAGTTTCACGCCGCGGTCGGCGATTGGCTTTTCGGGTGCGACATCTGCCAGGAGGTGTGCCCGCATAATCGAGATCGGCGCGACGATCCGAGGGGCGAAGGCCCCGGGGTGCGGGTGAATCCCGCGTACACTCCTCGGCACGATTCATTCGATCTGCTCGAGGTGCTCGGGTGGACCGAAGGGGATCGCCGGGCCGCGCTGTCGGGTTCGGCGATGAAGCGTGCGAAGCTGGACATGTGGAAGCGGAACGCGCTGGTCGTGGCGGGGAACGCGCTGTTCGCGGGGGCGCATGGGCCCCTGGTCCGGCGTTTGGAGGAGATCGCGCGGGACGAGCGTGAGAGCGACCTGGTCCGTGAGACGGCGCGGGCGGTGCTCAAGCGGCGCCCCGACGAGCCGCCGCGGCGGGAGCCGTGAGGGTGGGGACGCGGTCATCCGGCGATGTGCGCGTACATCTTTTCGACCACCGGCCAGTTGATGACGTTCATCCAGGCCTTGACGTAATCGGCGCGCTTGTTCTGGTACCTGAGGTAGTAGGCGTGCTCCCAGACATCGCAGCCGAGGAGCGGGGTGACCATCGTGACGAGCAGGTTCTGCTGTTTCTCCATCTGCTGGATCATGAGGCGTCGGGCGACGTGGTCGTGAACGAGCCACGCCCAGCCTGATCCTTCGACGGCAGCGGCGGCGGCCTGGAAGTGCTTGCTGAATGCGTCGAAGGAGCCGAAGTCGCGGGTGATGGCGGCGGCGAGGTCGCCCGTTGGTTCGCCGCCCACGCCCGGACCGGGTGGGGCCATGGTTGCCCAGAAGAGGCAGTGGTTGACGTGGCCTCCGCCGTGGAAGGCGATTTCGCGTGACCAGTGCTTGACGAGGGTGAAGTCCGCGGCGTCACGCGCCTTTTTCAACTCGGCAAGGGCCTTGTTGAGTCCGCTGACGTAGGCCTGATGGTGCTTGGAGTGGTGGATTTCCATCGTGGCCTTATCGAGGTGGGGCTCGAGGGCGTCGTGTGGGTAGGGGAGTTTCGGGAGGGTGTACTCGCCCTTGGCG
This sequence comes from Phycisphaerae bacterium, assembly GCA_016795005.1. Lineage (GTDB taxonomy): Bacteria > Planctomycetota > Phycisphaerae > Phycisphaerales > UBA1924 > JAEUIV01. The sequence goes on from JAEUIV010000048.1 coordinate 9,707, forward strand.
GCGTCCCAGCCGAAGACCGAGGAGAGGTCTGGGGCGTTGTGTGCGTCGTTGGCGGGCTGGGCGTTCGCCTTGGCGGCCATCATGGCGAGGCCTGCGGAGCCGAGGAGCACGAGCGCGTCGCGGCGGTCGAAGGCGGGGGCGGGAGGGTTTGACATGGCGGGACTCCTGTGGGTGGGGGGCTGTCCAGCGTCTCCGGGGGGTGGGCTTGTGGATACCCGTGACTGGTGCGGCGGGATTCGGCGTCGTTGGTAGAAGGGTGTCCCCCGACCGCCCCGGTGGGTCGTTCGGGGCTTCAGACCACGCAGAAGGAAGATTCATGACGACCGATGTGCAATCAATCGCGAAACAGGTGCAGGAGCACAGCAAGGCGATCCAGACCCTGATCTCGTCCGTTGAGCGGGTGATCGTGGGCCAGCGGCACATGATCGACCGGCTGATGATCGGGTTGCTGTGCAACGGGCACGTTTTGCTGGAGGGCGTGCCCGGGCTTGCGAAGACGTTGACGGTGAGCACGCTGGCACGCGCGATTCATGCCAAGTTTGCGCGGGTGCAGTTCACGCCCGACCTGCTTCCGGCGGACCTTGTGGGCACGCTGATCTACAACCCTCGCGAGGGGGCGTTCACGCCCCGGAAGGGGCCGATCTTCGCGAACATCGTGCTGGCGGACGAGATCAACCGCGCGCCGGCGAAGGTGCAGAGCGCGTTGCTGGAAGCGATGCAGGAGCGTCAGGTGACGATCGGGGATGAGACGTATCCGCTGCCCTCGCCGTTCCTGGTGCTGGCGACGCAGAACCCGATCGAGCAGGAGGGGACCTATCCGCTGCCCGAGGCGCAGGTGGACCGGTTCATGCTGAAGTTGAAGGTGACGTACCCGAGCAAGCAGGAGGAGCGTCGCGTGCTGGACCGGATGACATCGGGGGCGCCTCCGGCGATCGACCCGGTGGTCTCGCTCGAAGAGGTCCGAGCGTCGCGCGGCGTGGTCGAGCAGGTGTACGTGGACGACAAGGTGAAGGACTACGTGGTGGACATCGTGCAGGCGACGCGCACGCCCGAGGCGTACAAGATCGATGCGAAGAAGTTGATCGAGTTCGGGGCGTCGCCCCGTGCGACGATCGCGCTGACGGTGGCGTCACGTGCGCACGCGTTCCTGGATGGGCGCGGGTACGTGACGCCGCAGGACGTGAAGAGCATCGCGCTGGACGTGCTGCGGCACCGGATCATCCCGACGTACGAGGCGGAGGCGGAGGGGATGACGAGCGATGACGTGGTGAAGCGCGTGTTGGATGGGGTGGCGGTGCCCTGAGTGACGGCGGAAGCGATCCGTTTTCGCGCGGCCTGGTTGTCCCGTGTGGTGCCTGAAACATGCTGACCGAAGAACTGATGAAGAAAGTGCGCGAGCTCGAGATCGCGATGCGGCGGTCGGTGAGCGAGGTGTTCTCCGGGGAATACTCGTCGGCGTTCCGCGGTCGCGGGATGGAGTTCAGCGAAGTCCGCGAGTACCAGCCGGGCGATGACGTGCGGAACATCGACTGGAACGTGACAGCGCGGCAGGGAACCCCCTTCATCAAGCGGTACGTCGAGGAGCGCGAGCTGACGGTCGTGCTGGCGGTGGACCTGTCTGGCTCGGAGCGATTCGGGAGCGGGAACCGGACCAAGAGCGAAGCGGCGGCGGAGTTGTGCGGCGTGGTGGCGCTGGCGGCGACCAAGAACAACGACAAGGTCGGCCTGGTGATCTTTACGGACACCATCGAGATGTATGTTCCGCCGGCGAAGGGGCGGAAGCACGTGCTGCGGATCCTGAGGGAGTTGCTGGAGTTCACCCCCCGCGCTCGGAGCGGGACCGACATCGGGGGGGCGCTCGAGCATCTCGGCCGCGTATTGAAGCGGCGGTCGATTGTGTTCCTGGTCTCGGACTTCCTGGTGCCGGAAGGGGCGTGGGTCCGCGCGTCGGGTGCGGGGGTCGGCGGGACGGGTCTTGAAACGCAGTTGAGGCTGATGAGCCGGCGTCACGACATCATCGCGGCGCGGATGATCGACGAACGGGAGCATCGCATGCCCCTGTCGGGCGCGGGACTGGTCGAGGTCGAGGATGTTGAAACCGGGCGGCGGCTGGTCATCGATACGGGGAGCACGCGGGCGCGGCGGGAGTTCGAGGCGCTGATGTCAAGGCGGAGGAAGTCACTCCGGGATCGGCTGCGGCGTGTGGGGGTGGATGAGATCGAGGTCTCACCAACCGAGCCGTACGTCCACACGCTTGTCGAACTTTTCAGGAGGAGGGAGAAGCGGCGGTGAGGTCGGGCTGGTTCATCGTGCCGTGGGTTTTGGCGGCGCTCCTGGTGGTCGTCGGCTGTGACCGCGCCGGGAGCGCGCGGTCCGCGGGTTCAACGCGGTCGGTCCAGTCGGTGGGGGGAGACGGGCCGATCCGTGTGACGCTCAGCGTTGACCCAACGGCGATCACAACGGCGGGGCGGTCGGTTGTTCGGCTCGAAGCGAGGCTGGCTCCGGGGTTGAGCGTGAAGGAAATTGACCTGTCGAAGTCGCTCCCCGAGGGGTTGAGCGTTGTGGATTCGCGGTTTGACGCACGCCTGGCCGAGGGCGGTTCGAGCCTCGTGGTTCGTGAGTGGGTTGTCGAGCCGTTCCTCGCGGGCGAGTACGCGGTCGGGCCGATCACGGTCGAGGCGACGGAGAAGGACGCGAACAAGGAAGCGTCCGGCGGGTCGCGGGCGGCGCCGGAACCTGTTCGGACGGAGGCGGTCAAGATCGCCGTGGCGTCGGTGTTGAAGGCTGGTGAGGAGGAGATGGCGGCGGCGAAGCCGGTGGTCGATCCGCCGTACGAGACGCCGGTGTGGGTGTGGTGGTCGCTCGGAGGATTGGCGGTGTTGCTCGCCGGCACGGCGTGGTTCATCGCGGCGCGGCGACGGCGCGCGGCGCGCGGGCCGGAGCCGGTGTTCGCGCCCGCGCACGAGGTCGCGTTGCGGCGGATGAGCGAACTCATGTCGAGGAAACTGGTCGAGGCGGGGCGATTCAAGGAGTTCTACGAGGAAGCCTCGTTGATCCTGCGCCGGTACATCGAGGATCGTTTCGGGCTGCATGCGCCCGAACGGACGACGGAGGAGTTTCTTGCTGAGACGCGGTCGTCGTCGGCGCTGATGGAAGAGGATGTTCGCGTGCTGCGAAGGTTTCTCGGGCACTGCGACCTCGTGAAGTTCGCGGCGGTGATCCCCAGCACGCCCGAGGCGGAGGGGGTCGCGGCGACGGTGCGCGAGTTTGTCGAGCGCACTCGGGACGTGGAGAAAGTGGTGCGGATCGATGTGCCGTCGGGAGGTGTCGGCGCATGATCCTGGCGACTCCATGGGCCTTGTCGCTGCTGCTGCTGGTGCCGTTGGTGGCGTGGTGGAGCGGGCGGTCGCGGGCGCGAGCGGCGGTGAGGTATTCGTCGGTTGACCTGCTGACCGGGCTTCGTCCGACGCTGCGTCAACGGGTGTGGTGGCTTCCGGGTTTGCTGGCGACGGCGGGGGCCGGGGCGCTGATCGTGGCGCTCGCCCGGCCGCAGACGGGGATCGGGGAGGTGCGCACGACGGCGAAAGGGGTCGCGATCTCGATCGTGCTGGATCGTTCGGCGAGCATGCAGCTGCCCTTGCGTTTTTCGGGCCGAAACATGATGCGGATCGACGTGGTGAAGCAGGTGCTGCGCGAGTTTGTCCTTGGAAACGGGAACGACCTCAAGGGACGCCCCGAGGACTTGCTCGGGCTGGTTACGTTCGCGCGTTTCCCGGAGACGGTGTGCCCGCTGGTTCGTATCCACGGCACGCTGGTCAAACTGGTTGACGCCATTGAACTGGCGCAGGACCGCTGGGAAGGCGGGACGGCGATCGGGGACGGGTTGATGCTCGCGGCGGCGCGGCTGAAGAAGGCGGAGGAGGAACTTGCTGTCCAGAACAAGGAGGAGAAGCGGCCTGATTTTCAGTTGAAGAGCAAGGTGATCGTTCTCCTGACTGACGGCGACGAGAACGTTGGCGAGGTCGCGGCGGCCGACGCCGCGCAGTTGTGCCGGGAGTGGGGGATCAAGATCTACGCGATCGGGATCGGAGACGATCGGGGCGGCGTGGTGACGGCGGGGGGCACGAGGGTGCCCATCGCGCCGGGGGGTGGCTTCGACGAGGAGTTGATGAAGTCCATCGCCAAGGCCACGGGCGGCGCGTACTGGCGCGCGACGAACGGCGAAGCGCTGCGCCAGGCCTACGCGACGATCGATGAACTGGAG
>JAEUIV010000074.1 GCA_016795005.1 Phycisphaerae bacterium
ATCGCCTCGACCGGCGCTTCGGACTGCACGGCCCATGTCACCACGCTCGGCGCCGAGACCGTGAACTGGTACCAGTCGGTATCGCGGAGATTCCCGATCGAGAACATCGTGCCGCAGATGGTTTGGCCGCACGAGATGTTCTGCACTCTCACGGGGGTCGAGTTGCAGCCGCCGTTGTTGTCCCCGCCGCAGGTTTCGTTCTCGACCGCGACGTTGCCGGGGCACACGAGGTCGCACGTGGTGCAACTCTCGGGATTCTGGCACGAGGCCGCCTCGGTGCTCACCGAGATTGCGAAGGGGCCGACCTGCCCATTGAAGCCGTGGACCAGGATGTAGTAGGTGCGTCCCGACTCGCTGCACCAGGAGACTTCGGACGCGAGGCCGCAGTCGTCGTCGTTGTTCTCGATGCAGATCAGTTGGGTGCAACTGCCGCAGAAGACGCTGATCTTGGTGTCGAACTGAGTGGCGGTCGAGCAGAGCGATGCGGTGAGGTTCCGGCCGTTGCCGACGAGGCGATACCACACTCCCGGCGCGTTCACCTGGCTGTACCCGCAGACCGGAACGTTGCTGTCAACCGTTGCGTTCGTGGTGTTGCCGGCGACGCCCCCGATGGCGGTCGGCACGGCCAGGAGCGTGGCGCCGCTGCACAGATCGTTCGCCGGCGCCGGGGGGCACGGGCAGGTGACGGAGACCCGGTAGGTTCCGCGCGATGCGTCGTCGTACGAAGCGACCTGGATGTAGTACACCTGCCCCACCGTCAGGCCGGTCGCGCACAGTTGCGACTTGAATCCGCAGAAATCGTCGTTGCACGCGCGTTGGGTCAGATTGCCGCAGGTTCCGCTGTACAGGCCGAGGATGGTGTCTCCGCCGGGGTTGTTGCAGAGCGAGATGCGGGCCGAGGTCTGCGACGCGGTGAACCGGTACCACATGGTTCCGACTCCCTGCCCCGCGCCGCCGAACTTGCAGGTGTAGACGGGGTCGTTGACCGAGGTCGTGGCGAAGAGGTTGTCCTCACCGATCGAGGCGTTGTTGCATGGCACGACGATCGCGCCCGCGCAGGTGTCGTTGCTCGGAGGCGCGGGCAACTGGCACGCCGTCGCCGGGTTGGCCAGTTGAAGGCTGATGCAGAACGCCAGGTCCTCGTCGATGCGGATGTTGTCCCGGTACGCGATGCCGTTCCCGCCGCTGCCCCGCTCCCAGTACCACGCGCAGTTCCCGTCCGGCGGCGGTGGCAGGCGGTTCTCGATCGAGACCCAGTAGCACTCGCCCGCGAAGACCTGCACGCCGGGGTGATTGATCGTGAAGGCGTACTCCGGGAAGACGCCCGCGATCAGATTGCCCGTCGGCACCGGTCCGATGAGCGTGTACTGCCCCGGCACGAAGGTCGCGATGAGGTTCCCCTCGGGCGCTTCGCCGAGAATGTCGAAGTAGTAACTGACGTAAAACTGGTCGGCGGACGTCGATTCGCAATCCGTGAACCCGTTGTAGTAGGAGCCCCAGAAGCACACGCCGCTGATGAACCCGTTCGACTGCGGCGAAAAGTTGTCGTACATCAGGTGCCCGGTGGCGTCGAAGGCATTCGACGTGTTCCGGGCCTGGCAGTTCGGGCTGCCGTAGGCGCACACGGTCTGCCCCGCCTCGAAGGACATGCGGAGCACGCCGGTGCCGCCCGTCGGCGCTCCCGGATAACTTCCCACCCGGATCAGGTAGTTCTGACCTGCGACGGCGTTGAAGGCGACGCGAGACTGGACGCTGCACGAATCATCGTTGCAGCCGAGCACGGAGTTGTCGTTCGGCGTGCAGGTCGCGGTGTTGTAGACCGCGATCTTGGTGTCGAAGAACGTGTTGGTGCAGGTATCCGCGACGAACCGCGCCGTCACCGGCGCCTGCCACCTGAACCAGACATCGTTGACGATCTGCGGATCGCCGAAAAAGTTGCAGGCGAAGTGCGCCAGCCCGTCGGTCGTCGCCATCGACGTGTTGAAGGCGAACTCGCCGATTCCGGAGATCGGCGTTGCGCCGGCGCATGAGTTGTTTGCCGGCGGCGTCGCCGCGGCCTCGGGGTCTTCTTCAAGAAGGAGGACCGCTTCGCGCTGCGGCACGGGGGGCGGGGCATCGCTCAGCATCGCGGGAACGTTCGAACGCGACACCCGGTAGAACACCTTCTCTCCGGGAGCCGGAAGCCGCAGGCCCTTCAACTCCTGCGATTCCTTCATTGGCGAGTTCTGCGCCGCGGCGTGATGCGCGAAACCGATGATCGCAAGGATCACGGCGAGTACCCGGCAACATCCACTCATGAGCGATCTCTCCTCTGCAACTTCAACGGGTTGTTGTCGGTCCCCGGCCGATGGATCAGGAATCCGGCCCGAAGTCTAGGCTTCACAATACGTTCCGTGAGTGCCCGCAAACACCGCCCGACCCGATCGATACGCCGATTCGGGTTGAACGGGTGCAACCAGTTTTCGATTCGCGGACGCCGCGTTTCTCGCGGCGGGTCATCTGGCAAAAAAGCGGTCCGCAGGATGGTGCGGGCCGCTTCGGTTGTGGAATCAAAGGCGATCGAGTGCCCGAAAAGTCAGGGCTTTGGCAGGCTCGGCATGCCGGGGATCTGGTCGGCCCCGGCCGGGATGGTGATGCTCGATCCCTGGAAATCGCCCTCGATGGGTTGGTATCGGCCACCGATGTGCTGGGCGAGGAACGCCTCCGCGACCGCGTTGAACGAGGTCCGGTTCTCGGGGCGAGCGAACCCGTGCCCCTCATCGGGGTACAGGACGTAGGTCACCGGGATGTTCTTTGCCTTCATGGCGTTCACGATCTGGTCGGATTCGGACTGCTTCACACGCGGATCGTTTGCGCCCTGCCCGATGAGCAGCGGCTTCTTGATCTCTCCGACCTTGGCGAGCGGCGAGCGCGATTCGAGGAATCGTCTCCCCTCCTCGGTGGTGTGATCGCCGACGCGCTTCTTGAAGAGTTCGATCGCCGGCGCCCAGTAGGGCGGGATCGTGTTCAGGAGCGTCGTGATGTTCGACGGGCCGACGATGTCGACTCCCGCGGCGAACTTGTCGGGGGTGAACGTCAGCCCGACGAGCGTCGCGTACCCGCCGTAGGACCCTCCCATGATCGCGACATTCTTCGGGTCGGCGATTCCTTCGCGGACGGCCCAGTCCACGGCGTCAATCAGGTCGTCGTGCATCTTGGCGGCCCACTCCATGTTGCCGGCGTTGATGAACGACTTCCCGAAACCGGTCGAACCGCGGAAGTTGACGCTCAGGACCGCGTACCCGCGGTTGGCGAGCCACTGGTGCATCGCGTTGAAGCCCCATCCGTCACGGGCCCAAGGCCCGCCGTGGACCAGGAGGACCATCGGGAGCGCCGTCGCCGGCTTGCCGTCGCCGTCGGTGTCGGACCAGATGGGCAACGTGTAATACGAGACCAGGTTCAGGTCGTCGCGTGACTTGATGACCGTGGGGCGCATCTTCGCCAGCGGAAGGCCCTCGATCGACTTGCGATTGGTGAAGAGGAAGGTCGCCTTCTTCGCCTCGCGGTCGTAGCGGTAGTAACGAACCGGGCCGTCGTCCATGACGTAGGCGACGATCCAGTGCTTATCGTCGAGCGTGCGGCTGCCGACGGAGAAATCGCCGTCCGCCACGGTGCGGAGATAGGCGAAGTCGCCCGCGATTGATTCGTCAAGGATTTTCCATCGCTGGCGGTCGTAGGTGAACGACACCGCCTGGACCGTGTTCTCGGTCGGATGGACCATCGCGCCGCCGGCGTCGGCCTTGGGGTCCTCGGCGATCAGCGTCTTTTCCTTGCTCGCGGTATCAATCTTCACCAGCGCGCCGGTGTCCCGCCCCCGGCTGTCGATCGCGTAGGCGAACTTGCCGGACTTGTCGAAGCCGATGGGCTGGGTGGTGAGCGTGTCCTCCATCGGGACCTTGTCCCACTCTTCCGTCTCGCCCCCGGGCTTCACGCGCAGCCATTCGTTCCCGCCGTCGGGACCGAATCGAACCGCGAAGCGCGGCACAAACTGATCATCGACCACGTAGCCGCTGAATCCGTCATTCTGCACGAGGAGCGCCATCTCGCCCGTCGTGATGTTCAGGCGGTGAAGATCGTGGAACTGCGGGTTGCGATTGTTCAGACCGACGATGATCTCGTCGGGGAAGTGACGGCTGACGGCTTCGATCTCCGCGCGGACGCCCTCGAAGGGAGTCAGGTCGCGTTCGGCGTTCCCGTTCTTCAGGTCAACGCTGTACGCGCGCCAGTTTTCATCGCCCCCCTTGTCCTGGAGGTAGACAATGTGGGTGTTGTTGAACGCCCAGAAGAACTGCCGGATGCCTCGGTTGGTGTCGTTGGTCACGGGCTTCGCCGCGTTCGGATCGTTCGATGGACCGACCCACACGTTCAACACCGACTTGGCAGGCTCGACTTCGACCGGCGCGATGAACGCGAGCATGGTGCCGTCCGGGCTGAGCTGAGGGGACGCCCGGTCCGGGTTCCCGAAGAGCACCGAGCGATTGATGAGGGGGACGTCATTCGGGTCCATGGTTGCGCCGGACGCCACACCGAAGGACAAAGCCACCACCGCCCCTGCCATCATCCTGGTCATACCGTTCATTCAAAAACTCCTGTGGATTGGTCGCTCTTCGGCTCGAGAGGCAGGACAATTTTGTCCCGGCCGATCGGCGCGCTGCAACAGTGTTGTTGTTCCGGGAAACGTGCGATCCGGTTGCGTCGAGGGAGTCTAACAGGCATCCACGGGCCGGAGACTCTCGGAGATCCGCGTAATTCCGCGGAACATCGACTCCGCGGCGGCGAGAATCGTGTCCGTTTCGTCCGCTGAGAATCTCGCGGCGTCCATGGCGTGCTTGAACGCCCCCCAGATGCGAGGTTGATCCTCACCCCAGGGGTCAAAGTAGGAAACACCCGCCTTTTCCAGCCCGAATGCCCTTCGCAAGGGCTTGGCGATGAACCGGCCCCCGTTGGTGCTGCCCAGTGTAACGTAATGAAACCCGAGAAGCGCGATCGGTCGATCGACCCGGGCGGCGGAAATGTCGCTCAAAAGTTCGACCACCGCGGGGACGGCGGGCGCATCGGTTTTTTCACGGCCAAAATGGCGCAGATCGTCCCGAAGATACGCGGACTGGTACTGCTCCGGGCTTAGGATGCTCTCCGCCCGATCGTCGGTCTCCGCGAGGGCCGCAAGCCCGGCATCGAGCGCCCGATGCACCGGCCAGAGGCATTCAAGATAGGAAACGTACGACTCCAAGGGCAGGCGTCCTTGGGCCATCGCTCGCTGGATCGGGTGAGACTCGGCCTCCGCGTGCAGTTGGCGCGTGTGCTCCTTGAGGCGGAGCATGAGGCTTGAGACTGTTGCTTTCGGGGCCGAGGCGTGGGCATTCATGAGTTGCTGCTCTGCATCAATAGGCTCCAAACAGCGATGAATAACGGGATCAGCAACCAGAGGATCCCCTTGGCCAGGAAGAATAGGCACAGG
>JAEUIV010000088.1 GCA_016795005.1 Phycisphaerae bacterium
TTCCCCACCGCCACGATCACGTCACCGGCCATCCGGTACAGACGCCGCCGATCCTGCATCACCTGCACCCCGCGCAGGCCCGCCTCGTACGCACCCGTCCCGGCGTCAACGCTCTCTACCATCACCCCGCGCATCACGCCGAACGCACGCTCGAGCGCCGAATCCGCGCGCCGAATCCCCAGCGATGCGCTCGGCGGACCCGCCGGCGAGAGGATCTCCGTCACCACCTCGTTCACCAGGTCCACCGGCACCGCGAACCCGATCCCCGCCGACGCGCCCGACGGGCTGCGGATCGCCGTGTTCACCCCGATCAGCCGCCCCGCGGAATCCAGCAGAGGCCCCCCCGAGTTGCCGGGATTGATCGCCGCATCCGTCTGGATCACCCCCGACAGTTCCTTCCCGCTCACCGCCGTGATCCGCCGACCCAGCGCGCTGATGATCCCGGTCGTCAGCGTCTGGTCCAGTCCGAACGGGTTCCCGATCGCCATCACCCGCTGACCGACTTTCAGGTCCGCGGACGTCCCGACCGCGATCGGCCGAAGTTTCTCCGCCGGCGCATCAATCTTCAGCACGAAGATGTCCTGGTCCTCCGACCCCCCCACTCCCTTCGCGGGCCACACCGAACCGTCCGACAGCACCACTTCCGCCGAGTTCGCCTGCGCCACCACGTGAAAGTTGGTCACGACGTGACCCTGATCGTCCCACACAAACCCGGAGCCGGTCCCTTCAACCAGGTCACGATCAACAAAGAACCCCATCGGCCGCTCGCGCACCTGCTTGACGCTGATGTACACCACCGACGGCGCGATCCGCTCAAAGAGGTCGATCGTTTCCCGCTCGTCCGCCTCCAGCGGCCCCCGAGGCGTGACCGGACGAACACCAGCGGGCGCGGCCGATTGAGCGTCCAATCGCGACCCGACAAAGCCGACGTTGATCAGCACCACCAGCCCGACCGCCACAAGTCTGTTCTTCATGGATGCACCCTTATCCAGGCCCCTGTCACATCCTTATACCGGCGTGGCGCATCGGGGTGCATCACGCTCCGCCCACGAAAATCGCCGGACTCCGTCGATCCCGATTCCGTGGGCGATCCCCGCGTCCCTCACCCCCCCCCCACCGCACGCATCGCCGCGAGCACCCGCCCGTGCAGGGCCGGCGTCGCCACCACGATCCCGCGGTTCGCCTCCAGCCCGCGCCCCTTGCTGAAATCGAGTTCCCGACCGTTCACATCCGTCACGCCGCACCCCGCCTCGATCGCCACGAGCGCCCCCGCCGCGTGATCCCAGATCCGCTCGACATACCCGCTCTTCCGCGGCAGCCTCAGGTACACGTCCGCCTGCCCCCGGCCCACCACCGCGTACTTCCCCTGCCCGTCCAGCCGCAGAGGCTCCGCGAGTTCGCCCACGCGCTCCATGATCAGTTCGGAATCGTCGTGACTCGTGTGACCGCTCTCCACGCTCTCGCACAAGCGCACCGGCTCGCCGTCCGCCGGCTCCGTCCGCTTGATCACCAGCGGCTCCGCGTCCGCATCATCCGCCGGAACTTCGCACAACCCCTCCGCCGCCACCGCGTAATAGATCGTCCCGTGACGATCCGGGTCATCCAGAGGACGACTGAAATCCTTCGACAGGTTCGGGCACCCCAGCACGCCGATCACGGGCGAACCGTTCTCGATCCACGCGAGCGACACCGCGTACTGCTCGCCCCGCAGGAACCCCTTCGTCCCGTCGATCGGATCGAGCGTCCAGAACCCGTGCGTGCTGTCGGGCGAAGGCTCACCCGCGCCGAGATCAATCGCCGAGATCACGTCGTCCATCGTCGCGCTCGGCCAGACATGCTTCACCGCTCGAAGCACCGCCTCCGGCACCTCGCGCCGCCCGTCCGCCAGGTGCTTCCGCAACTCCGCCGCGTTCTCCTCCGCCACCAGAGTGAACCCGGAGAGCGATTCGCCCAGCGTCCGCGCGATCACCGCCTGCGAAGCAAAGTCCGCCACCGTCACCGGACTCTTGTCGTCCTTCGTGATCGTCCGCAGCGTCGCCAACTCGCGCTGAACCTCGCGGCACACCACGCAAGCATGAAACACCGCTGAGCGGGCGGCCTCCAGTTTTCTCGGCAGATCGGACATGCACCCATCCTACATCGCCGCTCCGCAATAAACGGACCTTGACAATGGGGCCCCCCCCCCCCCCCACGCGAGTGGGGGGGGGG
>JAEUIV010000138.1 GCA_016795005.1 Phycisphaerae bacterium
GGCGCCCGGTACGCGATGATCGTGTCCAGCACCTCCTCGGGCGACGTGAACTGCCCCGTGACCCGCACGCGATAATCCCGCTTCCCCTCCGCGATCGTCCCGGCCGAGACGTTCGCGTTCTCCGCACGCAGCGCGTCGATCACCTGCCGATGGCTCAGCCCGCGCTGCGCCAGCCGCGTGGGATCGAGCAGCACCCGCACCTCCTTCTCGCGCCCGCCGTAGATGTTGATCTGCGCCACCCCGTCGATCCGCTCGAGAAACGGCTTCACCTCGCGGTCCATCGGCGTGAACAGCGTCGAAATGTCGTACCCCGGATGCTTGTCCGCCTTCGCCGGATCAACATCGATGATCACCCACGCGATCGCCTGGTCCACCGAGCCTTCCGAGGTCTGGATCGTCGGCTCGTCCACCTCGTCCGGGTAGTCGGGCACCTGCCGCAAGGCGTCCGAAACCTCCTGCAACGCCCGCGTCAGGTCCGATCCGATGTAGAACTCGAGCGTGATGCTCGCGGTCCCCTCCTGGCTCACCGAACGCATCGTCTTCAGGTTCTTGACGTTCTTGAGCCGCTCCTCCTGCTCCTTCGTGATCTCGTCAACAATCTCCTGGGGGCTGCGACCGGGCCACGAAGTCGAAACCGTGATGATCGGACGATCAACCGTCGGCGTCAGCTGGATCGGGATCCCCGTCACCCCGATCAGGCCGAACAGCACGACCAGCAGAACGCCCACCGTCACGGACACCGGCCGTTCAATCGACCACTTGATGATGTCCATCGCTCAGCCGCCCTCCCCGGTCGCCTTCGACGCGCCGTCCGGCGCGCCGCTCCCGGCGTTCATCACCGACAAGGGTTGCCCCGGAAAAACACGCTCGTTGCCCTGGGTGATCACACCCACGCCGGGCTTCAGCACCGCCGATCGCACCACGACACGCTCGCCGAACGCGTACTGCGGATCAATGGGCGCCACCGCCGCCACGCCACCCGCGTCGAAATATACGAACGCCCCCGCGTCGTTCCGCATCACCGCGTCCTTGTGAATCGTCAGCGCCTCCGTCGGCTCGCCGGTCAGAACCATCCCCACGATGCTCATGCCGGGACGCAGCCTCCCCTTCACCGCGGAACCGGCCGAGTTCTCCAGGCGGATCCGAACCGGGAACGACCGCGCCAGCCGGTCCCCCAGCGCCAGCACCGATGTCACCGGCGCCTCGATCGTCTGGTCGAGCGCCGGGATCCGCAGCTGCACCGACGCGCCGGGCGAGGCCAGAGGCCCGATGAACCGCTCGGGAACATCCAGGTACGCATCCACCGAATCGATCGCCACCAGTTCGATCACCGCGTCGCCCTCTCTCACCCACTCGCCGACCTCGATCCGCTTCCGGACCACGCTCCCCGCGAACGGCGCCCGGATCGTCATCCCCGCCAGGTGACGCTCCGCCGATTGCTGCTCAGCCTTCGCCGACTCCGCCTCGGCCACCGCGTTCGCCAGACGCGCCTCCTCGCTCTTCAACTGCGTCACCGCGTCGTCCACCTCGTTCTGCGACGCGCCCGCCGAGGCCTGCAACTCCTTCAATCGCTTCAGGTCGCGGTTGGCCTTCTCGACCCGCGCCTCGTGCTCCGACACCGTCGCCTCGGCGCTCCGCCGCTGCGCCTTGCGCCGATCCACATCCAGCGACCGGAGGTGGTCGTCCAGCCGCGCCAGCACCTGCCCCGCCTCGACCCACGCGCCGACATCCACCTCCAGCGAGATCACGAGACCCGCCTCCTCCGACGCCAGCGCCGCCTGCTTCACCGCGCGGACCTCGCCCGTCACCTCGCGCCGGGCCTCGACACGCTCCCAACGCGCCGCGTCCACGTGCACCAGCGCGGGGGGCGGACCCCCGCCGGACTGCCCCGACACCGCCGAATGCACCACCAGCACCGACGCAACCGAACACGCCGACATCAGGAAACGCTTCACCGGGGCACCTCCACGCACATCGCGGCGGGCGCGGGCGTCACACACACCTCGCGCTCAAGCGCCTCCAGGTTCTGAATCAAGTGCTCCAACTCGGACTCCAGCCGCTCGATCTCCGCCGGGCACGTCCCCGCGAGAAACGCCTCCGCAAACCGCCGCGCCTGCACCTTCGTCTTCTCGTGAACCTCGCGACCCTTCTCCGTAAGTCGGATATACGTCGCGCGCCCCGTCCCCGGCCTGGTGAATCGCTCGAGCAGGCCGTCCGCCTCCATGCACGCCACCATCCGGCTGATGTTCTGAAGACTCAGCAGCGCATCGTTCGACAGGTCGCTCAGCATCGGGGCCTCGGCCCGGTTCGCCACCGCCCCGAGCAGCAGCCACCTCGACGACGTCAGACCCAGCGGCGCCACCAGCCGATCCCCGATCCGCATCATCATGTTGTGCAGGATGAACAGCCGCTGCGCCAGCGGCGCCTCCTTCCATCGACGCGGACCGATCGAACACGGGCCATCAAGAGTCGCTACCGCGGGGTCGGTGATATCCATAGGGACCGATAGTATGACCCGACCCTTCCCCGAATCAACAAGTTGACGAATCGCCCACCACAACGGACCCCGGTGGAACGGATTTTCAATCCGCCTCAAAGCCGGTGGGACTGATTTTCAATCCGTCTCAAAGCCGGTGGGACGGATTTTCAATCCGTCTCAAAGCCGGTGGGACGGTTTTTCAAACCGTCTCTTCAGCGGATCGCGGTCGAACGGATTTTCAATCCGTCTCCAACATCACTCGTTTCATTCACGTCTGGTCAGTCACGGCGGCCAAGTGGAATCCTGAACCACCACAAAGAGCACAAAGGGCAACCATCAAGCATTCAGCGCGACTCAGTATCGCCGGCTTTATTCTGGCATCGAGCGCTCTCGCTTTGCTCCGCCCGGCTCTGCGGCACGCCCAGAACACCGACACACTTGCTCGCAGAGTGGTATGAACCGTGGGGGCAGGTCACCATCGGGCGAACGCGGACGATTCGGTTCATCCCCGACTGCCCGCGATCGGATCACGAATCGCCTCCAACCCCTACCATCGCAACATGGAAGGCGTTCTCGCACGTGTGTCGCCCCTGCTCCGTCTCACCCGACTCACCACCGCCTTCGCCGCGGTGAGCAACGTGTGGTTCGTCATCCTCTGGACACGCGCCAGCCATCGGGAACTCGACTTCGCCCCCTCACTCTTCCGCGACAAGCCGCTCTGGCAACTCCTGCTGGGCGGCGCCGTCTTCGCCGTCGGACTCTTCGCCTTCGCCACCGCGCTCAACGACACCGTGGACCTCCGCCGGGACCGCATGCTCAATCCCGATCGGCCGCTCCCCGCGGGCAGGCTCAGCGTCGATACCGCCGTGATGCTCGTCGCCGTCACCATGATCGCGTCCGTGCTGGGCGCCACCATGCTCGGACTCTCCGCCGTACTCATGTGCCTCCTCACCATCGCCGGCGTCCTCTTCCACACCATGGCCGCGCGATATTTCCCCTCCGTGGGCCTCGTGACCCTCGGCCTGGTCTACGGCTCGCACATGATGACCCCCAACGCCTACCTCGTCTTCGTCTGGCCCGTCCTCTTCGTCATGGCCCACGCACTCCTCCTCGGCGCTGTCACCCACAGGCTCGCCCGAAAAAGACCGCGACTCACCCCGCGACGACTCGCCCTCGCCTCCATCGGCTGGGCCTTCTGGTCCGCCGTGCTCCTCTACGTCGGCTGGCTCCGCGCGGAAACACTCTGGCCCGCATGGGTCAGGCCCGAGGCCGCCGTCGCCCCCGCGCTGCTCGCCGCCGGATTCCTGGTCTACGCCTGGAACAAGGCCCGCGTGAACACGAACCCGAACCGGGCCGCCGAAAAAATACGACGCGACGGCGCCTTCTGGGTCACGCTCTACGGCATCGCCTGGACCGCCGGACAAGGCTACTCGCGCGAAGCCTGGATCCTCGCCGCTCTCACCGCCGGCGGATGGCTCGGGATGACCCTGCTCCGCGAGACCTACGGCCTCATCGAATCACCCGTCGGCTGGCGACGATGAACCGATTCAACCAAGCCCCAGCGCATAGAACACCGTCGTAAAGATCAGGTCGGCAAAGATCACCGCCACGATGCTCTCGACCACCGTCGAGGTCGTCGCCTTGCCCACCCCCGCCGCGCCGCCCGTCACCTTCAGGCCGTTGCCGCACGCGATCAGCCCGAGCAGCAGGCCGAACACCCCCGCCTTGATCAGACCCGTGATGAAATCCCGGGGCTGCACCTGCGCCAGGGTGTTGTTGTAGTACGTCACCCACGAGATGTTCAGCATGATCTTGCTCATCACCGCCGCGGAAAAGATCGCCGCGATGTTCGAGATCACCGCCAGGCACACCAGGCTCACCACCGTCGCGATCACCCGCGGCAGAACCAGGAAGCGCACCGGGTTC
Source organism: Phycisphaerae bacterium (assembly GCA_016795005.1). Classification (GTDB taxonomy): domain Bacteria; phylum Planctomycetota; class Phycisphaerae; order Phycisphaerales; family UBA1924; genus JAEUIV01. The sequence goes on from JAEUIV010000138.1 coordinate 4,406, forward strand.
AGCGCGTGCGCCTCCAGCGCCTCAACCTCCTCGCCGACCACCATCGTCCCGATCTCGGCCGCGATCGACGCGCCGGCAAACCCCACCAGCACGATCGCCGCGATCAGCGGCCCAAGTTCCCGCAGCACCGCCACCGCGATGATGTTCGGAACCAGCTCCACCTGCCCCAGCCGGTCCAGCGGCGGCGCCATCTGCAGCCCCAGGATGAACCCGATGGAACCCGAAACCAATACCACGATGAACACCGACGACACACCCACCCGCACGATCTGCGCGATCATCGCCGGTCGACCCAGCCGAACACGCTTCTGCGTGAAACGCCGCACGATCCACGAAACCGATTCCATCAGCAGGAACCACAGCGTCCCGATGTGCTCCAGCACATTGATCGCACGATCGCCCAGGTAACGGAGCAACCGAACAACCAGCCCCGAGTTGGATCGTGCCGCATCGGCCATGAACGATCAGAGTACCGGCGACCCCCGATCGGAGCCAACCCGCCGCCTCACGACGCCGCCGCCGCCTGAACATCCGACGCGATCGTGAACACCCGATCCAGCCGCGCGATCTCAAAGATCGAACGCACCTTGTCCTGAAGACCGCACAGCACCAGCCGCGTCCCTTGCTTCCGCGCGATCTGCATCGCCTCGACCAGCGTCGCCACGCCGCTGCTGTCCATGTACGGCACCTTCTCAAGGTTCACCACCAGCGACTTCGGCTTGCCCTCGAGCGCCCTCTTGATATGCCCCTGAAGCTCCCGCGAGCAGGACAGGTCGACGTCCCCCACGGGGGTCATCACGATCGAGCCGCCGGCATTCTGTGTGTTCACTTCCAACATGGGTGTGGTTCCCGCTTTCTCTCGTCTCAACGATTATTATGCATCTTGAGCATGACCAGCCTCATGCCGACCTTCTCCCGCTTCTCGAAGTACGATCGGCTCATGATCTGCTGGATGATGTGGACCCCCAGGCCCCCAGGCCGGATGTCATCAAGATCACGGCTCTTGATCTTCTCAGGCTCCACCTGTCGCGCCTCGTCCTCGATCACGATCTTGATCCCCGTCGGCTCCTTGCCGGACTCTTCGATCGGCCAGAGGCTGATCCAGATCTTCCCATCCGGACGCCGGTCGTACCCGTGACGGATCACGTTGCACAACGCCTCGTCCACCGCCAGCGCCATCTGGCCGCACGCCGCATCGTCAAACCCGCAACGCTTCGACACCGCCGAAACGAGATCGCGTGCCCCGCTCAGGAATCGAGGCTGGCTCAGCATCTCCACGCGCACCGGCGCTGGACCCGTCGGCTCCGGGATCGGAACCGTGGAGGCCGGACTCGACGCGCGTTCTGCCTGGCTGCTCACGTGGCGAGGTTCCATGGTCCCGGATCATCCCTACGTCGGCCGAATCCGGGACAAGGTTGATTCTACTGCCCGATCGGCGCGGACACGCCCCCCGACGACCCCGCTCCGCCCCCGCGCTCCCACGCGACCCACCGACGAACCGCCTCCGCGCGCCGAGCCTCGGAATCGGCGTATTCGTACCCGAACGTCCGCCCCGTCTGCTTCTCCAGCGACCGGATCGCCAGCATCCGTTCCGCCGGATCGTCGCTTTCGAGCAGACGGATCAGCGCCGGCACCGACTCCCGGCTCGGCTTCTCCGTCGCTACACCGACCGCCAGCACGCGCTCCGCCGGATCGGTCGAGTCAAAGTCCGCCCGCTGCTGAGGCAGCGAACAGCCCGCCAACACCGACCCGCCGACAACGATCAGGCACGCGCTCCGCATCACCAGCATCATACGCCCATCAGGTAGCATTCATCATGCCCTCCTCCGATCCCCACGACGAAGCCGTCTACGTCCTGGACTTCGGCTCGCAGACCGCGCAACTCATCGCGCGCCGACTCCGCGAGGCGGGAGTCCTCGCCCTCCTCGAGCGACCGGATATCCCCGCAACCGAACTCGCCCGACGACGACCAAAGGGGATCGTCCTCTCGGGAGGACCGGCCTCGGTCTACGAACCGAACGCGCCGAGATGCGACCCGGAGATCTTCAACCTCGGAATCCCGATCCTCGGCATCTGCTACGGAATGCAGATCGCCTGCCACACCCTCGGCTCAAGGATCGCACCGGGTCCAAAGCGCGAGTTCGGCCGCGCCACGCTCCACATCAACGATCGACCAGCCATCTTCAAGGGAATCCCGGACAACTCGACCGTCTGGATGTCCCACGGCGATCACGTCGACAAGATCGACCGGGACTTTGAAACACTCGCGCGCACGCCAACCGTGCCCCACGCCGCCGTCCGCCACCGCTCCAAGCCCTTCCACGGCCTGCTCTTCCACCCGGAACTCACCCACACCCCGCACGGCGCGGACATCCTCCGCAACTGGCTCTACGAGGTCTGCCGATGCCGCGGAACGTGG
>JAEUIV010000179.1 GCA_016795005.1 Phycisphaerae bacterium
CCGAACTCCGCAGAGGCGCTCGGCGGCGGCACCATCGGCGTCATTCCCTTCCGCCTCCACCGCACCGACTGCGACCCCGCCCACGAATCCGTGATCGAGTGGGACAACGCGACCAACAAGGTCTGCATGCGCCATTACGGCCCCGTCACCTGGGACCCCGAGGACGGCGAGCCCTACAAGGTCGAGCGCCGCAAGGCCGGGTCGTCGGACTCCTGGCAGGAGCAGGACTGCTTCACCAGCACGATCGACGAGGACAACGACACCATCGTCTGGGTCAAGACCACCGAAGCCGAGCGGTTCCACCGGGGCTTTGAGTACCGGGTCTCGCTCCGCACGCGGACCAGCGACAGCGAGCACATCCTCCGCTGCAACCTGACCATCCCGGGAGGCGGCACGCCGCAGGTGGCGAACTTTGACCCGCTGACGTTCACGATCTGCGACGCCGACCCCGCGCACTCGCCCGGCGATGCCGACGACAACGGCTGCGTGAACTTCTCCGACATCACCTGCGTCCTGGCCAACTGGCAATCCACCGACTGCATGAAACTGGGCGACGCCGACCGCGACGGCGACGTGGACTTCGCCGACATCACGACCGTGAACACGTACCTGAGCAACGCCTACTGCGGCTCGTGCTCGTCATCATTGGCCGCTTCTCAGAGCAGGCGCGGCGGCGTGCTCGGCATGATGGACCTCGTGGACGAGGACGCCGGCGCGGGTGCCGAGTCCCTCACGGTCGGCGAGGCGCTCGGCGCGATGGGCTACGCCTCTATCGAAGCCTTCGTCGCCGCGATCAGCGTCATGGACGAGGAGACTCGCAACGCCACGATCCAGCAGTTCGGTCAACTCATCGGCGGGGAGCAGTAGACCTCGATGGCGGGTGATATCCGCGGGTGGTGAGTGCCGACGTCGCGCTATTTTTTTGATTTTTTCGGATTCTTCAAAGCGTTCGTGCGCGTCGGGATCACTCCCGGGCTGAAGGGTTCGCCGTTGACCTGACGATGAGGCAGCAGTTCCCCCGTCGGCGTGAGGCGCTGGACGCTGCCCTTCGGGTTCGCGTCCACTTTCTGTGATCGGAGCGCGCCGGTCGGCGGCGGTGGCTTGGGTTCGCCCCACGACACGCAGTCGATGATCGTCCCGTCGGGCGAGGCGAGCGCGATCCAGTCGCCGCCGTTGGCGAGCGCCCGGCCGCTGGACGAGTTTTCCATCGAGAAGACCGCCGCGCCATTGAACGAGTCGTTCCCGCTCTCCGGCGGCTTCCTCGTGGTGCCGAGCGGGCCGGGGATCGATGCGTCGCAGGCGTTGAAGACGACGCACACGCCATGAGCGGGCAGTTCAAAGTCCGGGAACTCGAAGCGGACGCCGCTGCCCTCGTGGCCGTCAAAGGAGGCGCGGCGGTTGAAGAGGACGTATCCCCGCAGGTTGATCGGCGCGGGGTGCGGATTGGCGATCTCGACGAACTCATCCCCCGCGGCGTGGCGTTCGCCGTCCATGTTCGCGTCTCCGGCGGCGTCGCTGGGGACGTTGAAGAGCACCTCGGTGATCTGCGGGTGTGAAGATGGGTTGGGGCGGGCGGCCGCGGCGTGGGCGGCGACGCCGAGGGCGATCAGGATCAAGTCGAGGCGGATCGACATGAGGATCACGATACCGCGCGAGGGTCCTCTTCCGTTCGGGTAGTCATCCGTGTGAAGACTTCCGGGATGCCGTGAGTCTCTGGTCCGTCCGTCGCTTGAGGAGAGGCGATTCACCCGGTGTGATCTCGCCCATCGCGGCGCGGGTTGCCGCATTTCATCGCAGAGAGAAGGGGAATCATCATGCGTCAGAGTGCTTTGATCGTTCGTGGCGCCGCCGCCGCGGCATTGCTCGTCCTCGCCGCGGGGATCGCCGAGTCGTCCGACCGGACGAAACTTCCAGAGGGGGCCAATCACCTGGCGGCGCACGCGCGTGCCACGGGAGCGGGCGTGACCATCGGCATCGTCGACCTGGAAGGAGTGCGTCAGAGCGAGGAGTTCGGGGCGTTCAACGGCGGGATCATCAACCAGGGAGTGCCGAATCCGAACGCGGGGCTTCCGCTCGAGCCGCCGATGGTGACGGGGCACACGCTCGGCGCGCGGTTTCTCGGGAACTTTTCATACTCGGGGCGCGCGCCGCGCACGGGCGGCTTCGCGTACCTCGTGAACGGCACCGACCGTCACCCAACGCTCGGGGCGGACATCGCGGCGGGAGGTGACTTTCGCATCAAGGTGAACCCGCCGACCTTCCCGGCGCAGCGCGACTTCGTCGGCGTGGCCAAGGCCTCGGACGTGTACTTCGCCGGCGTCGGCGCGGCGTTCTCCGATCTCCAGGCCGCGGTGGACGACCTGCAGCGCGTGAAGGGGGCACGGGTCATGAACTACAGCGTGGGCGAGGGGCCGGTGGACTCCGACAACGCGAGGCAAGGCGGGGCGGGCGGGGCGGATGAGTCCGCGCTCTTCCTCGACTGGTTCATCAACAAGCGCGACATCGTGTTCGTGAAGAGCGCCGGCAACCGGGGCGGGATGATCGGGACCGACGACGAGTCCCCCGGCGCGCCCGTGGGCGGCGACCGCAAGGTCTCGAAGCCGGGCGACTTCTACAACGGGATCACGGTCGGGGCGACGGACATGGGCTTCCGCACCCGGGCCGTGTTCAGCAGTTACTGGCTGAACTCCGACAACGGGGCGGCGCCCGACATCCGCGGGAAGCCTGACATCGTCGCCCCCGGCGACAAGGTGTGGAACGGCAAGGTGTACCGCTTCACGCTGGGCACCTCGGGCACCAGTTTCGCGGCGCCGCACGTGACCGGCGTCGCTTCGATGCTCTGGCAGCGGATCGCCGCGGGACGCAAGCACGAGGCCATCAAGGCGATGATCCTGAACTCGGCGCGCAAGCGCCACATCAACGGCACGAACACCGCGTCCGCCTTTGCCCAGGACCTCGGCGCGACCGCGCTCGAGGAATCGGACTACGACTACACGAACGGCACCGCTTTCCGCGTCCGCGCGGGGGTTGGAAAGACGGCGTTGTGGACCCCCTCGGCCTGGACCTACGCCGCGGGCGGAAAGTTCACCACGACCAAGCCGCTCGACGACGAACTGGGCGCGGGAGCGCTCGACGCCGACCGCGCGGTGCGCCAGCACAACGCCGGCGAGTTCCCTGCCGGCGCGGTCCCGGTGTACGGATGGTCGCGCGGCCAGTTCGCCGCGCCGGGTGGCGGGGGCGCGCCCCCGGTCACGCAGTTCGACTACCCGATCACCGATGCGCTGAAGCCGGGGACCTTCCTGACCGTGACGCTGTGCTGGGACCGACTCGTGACCGAGACGGACGCGATGCGGAACAACGTGCCCGAACTCCCGATGCTGCCGAACTCGGCGGTGGACGCCGTCGATCAGGGCGATACCTACGCCTATCGCGGGATGACGAATCTCGACCTCCTGATCTTCCGCCAGGGGGCGGGCGGGCTGCTGCTCGATTACGCGGAGAGCGTCTCCACCACGGACAACGTGGAGCACCTGCACATCCCCATCACGCAGAACGCCAAGTACACGATCCGCGTGAAGTGGACCGGCAAGGACGGAACCGTGGATGTCCCCACCCCCTACGCGCTCGCGTGGAAGGCCCTCGCGGCGTGCTGCCCGGGCGACGCGAACAAGGACGGCTCCGTCAACTTCCTCGATATCACCACCGTCCTGGCGAACTTCAACAACGTCGGCAACGCCGACGGAACGCTCGTCGGCGACGCGGACTGCAACGGCGTCGTCAACTTCGCGGACCTCACGACCGTCCTCGGCAACTTCCTCTCCACCTGCCCCACGTGATTCGAACGGACCGCTCAACGCGCGAGACGGACTCGCATCCGTTCGAGCACATCGGGCATGAAGTGCCCGAGGGTCCGGTCGATGCCGTCAACGCCCCGACCGCCCGCAAAGAGGAGGGCGGCGGGGCGGAGCGAACCGGCGTCAAGGATGAACGCGCCGCTGTCCCCCGGCTTGCTGAAGGGAGTGCCGCGGCGCGTTCCGGCGAACTCGATCTGGTGGTGAAAGGTGAGGACAAGTGAACCGTCTTCGTTCGGGCTGTAGTCGATCTCCACGCCGTCGAGATCGAAGGCGGAGACCGCGCCGCGTGTGACGCCCGTGGTCCGCCCGCGCTTGACGACGTGCCGGAGGGCCAGTCGGTCGTCGAGGGGAACCCGGCCGAGGCGGCCGACGCCGGGGGTCCACCGGGGATGGAACTCGATGGTGTCATCGGACAGCCGCGCGATGGCGGCATCGATGGGCGCCTCGCCCGGCCTCAGGATCGTCCAGCGAGCCAGGCGCGCGATGATGTTGAACCTCTTCCGTCGGATATCCGCCGGGCCGGGCTGATAGATGGGATCGTTCGCGCGAGCCTTGTTCGACGCGGCCAGGACGTGCGAGTTGCTGAGGAGGTAGTAGTGCTCATCATCCTCGACGAATCCGCCGAGTGTCCCGGCGGTGGCGCGCGGGTGGCCGCACGATCCACCCGCGCGGAGCACGACACGCGGGCGGTAGCGGACGCCGTGAGCGATATCGAAGTCCTTCGCGTGCTTGTTCAGGCGCGTGACGAGTGACTTGATCCGTCCGCTGCCCGCGGGCGGCAGCCGCACCGCGACGCGGTAGTCACGGGCGCCGCGAGCCGAGGGGGCCAGCCCGACCGCGATGGATGTGGTGTGATGATCCCGCGTTGTGCCGCGGGCGACCCGGTCGCGCGCCATGCCCAACACTTCGCGCTTGAGCGCTTCAGCCAGATTGAGATGCACGATCCACCCCGATGCTCCGCCCGATGCGCACTGGGGTCCGACAAAGTATCGCTGGGTTCGGGTCGGGGGCAAGGCGCCGCCGGCGCATGTCCGACAATTGGGCGCACACCCATGGAAGTCTCGATCACAATCGCTCGCCAAGGCGGGCGATGTGCTCGGCTTCGTCGTGGGCGCGGCGATGCTCGGAGCCTCGCAACAGACCGGCGCCCCAGACGGGCACGGCGGCGCACATGAGCACGAGCGCGGCGATGAGCGCCGCGACAGCCGCGCGGGCGCCGGCCGCCAGCCCGATCACGATCACCGGGACCAGCACGACGAGTGGCACGACGATCGCGGCGACACGCCGCTCGGCGTCGCGCAGTTCGCGCGCGGGCGGGCGCCCCTCGGGCGATTCGACCGCCATCAGGTCTTGTTCAAGCGCATCAACCTCGGCTTCGCTCGCCAGTTCATCCAGGTCATCAAGATCCTTGGTTTCCGCCGTGCTCCGCTCGAACTCCGTGAGCGCGCTGCGAGACTCGAAGTGATGACGACCGAACGCGGCCCCGGCGTGGCGCGGCGATGTCTCGTGTGAGGTCCGATCGAACGCGGTCATCGTTGCCTCCTTTGCCCCGAGGCGGAACATGAACCTTCTGCTCATTGATTCGATCGGCGCGTGAACGCGATGTGAGCGGCGAATGAGGGCGCGCTCATCCGCTCGCGCTGAACCGAGACTCGATCGCCGCGATGACGGAAGCGACCTCGACCCGTTCGATCGCGCACCGTTCCGGGTGGTCGTTGGCGACCTCCTCATCCGGGAGAGTCGGATCGGCGAGAACGATGGTCTCACGATCGAAGGGGATGGAGGTCCATCGGTGGTCCGTCGGCCCGAAGAGCGTGACGACGGGCACGCCGAGCGCCGCGGCGATGTGCCTCGGCCCGGTGTCGTTGGTGACCATGATCGAGCAACGCGCGATGACGGCTTTAAGAAAAGAGAGGGGCGGGAGTCCCGGGATCGGCGAGCCTGCGCCGACGGAAGCGAGGTCAACCGCGCGTTCGCGTCGCGTCGCGGGAATCATGGACGCGATGCGCGCGGTGAGGTCGGACTCCGCCGGCGAGCCGGAGATCAGGACGGTCATCCCTCGCCGCTCGATGAGCCAATCCGCGAGTTCGGCGAATCGCTCGGCGGGCCAGCGCTTCTTCGGGTCGTTTCCACCAGGATTGAGGAAGGCCAGCGCGGGCGGCGGAGATCGGAGAGCCGGGAGTCGGGAAAGGACGCCCTCGGCCGCGGCCCGTTCTGCCTCCGTCACTCGGAGTTCCATGGCGTCCATCGCCCCCGCATCGAGGCCAAGCAATTCGAGAAACCGCCGCGCGAGGGCGAAGTAGTACTCGCACGCGGGGATGGGGGCCCAGTCGTTCGGGGCGGTCTTCGAACGGTTGTAGGGAGCGATCTCTCGGCGTCGCGGCGCGACGAGCCGCTCGGTCAGGAGCAGGCCGCGAGCATCGCGGTCATAGCCGAGGCGGCGCGGGATCCCCGCCAGGCGCGTGGTGAGCGCGGTCGAAAAAGAGTTGGTGAGCAGGATCGCGGCGTCGTACCGGCGGACACGCACCTTGGCGGCGACACGCTTCGGCCCCATCATCCCGGAGGCGCGATCGAGGTGCACTTCGTCGAAGAAGTCAGTGCCGCCCAGCAACCCCTCAAGCCCGGGTCTCATCAGCCCGCCGATGAACGCGCCCGGCAACGCTCGGCGGAGGGCGCGGAGCGTCGGCGTCGCCATGACCGTGTCGCCGATCCACGACGGGAGGACGATCAGCAGGCGGGACGGTCTCGGGAGTGGTGGAGGCATCGGAGAAAAAGGGCTTCGATGATCGAACGGGCGACCACGGCATGAACCGCCGAATCAATGTCCACGGAACTTCGACGGTTGTCCAGCACCATCACTCGTCGTCATCGCGGCTGGTTCGCGGCTCGCCCCAGAGCGACCGCCCGGTCTTGTTTCGATACCAGCGGTCGGTGACCCGACGCAGTTCAGCCGCGAAGCCGAGCGCGACAAGTTTCGGCGCGTCGAGATCGATGGTGATGGCCTGTCCGTCGGAGCGGATGGCATGAACGGCGACGTTGTTCCGCTCGCCGATCGAGTTGGCGGTCGCGACAACCAGGTCGCGGATGTTCGGGTCAGCGAGGGGGGTGCCCTCGAGCGCGCGGAGAGTGATAGAGGTGACGGCGTCGCTCATCGCGAGGATTCTCGCAGAACAACGGCGACGGCGTCCGCGAACGACTCGGCCCGGAAATCAACGAACGCCTCGCCCGCTCCCTCCGGCTCCGCCACGCGGCGGTACGGCGGGGTCGGCAGCAGGATCGTCCGGCATCCCGCGAACTTGCCCGCCGTGCAGTCGCGCACACGATCGCCGATCGACCACGATCGCGCCAGGTCCAGGTTCAGCGCGCTCGATGCGTCGAGGAGCATGCCGGGCTGCGGCTTGCGCCACGGGTGCTCCCTCTTGAACTCGGGGACGACGCCTTGCGGGTGGTAGGGGCAGAAGTAAAAGGCGTCGATGAGTCCGCCGAGGAGTTCATTGAGTCGCGCGTTGACCTCCTGCACCTGCGCCACGCCGTACCTGCCGCGCGCCACCCCGCCCTGGTTGGAGACGACGACGAGCGTGAAGCCGGCGCGCTTGAGCGCGCGGCAGCCGTCGAGCACGCCGGGGAGGAGTTCGACGAGCGAGGGGTCGCCGAGGTCGCCGTCCGGGGTGACGTCGTCGCAGTGGATCAGCGTGTCGTCGCGGTCGAGGAAGATGGCGGGGGATCGAAGGCCCACGCTGAGACGTTAACCGAAGGAAACGGATCACCCGGCGCAGGCGGCGCCCCAACCGAGCAGGATGGCCGTGATATCAGCCATGTCAACCACCCCGTTCGCGTCCACGTCCCCGGGACCGCTTGAGTCCAGGTACTTCGCTCCCCAGTTCTCGATGACGTGGGTCAGGTCGCCGAAGTTCACGATCTGGTCGTGATTGAGATCAAGATCGCACGGCGGGGGCGCGTAACTGGGCAACTCCCACGTGAAGGTGCCGGTGAACACCACCGCTCGTCCTCTCGCGGCGTCGAACGCCATGGCTGGACCGGTCGTCGGGCCGGAAAACAAACGAACTCGCCATTCGACGCCGTCCCATTCCCACGTGTCGGACCGGCTGCCGCTTAGGTCGTTCCCACCGAAGAGCATGGTGCGTTGATGAACGCGGTCGTACGCCATTGTGTGGAGGAGCCGAGCGGATGGGCCGTTCGTGGCGCGCAGCGACCACGCGCCGCCGTTCCATTCCCACGTATCACGCTTGTAGTTGGTCGTGCTGATATCCCGTCCACCGAACAGCACGACACGTTCGCGCACCGGATCGTATGACATGGCGTGATAGCCGCGGATGGACGGCCCCGGCGCGTCGCGTTGCGTCCAGGCCACCCCATCCCATTCCCACGTGTCGTTCGTGAACGAGTTTCCGCCTTCATCACCGCCGAAGAGGAGCACTCGGGCCCGCGCCGCGTCGAACGCCATGGCGTGGCCGGTTCTCGGCGAGGGGCCGGAGGTGGCGCGCTGACTCCACGATCCTCCGTCCCATTCCCATGTATCGCCTCGCCGGACGCCGTCGTGGCCGCCGAAGAGAACCACACGGGCACGGCCGGAGTCGTCCGTCAGTACCGCGCGGGTTCGCGGCGAAGGGCCCTCGACGGCGAGGCGATTCCAAAATCGACCATTCCATTCCCACGTGTCCCCCAGGAGGCCGGAGCGCTGACCGCCGAACAGCATGATGCGCTCGCGCGCCGCATCGAAGGCCAACGAATAGCCCGAACGAGGAGTGGCGGATTGCACGTTCGGGGTGGGGGTCCAGTCGGCACCGTCCCATTCCCACGTGTCGTTGTAGAACAAGGAAGCGCCTCGCCCGCCGAACAGAATGATCCGCCCGCGGCCGCCGGAGTACGCGGTTCCGTGGCTGTGGCGTGCGCCAGGGCCGGTGGTGGTGAGGCGTGTCCATTGCGCGCCATTCCATTCCCACGTGTCGTCGAGTGCCTCGGCGCCGAGGCCGCCGCACAGTATGAGGCGGCCCGCTAAGTCATAGTCCATGGAATGGAAGTAGCGGGGGGCGGGCCCGGTCTCCGCGATTCTCATCCACTGAGCACCGTCCCATTCCCACGTGTCGCCGTGGCGAGTACCGTCCGTGAATCCGCCGAAGAGCGTTGATCGTCCGGTGGCGGCGTTGTAGGCGAGCGCATGCCCGGCGCGCGGTGATGGCCCGGCCGAGCCGCGCAGGCTCCATGTGACGCCGTCCCATTCCCAGGTATCGGATTGATAGGTGGCGCCGCTGAGACCGCCGAACAGAATGACGCGGCCACGTGACGCATCAAACGTCATCGCGTGGTACATGCGCGGGGATGGACCCGAGTTGGACTGAATGGCCCACTCGGATCCGTCCCATTCCCAGGTGTCGCCGAACTGGCTTGAGCCGGAGCGTCCGCCGAACATGACGGCCCTGCCGCGCGCGGTGTCGAACGCCATCGCGTGATAGGTTCGCGCGCCCGGGCCTGTGGTTGAGCGGATCGTCCAGCCGGAGTCGGAGAGTTCCCAGGTGTCTCCGACGCCGGAGCCGCCGAAGAGGATGACCACGTTGCGGAACGGGTCGCTGGCCATCGCGTGCGCTTCGCGTACGGATGGAACAGGCGGGGTGCGGTCGATCCATGAGTTGTTCGGGCGGGCATCCACGGGCGACGTCCACACCGCGAGGGCGAGAAGGGGCAACCCGATCCTTCCGCGCTCAGGCAACCCCATCGCGACCTCCGTCCTGCGACGCGCCCCGAATCCCGCGGATCCCGACAACGAAATCTACCTCGGAAAGCGCGGCGAGGATGAAATTGCACCGTGAAACGAACCCGCATTTGTATTTGGATAATGTTTGGTACGATCCCTTCCTTGTCCCCCGAGGCCGTTGGGGCTACATTTCCTCCCCGCCGGTGGCCCTGCCGCCGGGTTGGCCACCGTAGCTCAGTGGTAGAGCACACCCTTGGTAAGGGTGAGGTCGAGGGTTCAAGCCCCTCTGGTGGCTTTTTCGGTGGAGTTTGTTGAGTTGGTGTTGGGTGCCCACGGCGCGTGGGCGTGTCGGTGGCACAAAGGCCGGATTTCGGTCATGATGTCGGACCCCTTTCCCCCGGTGGTCCGCATGAGTGGATGGGGGCGTCGCTGGTGGAGCGGCGTTACTCTGATCGGTTCCGCCTGAGCGACGGCGCTCGGGCTTTGGTGTCCGCCGAACGGTTCGGCGGCGCGGCGTTCGCTCGGTGGGTTCCCATGTCGGATGGGGCCGGGCGTCAGACCCGTCGGTCACGATGGCTGACGGGAAAAGGATTTTGTCGGCCGGGCGCGTGCGTCTGCGGTGCAGAGCGCGGCGTTCGGTGGAGGTTTCGGTAGTCATGGCGAAAGACGTATTTCAACGGACAAAGCCGCACGTCAACGTCGGCACGATCGGTCACATCGACCACGGCAAGTCAACGCTGACCTACGCGCTGGCGGCGCGATCCGCGGCGAAGTTCGGCACCAAGGCCAAGACCTACGCCGAAATCACCAAGGGCGGCACCGTCCGCGACGCGACCAAGACGGTCACGATCGCCGCGTCGCACACGGAGTACGAGTCACCGACTCGCCACTACGCCCACGTCGACTGCCCCGGACACGCCGACTTCGTGAAGAACATGATCACCGGCGCCGCCCAGATGGACGGCGCCATCCTCGTCGTGTCCGCCGCCGACGGCCCGATGCCGCAGACGCGCGAGCACGTGCTGCTCGCCCGCCAGGTCGGCGTGCCGTACATCGTGGTCTTCCTGAACAAGGTGGACCTCGTGGACGACCCGGAACTGCTCGACCTCGTCGAGCTGGAAGTCCGCGAACTCCTGAACAAGTACAACTTCCCCGGCGACAAGACCCCCATCATCCGCGGGCAGTCGAAGGCGGCGAGCGAGAACCCCAGCGACGACAAGGCGAACGCCCCGATCGACGAACTGGTGAAGGCGCTCGACGAGTACATCCCCCTCCCCCCGCGCGAGAAGGACAAGCCCTTCCTCATGTCGGTCGAGGACGTGTTCTCGATCAAGGGCCGCGGCACGGTGGCCACCGGTCGTATCGACCGCGGCGCCTGCAAGGTCGGCGATGACGTCGAGATCGTCGGACTCTCCCCGGACAAGAAGAAGTCGGTCATCACCGGCGTCGAGATGTTCCAGAAGACGCTCGAATCGGGCGAAGCGGGCGACAACGTCGGCCTGCTCCTCCGCGGCATCGAAAAGAACGACATCGAGCGCGGGCAGGTCATCTGCAAGCCCAACTCGATCAAGCCCCACGCCAAGTTCAAGGGCGAGGTCTACGTCCTGACCAAGGAGGAAGGCGGACGACACACGCCGTTCTTCAACGGGTACAAGCCGCAGTTCTACTTCCGCACCACGGACGTGACCGGCTCGGTCAAGCTGCTCGGCGGGGCCGAGATGTGCATGCCCGGCGACAACATCCAGATGGAAATCGACCTGGGCGAGAAGCCCATCGCCATGGAGACGGGGCTTCGTTTCGCCGTCCGCGAGGGCGGCCGCACCGTCGGTTCGGGCGTTGTGACCGAGATCCTTGACTGAGTGAGGTTCGGATCGAATGTGAACTCCCCCGGCGGACCCGTTTTCCCGGGTCCGCCGGCTTTGTCGAAAGCGGGACCATGCCATGGCCAAGAAGAAGGGTGATGCTCGTGAGTTTGTGTGGCTCCAGTGCTCCGAGAGCGGGGACCTGAACTACCGCACGTCCATCAACGTCAAGGGCGGAATGCCCGAGAAGTTGAAGGCGGGGTTCAGCAAGTATTCCCCCCGTCTCCGCAAGCACACGCTGCATAAGATCAAGCGCAAGTGATCAGACGCGGCCGGGAGTCGTCAGTCGGCAATCACGGACCGTTCCGGCACGACTGGCGACTGGCGATTCCCGACCCGCGCCATCGGACGCCGGTAGCTCAATTGGCAGAGCAGCGGATTCCAAATCCGCAGGTTGCGGGTTCGATTCCCTCCCGGCGTGTTGACGAGTTGAAAGCCGAGGCGCGTGCCGAGGCGTGACCGGTGCGATTTGCGAGACCATCTGACATGAACATCGGCATCTACAAGCAAGGTCAAGGGCACTGGACCCGTCTGATGACGTTCATGGGCGGCATGGTGCTTTTCGCGTGGGGGGCGGCGTGGCTCGCCGGACAGTTGAAGAAGATCGAGATCCCGCGCGACGCAAACGGCGCCTACGTCATCGAACCCCAGTTCGTCCAGGGAGGCACCGCCCTGCTGCTGATCATCCTCGGCGCCGCGGTGTGCTACTGGCTCGCCTACTCGAAGCCCGGTTCGAGCGAGTTCCTGATCGCGACCGAAGGGGAAATGAAGAAAGTGAACTGGTCGAGCCGGAAGGAGTTGATCGGCTCGACGTGGGTCGTCGTCTCGGTGGCCGTCCTCCTGGCGACGAGTCTCTTCCTGGTGGACCTCGGATTCTCCAAGTTCTTCCAGATGATCCAGGTTCTGAACCCGACGAACTGAACTGGCGCCCGGCAATCGCCGGCGCCGGCGTGACCCAGAGTTGCGAGAGTTGCTGAGGAGCCGACGCCCCCATGACCGAAAAACCACACGCCGCCGCCGCGACCACCGCACCCGAGCAGCCGGAGCGTTCAGGCCAGTTGCGCCCCGATGAACCGCTCGTGACCGAGGGGATGAACTGGTTCGTGCTGCGTGTCGCGTCGAACAAGGAAGACTACGTCCGCGAGACCCTCCTCCGAAAGATCGAGATCGAGGGGATGAAGCACCTGGTGAACCGCATCCTCGTGCCCACCGAGAAGACGCGGACGATCAAGAACGGAAAGCAGAAGATCACCGAGACCAAGCTGTACCCCGGCTACGTCTTCGTCGAGATGAAACTCGAAGACGACGGACGCATCCCGCAGGACGTCTTCTTCCTCATCAAGGAGACGACCGGCGTCGGCGACTTCGTCGGCGCCACCGGGCGCCCCACGGCGCTCGCCAATCACGAGACGGAGAAGATGCTCCTCGACTCGCGGCGACCGGAAGAGATGCCCGAGGTCAAGCTCGTCTTCGTCAAGGGCGACCAGGTGGTCATCAAGGAAGGGCCGTTCGAGGGGTACGAGGGCACCGTGGACGAGATGCTCCCCGACAAGGGGCTGGTGCGCGTCCTCGTCACGATCTTCGGCCGGCAGGCGCCGATCGAGATCGAGGAATGGCAGATCGCCAAGCAGGAAGGCACCTGAAACCCGCACTCCCTTCGGCGATACAACCGGTCATGATCCGTGATTCGATCGTCGCCGCGGCCGTCCTGCTGGCGGTCCTGTCGTGCGCGGCTCGCGGGGAAGCCACCACGCCCAACGCCAACGGGCCGCGTGCCATTGATGTGCCGATCCTGGTGTACCACCGCGTCACCTGCCTCATGGGCAATCCGACGAGGATGGACGAGCGGATGACCGTCGCCCCCGAGGCCTTTGCGCTCCAGATGCAGCGACTCCGTGACGAGGGCTACACGTCGGTCGGACTCGGCGAAGTGCGCGCGGCCTTGGAAGGTTCGTGCGTGCTCCCGCCGAAACCGATCGTGATTACCTTCGATGACGGCTGGGAGTCTCAGTACTCGGAGGCGTTCCCGGTCCTGCGGCGCCTGGGCTTCCACGCGACGTTCTTCGTGTTCACGGACGCGGTCGGGTGCCCCGGTCATGTGACCTGGGACCAGGTTCGAGAGATGCGATCCGCGGGCATGGAGATCGGTTCGCACACCCTGAGCCACGCGCGGCTGCCGGGGCTTGAACCCTGGCCCATGTGGAAGGAACTCGCATGGAGCAAGGATCGGATCGAGCACGAACTGGATGAGCCGGTGGAGATCCTCGCCTACCCCTTCGGCGAATGGGACGACGCGGTGATCGCCGCGTCGGAACGGGCCGGGTATCGAGAGGCGGTGACGACGGACGCGGGCGTGACACAGCGCGCGGACGGGGTCATGCGGCTGCGGCGAACGTTCGTCGGGTTCATGGACGGCCCGGACGAGTTCGCGGACGCGCTGCGCGGGCGCGTGAACTGGGAGCCGATGCGCGCCGAGCACGCGCCGGCCGGCCAGGCGGCGCGAAGGCCGGGATAGTTTCACACCGAAGCCGCGGCACAACGTTCAATCGCGCGGTCAATCTGCTCGGCGGAAACGTCCATGTGGGTGACCGCCCGGAAGCGTTGCGGGGCCGTGGGGAGCATCCACACCCCCCGGGAGTGCATCCGCTTGCAGAAATCGGCCGCGAGGCCGAGCGACGGGTCGATATCGACATACACGATGTTCGTCTCGACTTCCGAGGCATCGACGCGAAGCCCGCTGACCCGCGCGAACCCGCTCGCAAGCCGCTTCGCGTTCGCGTGATCGTCGGCGAGGCGCCCGATGTTGTGCTCGATGGCGTAAAGGGCGGCGGCGGCGAGCAGACCGGACTGACGCATCGCTCCACCCAGCATCTTGCGGATGCGCGCGACGCGCGCGATGGTCGAACGGTCACCCGACACGGCCGAACACGCCGGCGCTCCAAGCCCCTTTGAGAAGCACGTGGCGACCGTATCGAAATGCCGCGCGTACTCGATCATCGCCACGCCCGAGGCAACGCTCGCGTTCCAGAGCCGCGCGCCGTCCAGATGACACTTCATGCCGAGTTCCCGCGCACGGGCCGTCAGCGACGCGATCCGGTCGATCGGCCAGACGGACCCGCCGCCGCGGTTGTGCGTGTTCTCGATGACCAGCAGCCGCGTCCGCGGCGCGTGGATGTTGTCGGGACGGACCAGCCGATCGAACTCGTCGAGCGTGAATCGGCCGCGCGGCCCGTCGGCGGCGGCGATCATGCAGCCGGAGATCACCGCGGGAGCGCCGGTCTCGTAATGGATGATGTGCGAGTCACGATGACAGATGATCTCGTCCCCCGGCTCGGTGAGGGCGCGGATCGCCGCCTGGTTCGCCATCGTCCCCGAGGGAACAAAGCACGCCGCCTCCTTCCCCAGCAGCGAAGCCACCCGTTCCTGCAGGGCGATTACCGTCGGGTCATCGCCGAGGACATCGTCGCCGAGCGCGGCCTCCATCATGGCCCGCTTCATGGCGGCGGAGGGGCGGGTGACGGTGTCGGAGCGGAGATCGATGATTCCGGGAATGGACATGGGGGAAAATGGTAGTGGACCGAGACCGGAGGCTCGCCCGCCCTATCATCCGCCCGTGTATTTCTTCGCCCTCTACGCAGGCATCATCTGGTTCGGCGTGAACTACTTCCGCCGAAGGTGGCCCGCCTACGTCGTCCTGCTCGTGACCATCCCCGTCGCGCTGGCGGGGGTGCAACTGATCCGGACTCTTCTTCACATCGACAACATGATCCTGAGCATCGTCGCGACGGCGTACGAGGCGCTGATCCTGATGGTGGGGGTCATGATCGTCCTGGTCCCGAGGAGGCCGCACGCGATGCAGCCCTGTCACCGTTGCCGATACGACCTCGTCGGGAACACGTCGGGGACCTGCCCGGAGTGCGGTCGCCTCATCAATCCCGGAGTGGAACCGGGGCGGCCGGCCGTGGTCGAGTGATGCGGTACCCTTGCGACCCCCGTGACCGACTCACTCTCACCAACTCCAGTCAAGCCTCCGGCCGCCGCCGCACCCAGGTGGGCGGTCCATCGCCGGCTGTACGACTGGGTGCTGGCGCGGGCGCACTCCAAGCATGGGACCTTGGCGCTCTTCCTGCTTTCCTTCGCGGAGTCGTCATTCTTCCCGGTGCCCCCGGACGTGCTCCAGATCGCGCTCACGCTGGAAAGGCGTTCACGCGCCTTCTACTACGCCGGAGTGTCGGCGGTCGGATCGGTCCTCGGCGGGATCGCCGGCTACGGCATCGGGTGGGGGCTGTGGGAAGCGGTGGACCATGTCTTCTTCCGCTACCTGTTCGACGAGGCGATGTTTCACCGGGTCGAGGCGCTGTATCAGCGGCATGATTTCTGGTGCGTCTTCGCCGCGGCGTTCACCCCCATCCCGTACAAGGTTTTCACGATCGCGGCGGGAGTGTTCCACGTCTCGCTGCCGATGTTCATCCTGGCGAGCGCTGTGGGGCGGTCGGCGCGATTCTTCCTGGTCGCCATGCTGTTGTGGTGGTACGGGCCTCCGATCAAGTCCTTCATCGACCGATACTTCAATCTGCTGAGCATCGTGTTCACGGCGATGCTGATCGGCCTCTTTGTGATCCTCAGGTATGCGTGAATCGGGTATCCGCATGAACATCCTTGTGACCGGCGGCGCCGGGTATATCGGGACGCACGCGTGCAAGCGCCTCCTCGCGGAGGGGCACCGAGTGGTCGTCATCGACAACCTGTTCCGGGGCCACGAGCAGCCGCTGAAGACCCTGTGCTCGCAGCCCGGGGTGGGCGCGGAACGACTGGTCTTTCAGAAGGGCGACGTAGGCGACCGCACGCTGGTGGAACAGTTGCTGCGGGACCATCGGATCGACGCGGTGATGCACTTCGCGGCCCTCGCATACGTCCGCGAGAGCATGGAGAACCCGCTCGCGTACTACCGCGCCAACACGGCGGCGGCGGTCTCGCTGCTGGAAGCCTGCGAGGCCGCGCGCGTGGATCGGCTCGTGTTCTCGTCCACCTGCGCGACCTACGGCGAGCCGCCGGCGGATGAAATCCCCATCCGGGAGACCTGCCGGCAACAGCCGATCAATCCCTACGGCTGGTCGAAACTGTTCATCGAGCGGATGATCCTGGACGACGCCGACATGCGCCGCCGACACGGCAAACCCTTCGCCGCGGCGATGCTGAGGTACTTCAACGTCGCGGGATGCGACCGCGCCGGCCTGATCGGCGAGGACCACACCCCCGAGACCCATATCATCCCCATCATGCTCGAGGTCGCGTTGGGAAAACGCGAGGCCCTCACCGTGTTCGGCACGGATCATCCCACCCCCGACGGCACCTGCGTCCGGGACTACATCCACGTCGAGGATCTCGTCGATGCCCACGCCGCGGTCCTGAAGACGCTGGACCCCGCGAAGGGGGATGTCCGCTCGTACAACCTCGGCACCGGACGCGGACACTCGATCCGCGAGGTGCTCGCGTCGGTCGAGCGCGTCACCGGGAAATCCATCCGAACGATCGACGGCCCGCGTCACCCGGGCGATCCACCCACGCTCTTCTGCGACCCCGGGAAGATCAAGCGAGAGATCGGTTGGAGCGCGTCGATCCGATCGATCGACGAGATGGTGGAATCCGCGTGGAAATGGTTCCGGGACCACCCGCGAGGCTACCAGGACGCCTGAGGCCGACGCTCAGCGGATCGGCAGATCGACGCTGAAAGAGAAGATCTGCTCGCGGTCGCGGTCGATGGCGTTCAGCGGGAAGCCGAAGTCAAACGCCAGGGGCGCGCTCCCGAGCTGGGGGATGTAGAGGCGGAGGCCGAGACCGACGCTCACCTTGTAGTCGTCAAAGGAGGCCTCGTCCGCGATCGTGCCCGAGTCGATGAACGCGACGCCCGAGACCACTTCCTTCCACAGCGGCCGCTCGACCTCGGTGCCGAAGAAGAACAGGAAGTCGCCGCCGACATGGTCGTCGGTCTCGTTGCCGTTGGTATCGACCCCGAGCGGCCCGATGCCGCGGAAGCGGAACCCCCTGAAGGAACGCCCGCCGAGGAAGTATCGCTCGAAGATCGGCGCTTCGTCGTCCTGCGGGATGTAACCGACCCGGCCCTTGAACGAGACGACGGTCTTGTTCCCGAAGAAGTCCTCATCAATCGCGAAGAACACCTGGTGCTCGGCGTTGAGCTTGGTAAAGGAAAAGTCGCCGCCGAGCGCGCCGACCTGCTCGATGCCGAACTGGGTGTACGTGCCCTTCGTGGGACGGAAGCGCGAGTCCACCGTCGTGCGAGTGATGTCCGGGCTGACGGAGGTGATGTAGTTCTGCCCCTCGACATCGAAGAGATCGGTCGCGGCGTTGTCGTCGATGTTCGAGATGTCGATGGACTCGATGCGGAACGCCAGGCCGCCCGCCCAACGGGTGCCGAAGCGTCGGCCGAGCCGCAGCCGCGTCCCGAGACGCTCCTCGTCGTATTCGCGGAACTCGCGCGTACGGAAATAGAGGCTCGAAAAGAGCGACGTCGGCGTGTCGAGCAGGTACGGCTCGAGCAGCGACATCTCGTAGTTCTGCGTCTCGGTGCCCGGCTGCACCGCGATGTTGAACGTCTGCCCCGCGCCGCGGAACGCTCGCCCGCGGATGAACTCGTCGAACGAATCCGGGGTGTCCGCGATGTCGAAGTTCCGCTGATTCAGGTTGACCACGCCCGCCAGCCCGGCGTCGGACCCCACCGCCACGCCGAAACCGAGCGACCCGGTGTCCGTCTCCTGGACCTGCACGAGAACATCGCGATAGCCGGGACTCTTGGGGTCCTCCGGCTGGATCGTGACCTTCACCTCTTCGGGCTTGAACAGGCGCATGTCGCGGAGACGCTTCTGCGTATCGTCCGTCGCCGTGCCGTCGAGCCAGCGGTCGGGATCGATCTGCACTTCGCGCCGGATCACTTTCTGCTGGGTCAGGTCGTTGCCCTGGATGTAGACCATCCCGGTCTTGAAACGTTCTCCCTCGATGACGGTCAGTTCCATGTCGACCGCCGACTCGTCCGGCACGCGGAGCGTCAGCACCCGCACCTCCGCATCCACGTACCCCATCTTGCGGTAGGCGTCGCGGACCGCCTTGACCGACCGATCGACCGCGCTCTGGCTCACGGTGTTGCCCGGCTTGACCTCCATCAATCCGCGCACCTGCTCGATCGACATGATCTTCGGCAGGTTGTCCGCGCCATCCTTGGACGCGCGCCGTGAGGCGTTGACGAACGAGACCTCGCGGAGCGTGTACAGGGCGCCTTCCTCGATGAAAAAGGTGATGATCGCCTCGCGGCCGTCGGGGCTGGGCTGCACGCGACGCGAGGCCCGGACATCGAGATACCCCCGATCGAGATAGAACTTCACGATCGCCGCCACGTCCGCGTCCAGCACCGTGTCGTCGATCACACCCTTGTCAAAGAACCACGCCTCCGTGGTCTTGATCGCGGACCGGACCTGCCGAGGCGTGAAGGACGTGTTGCCCTCGAATCGGATCGCCGTCACCTTCACCCGCTCCCCCTCGCGGACGCGGAAGATGATGTTCCCCTCGCTGGCAAGTTCGCTCTCGTCGATCGTGACCTGCGCGAGGTAGTATCCCTTGTTGCGGTACAGGTCTTCGATCGCGCGCTGCGCCCGGCCGATCTGGTAGTCATCGATCGGGATGCCCTTGGTCAGGCTGATGTTCGATTGCACCACCTGCATGACGTCCTGGTCGGTCACCTGCCGGTTCCCGACGACGATCACATCCTTGACCAGCGGCGCCTCGACCACGGTGAAATGAACAATCACATTCAGGTCCGCGTCCACGAGGATGTTCGCCCGGATGTCCCGGAACTCGCCCAGCCGCTCCATCCGTCGAAGGTCCTCGCGCACCGTGGACCACGAGAGCGGCTGCCCCGGCGCGGTGCGGAGCTGGTTCATGAGGTACGACTCGCCCACACGCTTCAACCCCTCGAACTCGACCGCCTTGACCAGCCGCCCCTCGTATGGGCTGGTCTCCGCCTCGGGAGGCGCGGCGGGAGGCGGGGGCGCCGGCGGAACCTCCTGCGCACGCAGGGGAACACCCGCCGTCAGCCCGACCACGAGCAACAACCCTCGAACAGCCTGGAAGCCCGGATGCGAGGCTCGGATGCAGCGGCGATCTCGGGCGCTGGATGGGATCGAGAAATCGGGCACAGGACGCGGACGATACTGGCCAGCCGCCAAGGGGACAACCCGGCGACCGGGCGCGGCACGCCGACTCGGCATTCGCCGCACGATCGGGAGCCGGCGCCCACCCGGCCGACACCGACCAGGCAACCGGATGACGCAATCTTCATGGCGGAATTGTGCCAGACGCCGCCCCCGCGTCCCGATAATCTCTCTGCCGACCGTGCGCCGACGGCGGATCCGTCGGAACGAGGAGACCAGGCTCCGCGTATAGGAATCGTGAGCCGATAGGGTGAATAGAGACCACGGGAAGCGCAAGGAGGAGGCGTCTTTGGTCCGGAATCTCGCCGCCGAATCGCAACAGGGAAAGAAGCACCCCCGCGGGGGACAGAATGGAACGGAGCCGGAAGCCATCCCGCCGACACATCCAAAGCAATCGCTCGCCCCGTCGCGCAAGACCGCGGCTGAGCGCATGACTCAGGTCAAGACCTTCGTCCTCGACACGAACGTGCTCCTGCACAACCCGAAGGCCATCTTCGTGTTCCAGGAGAACAACGTGGTCATCCCCTTCGCCGTGCTCGAAGAACTCGACACCTTCAAGACCAGCAACAACGACCTCGGACGATCCGCCCGCGCCGTCATCCGCTACCTCGACGCGCTCCGCGAGAAGGGCAGGCTCATCGACGGCGTCACCCTGGGCAACGGCGAGCCGGCCCACGCCGACGCGAAGGGACTCCACCCGACCGGAACGCTCCGCATCGACATCGACGAGCACGCGCGACCCTCCGTGTTGCGCGAAGACGTGCCCGACAACCGCATCATCGCCGTCGCCCACGCCCTGCACGAAAAGGGCGTCCGCGCCATCTTCGTTTCGAAAGACCTCAACGCGCGGATCAAGAGCGATTCGCTCGGAATCAAGACCGAGGACTTCGAGAATCAGAAAGTCGATGCCGACACCCTCTTCACGGGATACGTCACCGCGAACGTCCCCGGCGCCGTCATCGACGAACTCTACAGCGAGCGCATGCTCCCGCTCGAACGGCTGGGCGCGGCGATCGCCTCCGCCACCCTCGGCGACCGCACGGACCTCTTCCCGAACGAGTTCATCGTGCTGATCGACGAGGCGGACCCCAGCCACACCGGCCTCGCTCGAAGACTCGCCGACACCTCCCACGTCATCCCCGCGACGGGGCCGCGCAAGCCGACCTTCGGCATCATGGCGCGAAACGTCCAACAGACCATGGCCATGGACCTCCTGCTCGACGACGAGGTCAAACTCTTGACCCTGATCGGTAGCGCCGGAACCGGCAAGACGCTCCTCGCCGTCGCCGCGGGAATGGCCAAGACCTTCAACGACGAACGATACGAGAAAATCCTCGTCGCCAGGCCCATCATGCCCATGGGACGCGACATCGGCTTCCTGCCCGGCGACAAGGACGAAAAACTCACCGCCTGGATGCAGCCGATCTTCGACAACCTGGCCTACCTGCTCTCGACCCGAGGCTCGCACCTGCAGTCCGCCGAGAGTCATTCAACGGAGCAGCGGATCCAGAAGTTGATCGCCGACGGACGCCTCGTGCTCGAACCGCTCACCTACATCCGGGGACGGTCCATCCCGCACCAGTTCATCATCGTGGACGAGGCCCAGAATCTCACCCCGCACGAGGTGAAGACCATCGTCAGCCGCGTGGGCGAGGGGACCAAGATCATCCTCACCGGAGACATCGAGCAGATCGACAACCCGTACCTCGATTCGTCGAGCAACGGCCTCGCCTACGCCGTCGAAAAAATGAAGGAAGTCGCCTGCGTCGGGCACGTCACGCTCACCAAGAGCGAACGCAGCGAACTGGCGAGCCTCGCAACCGAACGCCTCTGATCGCGCCCTGCGCTCGCCCCCGATCCGCTAGGGCGAAGGCTCGACGCTCCGCACCGCGGGCGTGTTCGCCTTGATCCCCGAAAGATCGGGCAGCGGGGGCAGACCCGACGCCGCACGCACCTGGTTCTGGTCATTCAGCCGCGATGCAAGATCGGCGATGCCGAACTCCTGGATTGACTGATCGACGCACACCGCGGAAAGGCGAGTCCGCCCCGCGCTGAACCCCACCGCCAGCCACAGCCGTGCGTCCGGCGTCCCCGCGGGGGGCAGCGTCATGCCGTGCCAGGTGAAAACCAGGTCGCCGACCCGGTGGGCAACCACCCCCTCGGGCAGGATCGAGACAATCCGATCCACCGCGGCGCTCCGGTCGGCGGGAGCCAGCGCATACAACAGCGAGACGTCCACGCCGTTGATCGTTGTTTCAGGATCATTGGACCGCGGCGGCATCGCGAAGTCGGAGGGCATCAGCTGCCCCGCGCCGACAAGCTCCGCCGCGTGGAGCGGGGGGACGCCGTCGTGGGAACGCGCCCAGTTCAGAACCGCCCGACCGGCACGCTCGGCCTGAAGGTTCGTTTGAAGGTGCGTCCACGATCCATGCATCGGCCCGGCGCTCGACGAAAGAAGCCACGCGACGAGCGCGATCGAACCGGCGAGCACCGCGACGGGAGGAAGAAACACCGCGAAGCCCGCCCGCCACGCCGAGACGCGGTGGGTCTCGCGAAGCATCAGCGTCGCGCTCACCCCCGACCAGATCCACGCCGCCGCCTGCATGTACGGGCCGCAGCAGGGGATCGCGGCCAGGATATTCGCGCCGTTCGCGTAGCACAGCGCATCAAAGGTCCGCCTTGCGCCGTATCGAGTCGGCCCCGTGATCCGAAGGAGCAGGTGCGCCGCAAGCGCCCACAGAAACAATGCGAGCGTGAAGCACAGCAGCGGGATCAGCGTGAAGAAACCCGTCATGAACGCGGCCCCGCCCGCGATCCCCGTCATGTGCCCGGGCTGCCCCGACGCGAAGATCATGCCGATCACCGCCAGCACCACCCAACTCATCGCCACCCCGATGAACAGGAAACAGAAGTTCGTCAGCAGCGCGAACCACAGCGCCCGGCGCGACTGCCCCTCAACCGGCAACGCGCGGATCAGACGGCTGGGAGCGGTCATCGCCATCGCGATCGTCCCGAACCACGCGGGGAAGAAACCGATCTTCTTCCGCCGGAGCCAGGGAACCTCCGCCGCCCGGGTCTGCTCC
The DNA here is from genome assembly GCA_016795005.1 of Phycisphaerae bacterium. Classification (GTDB taxonomy): domain Bacteria; phylum Planctomycetota; class Phycisphaerae; order Phycisphaerales; family UBA1924; genus JAEUIV01. Next base: position 22,735 of record JAEUIV010000179.1, read on the forward strand.
TCGGTCCACCCCTCGGCCGGCAGCAGGACCATCTCGTCCATCGAGATGTGCCGCGAACACGAGACGCAGTCGAACTCGAACGGCTGGAGGTGACCCTTCGAGTCGGTCCCGTAATAGGGCTGCCGGCAATGAGGACAACAGAACCGCACGGACCGCGGCGTGAACTCAAAGTCGGAAGGCTTGAACCCAGCACCGCATTCCGGGCACTGCCGGGCGCCGAGGTTCCAAAGGGGATATTCGCACGACTTGCAGAACACGCGACCGGGACTCTACACGCGCCGGAGACGGAGTACCGCCGGCAGGACAAGAACCGTCACCGCCCACACCGCCAACAGGCCGACCGACATCACCAACCCGAGCGACCAGATCCCCCGGTGCTGCCCCGTCATCATCGTCGCAAAGCCGAAGACCGTCGTCAGCGTGGTGAGCGTGATCGCGCGACCGCTCCCCCCCGCCAGCCCGAGCGGGTGATCGTTCGGCTGGAGCCGCCAGCGCCGCACCGCGTGCACCCCGCAGCCCACCCCGATCCCGATCAGCAGCGGCAGCACGATCATGTTCGCAAAGTTCAGCGGCACGCCCGCGAGGCTCATCACCGCGAGCATCATCACCCCGCCCAGCGCCACCGGGAGCAAGGCGCACATCGTGTCACCCAGCCCGCGCACGCTCAGGCCGAAGTCGAGAAACAGCAGGACAACGATCGCCGCCAGCGCATACAAGCCCGCTTGCAGGTAGGCCCGCGTGATCAGCCTGGACGACTCATAGATCTGGACCGCCGGCCCCGTTGCATTCGGGGCGACCCCCAGCACCGCGGAAGCGAACGAACTCAGCCGCTCCGGAGCCAGCACGCTGCCGCCGGTCGGATCGGACTTCGGATACACCCGGAGCAGCAGCGAGCCGTCGGTCCCGACCATCAGTTCGCGGAGCGCCCGGGGCAGCTCGTCCGGCGTCGCGGGAACCGCGCTCCGAAGCCCATTTATCTGCGCGATGAGGGACCGTCGGTCCGTGTGGTACGTCGCCATGGCGCGGTCCACCTGGTCATCATCCATCCGCGACACCGCGAGCGCCGCGGCGGCCAGCGCCGGGTCGTGCTCTCTCCAGCGCGCTTCAAGCGAGGCGGCGGTCGTTCGAACACGATCAATCTGCGTGGCGCTCGGCGGCGACGGAGAAGACGCCGAGGACACCGCCAGCGACGAGGCATCGGGAATCTTCGAAAGTAGCGCACGCTTCTCAAGCAACTCCGCCTCGCGCGGCAGCAGCATGCCGATGCCCCCCACATCGCTGACCACATCTAGCGCACGCAGCCGGTCGGTCAGGCCCCGAGCCTCGTCCAGCGTGTGCGCCAGCACCACCGCGTGCCAGACGCTCTTCTCGTCGTCCGACTCCAGCCGCTGCTGCCACACAACGCTCTCGGTCGTGCTCGGCATGAGTTTCTGGAGGTCAGGGTCGTAGCGAGTCCCGGTGGCGAGCCAGCCGATCCCCGCAAAGAGCGCCCCCGCCGCGACCAGGACCGGCGCCGGATGCCGATGGAACGCCAGACCGAGCGATCCCATGTACGGACGTGAAACGCCCCCGTTGTGCGAGCGGAGCCGCTGCTCGGGCCTGGGCATGAGCATGAACATCGCCGGGAGGCAGCACATGATGCTCAGCGTGCAGAGAACGATCCCGCCGGCGGCGATGATCCCCATCTCCGCAACACCGCTGAAGGAGGTCAGCGCCATCGAGGCGCTCGCCGCCGCCACCGTAAACGACGCGGTGAGAATCCCCGGCCCCACCCCGCGGAACGCCTCCGCGATCGCGTCGCCGAGGTGATCGTGGTCCGCGTGCAGCAACTCCAGGCGGGCGATGATGTGGATCGCCACATCGATCCCCAGCCCGAGCAGCATCGACGCGAACGTGACCGACAGGAGTTGCAGATGGCCCACCGCCAGCGTTGCCCACGCGAACGCCCACGCCATCCCGATCAGCAGGCTCACCACCGCGCAGACCGGAACGATCACCCCTCGGTACGCGATGAGCATCAGCAGCGCGATCAGCGCCAGCGACAGCACCGACGCGACCGTCGCATCCCGCAGCGACAGGGTCGTCTCGTCCGATTCGAGCACCGGCACCCCCGTCACCCCGACCTCGACCTTCGAGAACGCGGGATCGCTTCCCTTGAGGTCCATGATCTCGGCCCGCAGGGCGCGGATCGCGCCGCCCCGACCATCCACGCCGACCTCCGCCCCGCCATTCGCTATTTCCTCGATCGTCGGCTTGCGCAGTGAAACTAGGATCGTCGCCAGCCGGCCCGTCGTCGAGACCAGCCGCTCGATCCCACGCGAAGAATCCATGCCGAGAACCGAGCCGCCCCGTGCGCTCCCCGCCGCGAAGGTCCGCTCGAGCAGCCCGCGCAGCCCGTCGCGTTGCGGGGGGGAGAGCGCCCCGCCGCCCAGTTGCGAAAGCCCGAGCAGCCCGTCGAGGGAAGTCGCCGCAAGCACGGGCGACGCCTCAACCAGCCGATCGACCACCTCCTTCACACGCCCGGTCGGCTGAGTGAGAATCAGGGAAAGCGGCGCCTCGCTCCGCGAAAATCCGGCGGTCACGGCGGAAAACTTCTCAGAGGTCTTCAGCCGCGATTCAAGCGCCGCGATGAACGCTCCGCCCCGCTCACGCGATTCCGCCGACTCGCCGAGGTCAATCACCACCGCCACATCGTCCCATCGCGGAAACTTCGCCCGATACTCGGTGTACCGACGCTGCCACGACAGCGAAGGATCGATGAGGTCGCTCCGGTCGCTCCGAAAAGTCAGCCCGCCGATCGTGATCCCGACGGACACCACGCAAAGCAACGCCGCGATAATGAGCGTCACGAGCGGACGGCGAGTCACAACATTCGCCCACGCGGTCAACAGACGATCTCGAAATGTCCGGGGGTTCGACAAGACGATCTATAGATACTGAAAGCGCAACGGAGTTGCGTTGGTGATCTGTTTGGTAATCGCCGCCCGCGCCATCCGGTCACGTCACCAGGCGCACCAGGAGATGCACCGCGATCAGCGCGTAGAACCCGGCCATCAGGTCGTCCGCGAGAACGCCCCACCCCGCGGGGAGCGACTCGAGCTGTCGCGCCGGCCAGGGCTTGACGATGTCAAAGAGCCGGAACAAGAGAAACGCCACGGCGCACACAGATGCCGCCGCGAGGAAAAGACCGAACCAGCCCGCGTCGAACCACCGCGCCTGCACGGCTCCCGGCGACAAAAAGAGGATTGCCACGCACTGCCCCGCCGTCTCGTCGATGACCACCTCCCCGGCGTCCTTCCGCCCGAAGCGTTCCTCGGCGTATCCGCCCAGACTCACGCAGACCACGCACGACGCCGCGAGGATCACCCCCAGCACAACATTCAACCCCGTCACACCGACGCCCAGGATCATGAGCACGAACGCGATCACCACCGGAGGCACGGAGCCCCACGTTCCCGGCGCCGGCCGGAGGAACCCCAGGCCGAGCGACGTCAGCGCCAGCGTCCGCGCGTTGAGCGGAAACACCGGAGCACGGAGCCTGTTCTTGGCTGCATCAATCAACGCGGACCCCAGGCCTCGTCGTCATGGCTTGTTCGCATCCCGGACCAGCCGGTGCGCGCGGACAACATACGGCACAACCGAGAGAACCGTCAGCGTCATCGTCGACCACACCACCAGCCTCAACGCCAGGTTGATCCAGTCGGGCATCGGCGGCCGCGGCAGGTCGTAAGGGCTGCCACCCGTCAACTTGGACCCGAGCGCCACCAGCCCCAGCACCGTCGGCACCGCGATCGATTGCGCGAGCATCTTCGCCTTGCCCGCGAGCGACGCGGAAAAATCGGTCCCCTGGCCTTCGAGCAGGCCCCGGATGCTCGTGACGACCAGTTCGCGGAGCAGGATCACCACGACCATCCACGCATCGACCGCCGTCGCCTGCACGGGCTTGATCACCCCGGCCTTCGTCTGCACCGTCGTCAGAAACGCCGGGCCGGCAAGATAGATGAACGCCCCGATGATCAGGATCTTGTCCGCAACCGGGTCCATGATCCGACCGAAGATCGACACCGCGTTCCACCGGCGCGCCAGCCAGCCGTCCACCGCGTCCGTCAGCGCCGCGACCACAAAGATCGCCGCCGCCGCCGACAGCCACCATTCATCATGGATCGGCCGCCGCGCCAGTTCGAGAGAAAGAAAAAACCCCGCCGCCAGCGCCAGACGCGAGACCGTCAGCACGTTCGGCATCAACGCCAGCCAGGGCGAAACCGTGGGCGCCGAGGCCGGGGTCGAACGGGTTGACGCGATCGTGGTGCTCATCCAACGTGCCTTACGCAAAGGACTTCGCTCGCGCCAACACGATACCGGGTCTTACCCCGGTGGGACGGATTGGCAATCCGTCATTCCCGCAGAACTTCCCTCCCGGTGGGACAGATTGGCAATCCGTCTCCCTCCCCCTGCATTGTGTTCATCCCTCTCCATATCCCCCTGTTTCCTACGGGGCTACAAAGAAAGAATCCTCTCACTTGTCTTGCTTTTCGTGCAAAAGCGCGCACATTTCACTTGACAGACAAAAAAAAGACGGGGCATGCTTCGAGTGTCCGCGGCGGATCGGGTCCGCCGCGATACTCCCGCGCGGCCCCGCTTGATGAAAAAGAATCGGAGGCGAGGGATGCGCTCCCACAACACCATGCACCTCGGCGGAACCTCGACGTGCGAAACAGGGAACGTGCCCGTGCGCGGGCCGAAGCTCCGGCTCCTTCTCGCACTCGCGGCCGTGATGCTCACGAACGCCGCCGCAAACGCGGAGCACCCGATCCCCGAGGCGCAGCGTTGGGCGACGATCACGCATCCCGCGAACCCGTTCTACCCGCCGCCGCTGGGGAGTCAGTACCCCTACCCGCCGGGGCGGGTGGACTATGAGTATCAGATCAGCCGCACGGAAACGACGGCGAGCGAATGGCTGGAGTTCGTCCGCGCGTGCGCGCCGTATGTTTCGGCGTCCGAGGCAGAATCGACTGTGTTTACCAGTACGTCGATCGTGCTAAATCAGGTGTCGCCCGGTGTATTCGAATACCAACTGCGGTTGCCCGAACTTGCCGAGCGCCCCGTGACTATGGGGTGGCGCTTCGCGGCGCGATACTGCAACTGGCTGCATAACAACAGGGGCTCCGCGCGCGAAGCGTTTGAACATGGTGTCTACGAGACTTCGACCTTTGGAGGCACGTCTCAATCCGGGTTTACCGATCAGCGCGTCAGAAGCCCGGGCGCGACGTATTTCATTCCAACAATTGATGAGTGGGTTAAGGCGGTGTACTGGGATTCGGAGCAGTCGCACCCGGAGATCGGCGAGCAGGGGTACTGGTTGTACCCCGACTCATCGAACACGCCTCTGATCGCCGGACCGCCTGGCGTGGGGCAGACAAGCGCGGGCGGTTGGACGGCCTTCGCTTTGCCTGTCGCGTCCTATCCGGACGTGCAATCGCCCTGGGGGTTGTGGGATGCTTCGGGCGGTGCGAGAGAATGGCTTGAGACCGCCGTCATCGACTCGTCAGACCGTATGTTCTCGCGGTACGTCAAAGGCAGCTTCACAGGCAGCGGCAACCTCTCAGTCAACGATCACATCGATCAGTTGCTTGCTAGTTCGCCGATCGTCACAACTGGGCTACGAATTGCGCGGATTGTCCCGACCCCAAGTGCCGCGTTGGTATTCGGATTGTTTGGGATCGCGGGGGCAGGATGCAGAAGCAGGAGACAAATGTTATGAACACAAAACTACTCGTTATTACGGTGGTTGTTCTTGTTTCGATGACCGCTTCGCATGCTCGCGTGAGTGTCTCGATCATCTCGGGACAAGGAACCTACAACGTCGACAGCAAGGGGGGTGACGTCTACGAGTTGACGCTCGAGACCACCTATACGAGCGACAATACCACGTTTGTGATTGCGCCGTCTTCCGCCAGCGATGTGATCGAGTTCATACGCGTCGATTCGAAGAACCCGGGGCAGGAGACGATACTGTTCATTGGGTCTGCGCAGGCGCCGTTCCTCGAAATCAAGGAAATCAGTCTGACCAACGATGAAGGATTTACGTGGATTGGCTCTGTAAACGTTGGGACACTGCGTAGGGTTGAAGTGAATGGGCTTGATATCGCGCGCGTCGGAGACTTACTCGGCCCGGTCGATCTCAAGCAACACGATGCGCGACCGACATTCATCTTCGACGCTGAAGTGACAGGCCGCATATTGGGAGATATTCTTCTCGAAGATAACGGCTCGACCAATTTCGGAACCATCGAGCGCCTCTATGTGATCGGAACGGTTGGAACAGACGAGACTCCGGTCAGTATCAGAGTCGGAGGGGCGATCGGGTGGTTGAAGGCCGAAGGGATCTTTGCCACTATCAAGGGAACTGGCGAAGATGGAGTCGCGCAGTTTGTTCGGGGTCTTGGAGAGATCTTCACTGATGCCGATCCATTCAGTGCATTTCCCGGGGTGATCCGAGGTGAGATCTGGGGAGTTGTTCCCAGTTTAAACGCTGAGCAAACTCTGCTTGCTGGTTACATCCGTGCAGCAGGCGACCTTGAAGCAAACGTGTACCTTGGAACATCGCTCGCCGATCCATCCAATTTTGGAAATGATGTTCGTGCCGGCGCGGCGGGACTGAAAGGGGCAATCATCGTCAACAGTTTCGCCGGCACGGGCGTCTGGACTGCGCCGGTCAAGATCGGAACCGGCGGTTCGCTCATCCAGCTCATCCCGAGCTCATTCACCGATGCCTACGCCTACCCCAACACCGCCGCATCACTCGGCGGTGGTTCCGTCGGCGTCGTGCCCTTCAAACTCCACCGGACCGACTGCTTCCCGCCGCAGGAGGCCGATGGCGACATCCTCGCGATCGATCCCCCCGTGTTCTCGAACTACGTCCTCATGCGTCACTACGGCCCGGTGACGTGGGATGAGGAGGCCGACGCACCCTTCAAGGTCTTCCGGCGCAAGGCCGGGTCGTCTGACTCGTGGCTGCCGCAGGACTGCTTTGATGTCACGCCGGCCGCGTCGAACAAGAATATTGTCGTCGTGTCGAAGGGCGAGGCGTCCGAATACGCGACGGGCACCTTCCAACGCGGCTTTGACTACATGGTCGAACGGCAGTTGGACGGCGGTGTGAACATCCTCCGCTCCGACCTGCCGCACCTCGACACCGAGAACGACCCCGAGGTCGCCGACTATGCCGGGCTCGTGTTCCGCGTGTGCGACGCCGCCCCCTACGCCTGGGCCCCCGGCGACGCCGATGACAACGGCATCGTGGACCGCTACGACGTGGACTGCGTGCTCGAGAACTGGAACTCGACCGACTGCATGAAACCCGGCGACGCCGACCGCGACGGGTACGTGGACTCCGCGGACCTCTTCGCCGCGGAGTTGTACGAGTACTGGGAGTACTGCTACGCCGAGCCGCTGGCCGCGATGAAGTCCGCCGACGGCTTCTCGACGATGGACGTCGAGAGCGAATCGGCGGCGATGTCGGAGCCGATGACGCTCTCGCGGGCGCTCGGCGCGATGGGCTACGCCGATGCCGCCGACTTCGGCCAAGCGTTCACCACCATGAGCGACCCGGCCCGGAACGCGGCGCGAAACGGCCTCATGGCGCTGCTGAGCGGGGAGTAGTCGGGCCGAGGCGCTATCTCCCAAACTCTGAAATCCCAGGGGGCCGATCCCCAGCCATATTCATGGACCGTGCCGCCTCCAGGTTGGCAACACTCACCGTCAGACCTTCCCCAGCCGGAATAGACGGACCGATCCGCACCCTCATCCGCGGGCAGGGTTTCCATCGCGGCGCCCTGTTTTGGATGGTTGTGCGGAGGGCCACCATGCGAATTCTGGCTTGCACCATCCTGAGCGCCGCGTTACTCGGCGGGACATTCACCGCCGTCAACTGGCGACGCTCCGCCGAAGCCGTGGAAGACGGCACGCTGAACTCCGCCATCGCGGCGCGCCGCTCGCTCGAACGCGAGATCGGCATCCGCGCGGCGATGAAAGAGGCGGAGTTGAACCCGATGGGGTGGCCCAAAACCATCGATCCGGCCTGGTTCGCCGCGGGAGCACCCCGAAACCCATACGTCGGCGCGGACCATCCGTGGGTCGAAGTCGCCACCGCGGACCAGTCGAACCTGCTCGATCCGCCCATCCGTCAGGCGCTGACGCCGGACGTCGCCGCCTATTGGTACAACCCGGCCAACGGAATTATTCGCGCCCGCGTGGGCGCCGCCGTGACCGACGCCGGGGCCATTGATCTCTATAACCGGGTCAACGGCGCGTCGGTCGTCTCGCTCTTCGACGGCGGTCGCCCTGTCTCGGCAAAGGCCGACCACTCCAGGCGAAGCGGGAGCAAGTTCCTTCGCACAGCCTCGCAGCCGAAGACCGGCCCCCGCTCGTCGATTCAGCGATAAACGGCTGTATTCAGGCGGAATCATCGGCATCACCACCCCAATCGGTGCCCGGGCGCACGGCAACGACCAGCACCCGGCGCACGGCCGCGTGCCATGCGCTCGCGCGTGCGCGCGCCGGAGGCAAACAAGCATTCAGACCGGGCGCGAACGCAGTGAGCGACGGCGCGCGCGCGATCATCGCTCAGCGCCGCTTGTCCCCCCCATGGATGGTGGTGGTGCAAAAGTTCAGTCAAGACCTTGACCGCTTGCTCCCGATAGAGGTAAAGTTTACGAGACGACGCTGGAGCGTATGTGGCGCTGCTCGTCGTGTTCATCTTCCTCTTGCTCCGACAAGATACGAGGAGTTTCACATGGCCAAGAAGACAAAGAAAC
>JAEUIV010000216.1 GCA_016795005.1 Phycisphaerae bacterium
ACGGGCGACAACCTCTCCATCGACAAGACCGGCGAGCTGCTCACCGCTCCGCTCGATGTCGGGATGCTCGACGGCGTGACCCGCGCGGTCGTCATGACCGAACTCTGCAAGAAAACCGGCATCCGCTGCACCGAGAAGAAGTTCAAGGTCGATGAACTGCTCGCCGCCGATGAAATCTTCCTCACCGGCACCGCGGCGGAGATCATCGCCGTGACGCAGGTGGACAAGAAGAAGATCTCGAACGGCGAGGGGCCGGTGACGAAGAAACTCCGCGCCGCGTTCCGGGAGATCGTGACCAGCGCCCATGTGCCGGAGGATTGAGAGTTCGCTCGATCCGCACCGCTCCGACAAGAATAAAAAAAGGTCCGAGGACACCTCCTCGGGCCTTTTTTATTTTGCGGTCTTTGAGATGGGCCGGGATCAGCCGGAACTCAGTGCTGCGCCTGTCCAGCGAGTTTCTGCTGGCGGGTGTAGCCGTACTTCCGCTTGAGCGGGCGGACGACGAGTCCCATCTTGATGGCCTTGGCGGAGACGTAGGTCTTCATCGGCTTGCCGTCGAGGAGGATCGTCATCTTCTGCAGGTTGGGGCGGAACTTGCGCTTGGCGATGCCCGTGGTCTTGAGGCCGAAGCCGCCCGTGCGGATGGCCGCACCACTGCGGGAGATGTGGCGGCCGAAGGTGGTCTTTTTGCCGGTAAAGTGACAGACGCGGGGCATGGTGAACTCCGACAGGCTTGGAAACCCGGCCCGGGACTGAACCCACCAGGGTCGGACACGGGGGACGGAGAGAATAGCGGCCGGAGGGCGTTCGGGCAAGCCGCAGGGGGGCTACAGTGGTCGATGAACGGCGGCCCACGAACCCAGGCTGTTTTCACGCTGATTTTGGGAGTATTGATGGCCATTCCAGCCCATGCCGAGAACCGCCTCGCCCGGGAAACGAGTCCCTACCTGCTGCAGCACGCCGGGAATCCGGTGGATTGGTACCCGTGGGGGCCGGAGGCGTTCGAGGAGGCCCGCCGGAGGAACGTCCCGATCTTTCTGTCGGTCGGGTACTCGACGTGCTATTGGTGCCACGTGATGGAGCGTGAGTCGTTCGAGGATCCGGCGACCGGCGCGCTGATGAGTGAGCGGTTCGTGTGCATCAAGGTGGACCGCGAGGAGAGGCCGGACGTGGATGACATCTACATGGCCGCGGTTCAGATGATGACGCGGCGTGGCGGGTGGCCAATGTCCGTGTGGCTGACGCCGCCGGGATCGCGCGGCGCCGATGACCGCGGGCTGGAACCTTTCTACGCCGGGACGTATTTCCCGGCGGAGCCTCGCCACGGCATGCCCGCGTTTTCCGATGTGTTGCGGAATATTTCTTCCGCGTGGAACGACCAGCGCGAAGCGGTGCTGGACCAGGCGGCAACGGTCACGGCGGCGGTACGGGAGCACCTGTCCGAGCGATCCGCTCCGAAGCGTCTCGGCTCCGACCAGGTCGGCCGGGCCGTGTCGGATCTTCTCCGTCTCCATGATGGGCAACACGGCGGGTTTGGGGCCGCGCCCAAGTTTCCTCAGCCGGTCTACCTCGAGTTGCTCTTCGAGGCGCTTGATTCAATCGCCGATCCGGCGGTGCAGGTGAGCGTAAAACGGGCGCTGAGGCTGACCCTTGACCGCATGGCGCTCGGCGGGATGTTCGACCAGGTCGGCGGTGGGTTTCATCGCTACAGCACGGATGAAAAGTGGCTCGTGCCGCATTTCGAGAAGATGCTGTACGACAACGGGCAACTGGCGTCGCTGTACGCGCGTTCGTTCCTCGCGTGGGGTGACGAGTTTGACGCGGCGGTCCTGCGCCGGACGCTCGACTACGTGCTCCGCGAGATGACCAGCGCGGAGGGCGCCTTCTACTCGGCCCAGGACGCCGAGGTGAACCATCGTGAGGGGCAGAACTACCTCTGGACGAAAGCGCAACTGAACGCGACGCTCGGCGAGGCGGAAGGCGGGTTTGCCGCGTCGGTGTACGGCGTGGACGCGGGACCGAACTTCCGAGATCCGCATCACCCGGGCGAACCGCCGGCAAACGTCCTGTTCCTGGCGGATCGAGTCGGCGAGGCGGACACCGCGCGGCTTGCGCGCATCAACGCGCGCTTGTACGACGCGAGGAAGCAACGCGACCAGCCGGGGCTGGACGACAAGATCATCGTCTCGTGGAACGGGCTGATGATCGCGGGGATGGCGGACGGGGCCGCGGCGCTGAAGGATCGGACCTACCTCCAGGCGGCGCGGCGCGCATCCGATTTTATCCTTGAAAGGATGCGCGGCGAGGCCTCGGCGTCGTCCAAGGGCGGCCTGTATCGCACCCATCGCGCCGGTCGCTCAAAGACCCCGGCGTTTCTTGAGGATTATGCGATGCTCATGCATGGATTGATCGCGCTCCATCGCGCCGGGCTTGCCCTCGACGAACGCGACACCACTTCGCTCGCATCGGCCCGCGAACTATGGAGTGAAGCCAGGCAGCGATTCGCCGATCCTGAGCGGCCGGGATGGCTGTACGACTCCATGCCGGGGCAGTCCGACCTCATCGTTCGCACCAGCGGAACCTTTGACGGCGCGATGCCCTCCGCCCCGGCGGTGGCGCTGAACAACCTGATTGACTTGTACGAACTCACCGGGGAGCGGGCGTACCTGAACGAGGCGGCCGAGGTGCTCGCGGCGCTCAGCCATGCGGTCGCCGAATCGCCCGTGGGCGCGGCGCTCGCCACCCGCGGGCTTCTGAGGCTTCTCAGGCTTGATGCGTCCCTTGTTGCCGGGATCGGCGCGGAGCATGAGCCCGAGATCGTGCGGACGCCGGACGCGCCGGTGCAGGTCTTCTCGACCGAGGACCGCGTGGTCGTCTCGCGCGACCGCGCCGTGGAACTCGTGATCGAGTTGCACATCGCAAAGGGATTCCACATCACGGCACATGAGCCGGGCGTCGAGGGTGTCCTTCCGTTGCGTGTCGGGATCGGGGGTGGGGCCGGCGTGAAGGTTGAGGTGACGTACCCGAAGGGCGAGCCGTATGCCGGAGCTGCACTGGCGGCGGAGGAGCATGGTCGGCTTCTTGTCCACTCGGGGCTTTTGCGGCTGACGCTTCGAATTGAGCGCACGGAAGAGCCGTGGTCCGGGCGTCCGATCCTGAACGTGACCTACCAGGCGTGCGACGACGAGGCATGCTTCCAGCCGATGACGGTCGAGTTGGACGTGGCGATCGACCCGGGTTGAAAGAAAAGCCCCGGGGTCGGCCCCGGGGCGTTCGATTTCACTTCGATCCTGTGAGTTACGGGCAGACTTCCAGGAAGTGCGCCAGCACCGTAGTGATGTCGTTGAAGTCGACATCGCCGTCGGAATCCGAGTCGCCCTGCGGCCCGGCGCCGCCGAAGTTGGCGAGGACCACGGTGATGTCGAGGAAGTTCACCACACCGTCGAGGTTGGCATCGCCCAGGCACCCCGGCGGCGGGGCGCACTCGACCACTTCGACGGCAAAGTCGTCGATCGCGGCCTCGACCAGCGAGCCGGCCCCCAGGTCCGCGGCGACGAAGCGCACACGGACCGTCGGGCTTAGCGCGACAAAGTCGTTGACGACGAACGAGTGGAATCGCCATCCCGCGCTCGCTTCCGCGCCCGCCGGCCCGACGATCTCGACGTTCACCCAGGTGGTCCCGTTGTTCGTGACATCGACGGTGAAGACATCGTTGTTGGGATCGGCGCCGGTGTCGTTGGAATACCAGCGCCAATAAGAGATCACGGCGCCGCCCTGTCCTCCCAGGTTCAGAACGGGCGAGGTGAGGGTGGTGGTCCCGCCATCGACGTCGGCGTCGCCGAGTCCTCCGCCGACGGCGCCCTGCCCCGTGAAGAAGCAGTTGACGCCGGGAGCGGGGGTGTGGTCATCCTCCGGCTGGGCCAACGTGCCGATGGGGTCTCCGAAGGTCCAGCGGCCGGTGGTGGCCGTGTCGCTCGGCACGCTCAGGCTCCATCCCACATTCGATTCGCTCGACGAGAAGAAGGGGGCAAGTGTTGTCGCGGCGATGGTGCTGAAATCATCGGAGGGAGCGCCGCTCGGACTCCATGCGTTGCCGCCTCCCTGGATTCCCGCGCGCACGTAGTAGCCGATCGCCGAGCCGCAGGGGGTGGCGGGGAACGCGACCTCGTATGAGTTCGTAGCGATCTGGTTCATCGGGATCGAGGCATAGGCCCCGCCGTTGATGCTGTAGAAGAAGACAGCCGAGTTCGGCTCCGGCTGGGCGCTGACCGGAACGACATCGACGCGGAGCGTCGAGGTGCCGTAGGGCGAGACCATGGCGGGTCGGCCGAGCGGGTAGACAAAGTCGATCGCGGCGACCGCGGGGCACGCGATGCCGTGTTGAGCGAAGGCGTCGCAGATCAGCGCAAAGTTCGGCGTTCCGTTGTTGAGGTTGGCGTCGTTGTCATCGACGGTAAGGACTTCGATCGCGGTCTGCGGATGGGCGGAGTTGCTGCCGATGCCCCCGGCGGTGATCTGCGCCCAGTCCACGTGCAGTTGTCGGACAAGTTCGATGCCCGTCGGCTGGCCGTAGGCGGCGACGAAGTTGTTCCGCATGTCCCAGAACGTTCCGCCGATGATCTGTCCGCAGCAGTGCGATGCGCCGCCGCAGGAGGCCGAGCACGGGTACTGGATGTTCGCCCCTTCCGGGTTGCGGACGAAGGAGGCCGGGTTGTTGAGTCGGAAGCCCCGTCCGAGGATGCCGTCGTCGTAGAGGAGGAGGGCGACGCAATCGGAGAAGCCCTCGCCGAAGGCTCCCTGCGCCAGGCCGAGCCGGTTGACGATGTAATGGCCGTACTCGTGCGCGACGACGCCGCTGTACGCGGTGTTGACACAGAAGACGCCGGGCTGCGTGGGCGATTCGCCCTGGAGATAGAAGTTTGTGTTGAGCGCCACGCTGTCGAAGAAGGCGTTGCAGGCGTTGTTGATGTTCACGTTCGCGGGGACGACGTTGTCCAGCGCGGTGAACGAGGGCGCGCGGTCACGGAAGTAGTTGTGCGCGTTGGTCTGGTGGATCGCGGCGTTGACCTGCGCGGTAAGGGTCGAGTTGCCGGCGGGTGGCGGCGGGGCGTTCAGCACGATACCGGCCGGGCCGGGCGGGAAGACCCCCGTGACGGTTGCGGTGACGGCGCCGCCGCCGGCGTTGTTCGCCACCGAGACCCAGCGCAACTGCGTGACCGTCGCCATGACGCTGAGCGGACCGGCGAGGGCGTTGTTGATGGTGAAGGCGCCGGCGGTGTCGGCAAAGGCGCTGTTGCCCCCGACAATCGAAGCGCGGATCTCGGGGATGTCCAGCAACGCCGGGGGGTTGTAGGTGTCGTCGGGGAGCATCCCCGGTGAGCCCCAGCCTTTCACCGTGCCGCTGACATCGGCGGAGCCGAAGTGAATCTCCTCGCGCACGAAGGCGATGCGTCCGTTCGAGGCGTCGACGAAGAATGTCTTTTTCAGCGGCACGGCGTTGATGCCCGCGCCCGCTCCCCAGAACTTCCACGCGCGGATCGCCTCCACCGGCGCTTCCTCATCTCCTTCGCCGGCGTACACAACCATTGTCGGTTCGCCGAACTCCTGGATCGCGGCCCATTCCGCCTTCCCGGCGACCGCGTCCTTTGCGTCCTGAGCGTTGAGCGCATCCGGGCGGAATCCTCCCTCCGGGATCGCCGCGAGGCGCGCGTTGGCCAGCGCGACCACCTGTCCCTCCGGCGTACCCTTCACGAGAACGCGCATCACGCCGCGTTCGACCGGGAGGCCGTCGAGCGTCTGGTCATAGGCGACGACGGTCGATGCGCTCATCATCAGTTCGTTGACGCGCTGGAGCGTGAGCGTCGGGCGCCCGGCGCCGAAGACCGCGGCATCCTGCGCGACGAAGGCGTCGGCCGCCTCGACGGCGGTGGCTCCCTTGGTCATCGGTCGGCCGTAGACCATCGACACGCGCCCGCCGATGGTCTCGGCGCGCACACCGGGGTACTTCTGCATCAGATCCAAGGCGGCGGTTGGCAGGCGGTCGGGGTGCCCGCCGGCGGGTTGATTCTCCGCCGCGGCCAGCCCCGCGAGGAAAAGAGCCATCCCCACCCCCAACGATTTTTCAATCATCTTCATCTGTGTCGCTCTCCCAGCGCGGATCGGCAACGTCCCGTCGAGAGCCATCGCTTCGCGCGGGAAGTGACATCCGGCTCCTACAACCTAAGGCGCGGGGAGCGCATTGCCACTGAAATCGGGCAATATCCCGAAATCGGCACGAGTTGAGTCCGAAAACCCGCCGTTCGGGGGGGGGGGGGGTCAGCGATGCGGATCACCGCTGGGAGTCGGGGCATCGGCGGTCTTGTGCGACGGGGTCGCGTGAGCGGGAGCCGAGGGGGTGGCCGTCGGACTCTCCGGCTTCTGGGCTTGCTTCGCTGGCGCCGGGGTCGTCGGCTTGGCGGCCGGGGCTTCCGGCTCGGGGACGTTCGCGGTGTGGGGCTTGTCCATCTCGGTCGGTGCGACCAGCAGTCGGTCCTGGTAGGGATGCTCGCCGAGCCATCGGACCTTGCCGGACGCGAGGTCGTACACCGCGCCGACGACCTTGAGTTTGTTCGCTTCGACCAGCCCGCGGACCTCTTCGCTCCTCGTGAACAGGTCGTCGATGCTCTGCCAGACGTTCGCCTCGATCGCGGCGTTGATGAGTTCTTCGCCGGCGAGGCCCGGACGATTCTTCTTCACCCACTCGACCGCGGGGATGATGTTGTCAACCAGCCCGGGGATCGAGCCGTGGACTTCCGCGCCGGACGCGACGGCCTTGACCGCTCCGCAGGCGCTGTGACCCATGACGACGGCGAGCGGCGCGTTCAGATGACCGGCGCCGTACTCGATGGTCCCGATCTCGTCCGTATCGGACACGTTTCCCGCGACGCGGATGACGAAGAGGTCGCCGATGCCCCGGTCGAAGAGGCGCTCGGCTGGAACCCTGGAGTCGGCACAGGTCAGGATGATGGCGAAGGGGTGCTGTCCCTCGGCGACTTCCTGCCGCCTTGCCGCGTCGGTGTTTGGATTCACGACGTTGCCGCTGGCGAATCGTGCGTTGCCCTCGCGGAGCATGAGCCACGCCTGGTCCGGTGTCGGCCCCGGTGCGGCGACGCCCTGACCGGGCTGCCCCGCGGGAGTCGGCGTGGAGGCGAGCGCGAGGATCGTGGTGACGGCAACGGTTCGCATCTGGAGCATGGCGGGGTTCCTTCGGCGCGCGCGGCAGGGCGCGGAGCCGAACGGGACATCGGCGCATCCCACGCGCTTCTGAACGGATGTTGTCCGGCAACCCGTGTGCTTCGGCTTATCGGGTCAGGCTCGGGATGGCGCGATGATTCCCCGACACTCGCCGAAACCGATGCGCCGGAACCCCTCACGTTCGCAATAACCTCGCATGATCACCTCATCGCCGTCCTCGAGGAAGGTGCGTTTCTCGCCCGTCGGCAGTTCGATCGGCTTGCGGGGTTTGCCCGGTCCGTCCCAGGTGAGTTCGAGGAGGCAGCCGCGCGAGTCCGGGGTCGGACCGCTGATCGTCCCGCTGGCGAGCAGGTCGCCGGGCTGCATGTTGCAGCCGTTGGAAGCATGGTGGGTGAGGAGTTGTGCAATGGTCCAGTACATGTCCTTGAAGGAGCCTCTGGAGAGGCGGATCGGTGCGATTCCGCGCTCGCGCATCTCCTTCGACGCGAGGAAGACTTCGAGGGTGATATCGATGCCGCCGAGTTTCTGATCGCGCTCGGAATAGAGGTGGGGGAGTGGGGCGGGATCGCCCGCGGGCCTCGGGTAGGCGGGCACTCGGAATGGTGCGAGCGCTTCCATCGTGACGAGATAGGGTGAGACGCTGGTGGCGAAGTTCTTGGCGAGGAAGGGGCCGAGGGGTTGATATTCCCACTTCTGGAAGTCACGAGCCGACCAGTCGTTGACGAGGCAGAGGCCGAGGATGTGATCCTCCGCTTCCCCGATGTGGATCGGCGTGCCGAGTTCGTTGCCTCGGCCGACAAAGAAGCCGACCTCGAGTTCGTAGTCGAGGAGTTTCGACGGTCCGAATGTCGGCGCCGGCGCGTCGTCCGCCTTGGTCTGGCCGCGGGGTCGAGTGATGGTCGAACCGCTGGGAACGATGGACGAGGCGCGCCCGTGGTATCCGATCGGCACCCACTTGTAGTTGGGGAGCAGCGCATTGTCCGGTCGAAACATCGCGCCGACGGTCGAAGCATGATGAATTGAGGCGTAGAAATCGGTGTAGTTGGGGATCTTCTTGAAGATCGGGAGCAGGCGGCAGTCGGCGATCGGAAGGATGATCTTTGATTTCGCGCCGGCGTTGCCGCGAAACACGGCGCCGTCCTTGCGCAGAATGTTGACGATGCCGGCTCGGAGCATGCTCCAGGCCTCCGCATCCGCATCCAGGATCGACTCCATCGAATCAAGGAATGGAGTGCCCAGCGCGTCGAACAGCTCATCCTTGAAGAGACCCTCCTCCACGCACCGTTGGAGGTCGAGCAGGTGGTCGCCGATTCTCACTCCGGCGCTGTAGTGCTCGGGCACGCGCGTTTCGCCGTCGTCGGCGAGGAACGTCTCGAGCGATTCGAACTGAACGAAGGGCAGGTTCTGAATCGGAAACTCCGTGCCCGGAGCGTTCGCGGACTCGACCCAGGACTTCAGGTTGGGATCATGTGTTTCGTTGATGTCGTAGGGCATGATGCTCGCTCGCATTGCCGTGTCTTTGCCTTGCCTCCTCCCCCGCCCCCGGCGGGGGAGGTGCCGCTTCTGGGCGGCGGAGAGGGCAACCTCCTCTTCTGTCTTTTCTACTCTGTCTACTTCTTTCGCGTCTTATTGACTTGCGCGATTCGTTGCCGCGCAACGCGCTCAATTCGTCGCGCAATGCCCTCGGCATTTTCATTCACGCTAACCGCTGGGATACGCACGATTTCTAGGCCGCGCGCCCGCATCCACGTATCGCGACCAGCATCGTCAATGTTTGTGCCGCGCCCGTGCGTCCACTGACCTTCGACCTCCACAACGAGCGCGGCCTCGTGACAATACAAGTCCGCAATGAAGGGGCGAAGGGGGTGTTGGCGGCGGAACTTCAGGCCATTCAAACGACCAGCCCGCAACTGTTCCCGCAGGATGCGCTCTGGGATCAAGGAAGCCTGACGCAGACCAATCGCTCGTTGCTTCGTGATCTCCTGAGAACGGAGGGAGTTGTAGAAGGGGGTAGAGGGGGAAGCCCTCTCCGTCGGCGAAGCGCCGACACCTCTCCCGCTGGGGGCGAGAGAGGAGGAAACGATATCGCCTTCCCTCCTCATAGCACCCCCATCCCCTTCAGTTCATTCAGCGGCTCCTCGAACGAACACGAACCGAAACTGATCGCGAACGATTCGCGGACACGGGCGAGGCGTGCGTTTTCGAGGCGCTTGTCGCGCCAGGTGAAGCCGCCGTCATCAAAGATGAATGCCCTGGAGTTTGACTCCTCGAGCACGTTCACCAGGTCGGCCTCGGCGGGGCGCGTGCCCGGGATGAACCCGATGCGTGCGAAGGCGGCGGCGGCAAACACGTTGAGAAATCCGAACATCACTCCGCGGGCGCACCCCGGCTCATAGGTCAGGGGATACTCGGCACGCATCGGGTGATGAAGCCCGGCGGTCGCCTTGAACGGCACGTCGGCCGCGGCGCAGGCGACCAAAAACCGCGCCACGTCGATCGCGGCGGGGAACGCCTCGGGCGTCACCCCACCCATGCGGATCTTCGCGGCGGCGCCGGTCCCGTTCATGGCGATGATCAGCCCGCGCACGTCGGCCCCCCCCGCGACCGGGACTTCAAAGAAAGGCTCGAGTTGCTCGGGGATGATCTTCATCGCGGTGTCGATGTGCTTGCCCGATTGCGCCTTCACTTCGATCGCATCGACGACAATCCCCCCGGCGACGACGACATCTGGAACGTCAAACGGATCGGACCCGGCGCTCGCGGCCGCGGCGGCGGAGGGTCCGGCCGACTCGCCCGCGAAGCGCCGGTTGAACTCGAAGATGCGGTCGATGTCCGCGTCCAGATTGTCAGAGACGAGCACGCTGAGGCGCCAGGCATCTTCCCCCGGGCCGGGGATGCAGGCTTCGCGCTCGACGAGACGGGCAAACTCGTCGAGTTTCCCGATCGGAACGATCAGGCGGCCGAGCATCCATTTCTCCGGGCACGTGACGTAGCGACGCCAGTTTGCGAGCGTCGTCGGCAGGTCGAGGGCCGCCGGCGGGAACAGCCCGGCGTAGTCCACGATCGAGGTGAGCAGTATCTGGAGCGAGTCTTTCAACAGGGCAAGCGTATCACACGCGCCCGCCCGTCTATTTCTCGAACACGCCCATCATCTTGGTGGTCGAGAACATCCCCCGGCTCTTGTAGGGCACCCAGAACGCCTCGCGCCAACCCGCCGCCTTCAGATCGTCGTGCAGGAGGCGGTTGTCCCGCACGCGCTTGGCATAGCCGGGCACGATCGGCGCGAGCGCGGGGAGCAGAAAATCGTGCTTCCTGAAATACCCGCTCGCAATGACGATCCACCGCCGGGAGACACGGCGCATCTCCGCCAGGATGCGTCGTCGCGGCTCGCTCGGAACGAGGTTCAGGAACCGCACCGTGAGCACCGCATCGAACGATTCGTCCGCGAAGGGGAGGGCCTCGCCGTCGGCCTGTACGAACTTCGCGGCGGGCTTGTCGCGCCACTTCTCCCGAGACACTTCCAGCATCGAAGGGCTGAGGTCCGCGCCGGTGTAGTCGTACCCCGCATCGACGAGCAGGCCCGAGAGCCGCCCGGTGCCGCACGGCAGATCGAGCAGACGCTTCACGTCGGGCAAACGTCCGAGGGTTTCGAGCACGGCCCGCTTCGTCTGCGCGTCGCGCTGCGCCTTGCGCGGATCATCCTGATAGCGCGTCCGGTCGTACTGCTCCGCGTAACCGGGTTCGTCGTACATGCTGCGCGCTTTGTAGGCGGAAGCGGGGGGGTTGGACGCGGGAGTGTTCAATCGGTCGGGTCTCGGTGGTGGTGCGGATCGTCGAGGCTCCCCCCGGATTCGTCGAGCAGGAGCGAGCAGGTGGCGCGGACGCGCTCCAGGTCCTTGGCGATGCGCGCCCGTCGGTTCCACACCGTAAGCCGCACCAGCCGGTCAAGGTCGAAGAGCACAGGCCGCTCGTCGGGTGAGTATATCAGCACGTTCTCCGCACGAAGATCGAGACGACCGATTCCCCGCGCGTGCAGGCGGTGCGCCATCGACCAGATCTCCGACGCAAGCCGAACCCGTTGCTCGATACTCAGCATTCCACCGGCGGCCGCCGACTGAATCGTCCACGCCGAGGTCGGCGAACGTGTGACGATGAACGATGCGGGTTGCGACAGCCATTTCGAGCCGACCACCTCTCCCGCCGCCAGAAGTTCCGAAACGCGCATGCCATGCGACGCCAGCACCTCCCCCCATTCCACATGCCGCGCGGCGGGAGTTGGCCACACCGCGAGACCGGACCCTCTACGGATCGAAAACCCGTCCTCGCCGAACCATTTCAAGAATTCGGCGTGGTCGCCGCTGGTCCGCCGCAGCACGGTACGCGACTCTCCGGGCTTCACAACCTCCCATCCCAATGGTGACTCACGGCGCGACAGGGTGAACACCGCGTCTCGCAGCGATGAATCCGCGGGTTGCTCAAACCACCGAATCTCAATGTTCTGATCGCGGGGCTCGCTCACGGCCACATCATCGCATTGA
>JAEUIV010000220.1 GCA_016795005.1 Phycisphaerae bacterium
ATCACCGCGCGCCCGCCGATCCACACGCGGTCGCCGATTGTCACCGGCTTCCCATACTCCGGCCCGCTCGCGCGCAGCGCTGCATCGAGCGGATGTGTCGCCGTGTAGATGTGCACCCCCGGCCCCATGAAGCACGACCGCCCGATCCGAACCTCGCGCACATCAAGGATCACGCAGTCGAAGTTCATGTACAGCCCGTCACCCGCGTGGATGTTGAAGCCGTAGTCACACCTGAAGGTCGGCTCGATCTCGAACCGCTCGCCGATGGAGCCGAAGAGTTCGCGGATGATCGCCGCCCGCTCCGACACGTGATCGGCGCGCGATGCGTTGAGCCGGTCCGTCAACGTCCGGCAGCGGAGGCGCAGCGCCGTCAGTTCGGGGTCGGAGGCGACGTACAGTTCCCCCGCGAGCATCTTTTCACGTTCGGTCTTTCGTCGCGTATCCCGCGTCATGTCGGGGACGATGCTACCGCAGACTCAGGGACCCATCGCAAGCGCTGCGTCATCGCCTCGTGCGCACTTGATCGACTCGCGCGGATTCTTCGATGAACCATGCCCCGTGACTCTCGGCTCGATCCGTCGCTTGAGCCGATGACGCCGGCGCGCCCGAAGGCTTCGGCCGCACGGAATACGAGCACTTGAAAGGACGGAAACAATGAATCGCTTTTCTTTGGCGCTCGGTGCGCTCTCGCTCTCCTGCTGCGCGGGCGGCGCGGCGGAGGCGTCGATCTTCCTGCCGCTCGGCCTCTCGGGGCCGGCGCCGATGGCGACGAGCATCCACTTCGACACCAGCGCCGGCACAGTGTCCTTCAACCACGGCGCCGCGATCTCGATCGGGTTGCTCATGGGGGACACCGCCATCTTTGACTTCAGCGCCTTCGATCTCGACCCGGGCGCATCCGTCACCGCCTCAGGCTCGCGCACGCTCATGATCCGCTCCGTCGCGGACATCCACCTCGCCGGCTCCATCGACGTGTCGGGGGGAAGCGGCGAAAACGGCGACACCGGCGGAAACCACGCAGGAATGATCGGCGGGCAGGGGGGTGGAGGCGGAGGAGGCGGGGGCGGTGGTGGGTCCATCATGCTGTCCTCTCTTGGTCGCGTCTATCTCGCCTCGACCGCGTCGATCAACGCCGACGGCGGCGACGGCGGAGTGGGCGGGATGATGGGAACTTCTGAAAACCTCGGCAGCGGCAACGGTGGAAAGGGCGGCTCCGGCGGAGTCGGATCCGGATCAGGGGGTGAAGGCGGCGGCAACGCAACCGGTGGCTGCGGAGGCGGCGGAGGCTACGGCCCCAAGGGCGGCGGCGGCGGCGGCGCGGGCGGGGAACTCAACGGCGTCGGCGGGGGTGGCGGCGGAGGGCCGGCTTCGGGAGGCGGCGTCGGCGGGGGCGCGGCGCCTCCACGGGCCGCGGGAGGCGGCGCGCCCGGAGCGCTTCCCGGCACCGGGACCGACCCCGGAGGCAACGGCGGAACGCCGGGAGTCCCGAATGCAAACGGAGTCATCGGCGGCGGAAACCCGGGACGGGCTGACGGCACGGGACTCGGAGGCGACGGCGGAAGCGCCGGCGGACCCGGCGGCCCGAATGTCCCGGGAGGCGGACGAGGCAACGGAAACAACGGCGGCCTCGGCGGACTCGCCAGGCCCTTCATCGGAGGACCGGGCGGACCAGGCGGAAATGCCACAGGCCCGGGCGGTGGCGGCGGCGGCGGTGGTGGTGGAGGCGACGGACTGCCGGTCTTCCTTCTTCCGGGACTCAAGGGAGGTCCGGGCGGACCGGGCGGGGCGGGCGCCGGAGGCGGCCAGAACGGACTGAACGGTGGCGCCGGTACGCCGCGTCCTGCTCCGGACATCACCGACGACACGGCGCGCTCATTCATGATCGAAGACGGCCAGGGAGGATGGGGTGGCGCCGGAGGCGGCGGCTTCATCGGACTGCTCGGCTTCGCGGGGATCGACGATCCGAGCGCCGGAGTCATCTTCGAATCCGGTGCCTCTATGACCGTCTTCGGCGGCATCGGCGGCGACGGACTCACCCTCGGCGGACTCGGAACCATCTTCATCGGAGGCGGCGCGGAGGGAGAGTATTCATCGCTGCTCTCCGGCGTCCGAGGCGATTTCGATTCACTCCCAGCGGATGACTACGACCGCTCCGGCGGCGGCGCGGGCGCCGGCGCAGGCTCGGGCGGCTCCGCGTTCCCGGCGGTGCCGACCCCCGGTTCAACCGCGCTCGGGCTGCTCTCGCTCGCGCTCGTCGCGCGCCGACGCCGGTGACGTTCAACATACAAACGCGGCATCTCCTCCTTCGTGCTCGCCGGCCCACCGCCGACGGGCACATTCGAACGAAACGGTCCCGCGCCGCGTACCATCTGCGCATGACCTCCGCCGCCGAATACGTCCTGGGCACCGACGAAGCCGAGTATCAACGCCTGGGCCTCCAACACCGCCTCTGGTCCGACCTCGCGCACCAGTCCTGGATGCACGCGAGGATCGCACCGGGCATGCGGGTCCTCGACGTCGGCAGCGGGCCGGGGCACGCCACCGCGGACCTCGCCCAGATCGTTGGATCGACCGGCGGCGTGACCGCGGTCGATGAGTCGGCCCTGTTCATCGAGCGCCTGCGCGAAAACGTGCGCGCCCGCTCCCTCGAAAATGTCCAGGCCCACGTCGCCGACGTTCAACGGCTGCCGACGCTCGGGCTGCCCGAGAACTCCTACGACATCGCGTACGCACGATGGGTGCTCTGCTTCGTCCCGGACCCCGCGGCGGTCATCGCGGGCGTCGCGCGACTCCTCAAGCCGGGCGGCCGGGTATGCGTCAACGATTACTTCAACTACGAATCCATGACGATTGCCCCGAAGAACCCGGCTTTTTCGAGGGGCATCGCCGCCGTCGGACGCTCGTGGCGCGAGCGGGGCGGAGACCCCGACCTCGTCGGCCGGCTCCCTCGGCTCGCGGCGGACGCGGGCCTGCGCGTCACGCACCTTCGCGTCCATCAGCGGCTGGCGCGTCCGGGCGACACCATGTGGGCCTGGCCCGATTCATTCTGGAAAAACTTCATCCCCAGGCTCGCCCAGACCGGGCACCTCACCCAGCGCGAAGCGGAGGAGTTCTTCGACGCCTGGCGGCGTGTCGGCGAGGACCCGCACTCGTTCATGCTGCTTCCTCCCGTGTTCGAGTTCATCGCGGAGAAAGCCTGACGACGGCCCGACCCGCTCAGCGGCGGCGCTGCACGAGCGTCGCCGCCGACGCGATCACGAGCAACATCGTCGGCACCGAAGGAATCACTCGCTCCGGTCGATCCTCGACCTCATCCTCGATCTCGTCGTCGATCCCGTCATCGTTCCGGTCCTGATCCGTCGGATTTTCCGGCGTGTAGGACGAACCTCCCCCGCCGCCACCACCGCCGCCGCCGCTCCCCGCGAACGGCTCGTTGCTTCCGTACCGGCTCTTCGGGAGCGATGGGATCTCGCCGTTCATGTCCGACCCCATCCCGGGCGAACCGAAAAAGCCGGAGTCGTAGCCGCCCGCCCCGCCGGAAATGCCGAACACGGGGTCCTGAAGCCCCCGGTCGATCACGAGGTTGTCGATGCCCCACGACGGCCAGCCCTCGGACGCGCGTGGTGAAGCCTCGAAGCGAATCTCCGCGATCCGCTCCGACGCCGTGAATGGTACGTGGATCGTGCGGATCGTCGGCTTGCCCGGCTCCGCGCGCTCGCCGCTGACCTCACGAAGAGACTGCGGCGACCATTGCTGGATCGGCTGATCGTCCACGAAGATCGTCAGCGTGTTGTCGCTCGATTCGTCCACCGCGCCGCCCGTCGGCGGGATCAGGTACACGTCGAGCCGGACTTCATAGGGTGAGTCGGCCTCGGTCTTCACGTTCAGCACCATCCCGCCCGATGCCGAGGGATCGGCAAAGTGCGTCAAGCCGTCACGGTGCCCCCGGCCGCCGAACGATCTCCATTCAGGCCCGATCTGACCGGACTCGAAGTCCTCGTGAAAACGAACCGGCGCCGCGGCGACCGGCTCGCCCCGGAAGTTCGTCGGCACCTCCCCGCTCCCGGCGGCGTCGGTGGCCGCGAGCATGTCAGGATTCGGAGCGCTGAGAGAGAGCGCCGCCATCGACCGAACGGACCCGGTGCCGAACGCAGCCCCGACGACGCCCGGCGACACCGAAGCGCGCCCCGGCGCGGAAGCCGGCGACGTGATCGCCTCGGCGTGCCACGCGGCGCGCGCAACGAACGCCGGGCTTAGCGCCGCCGACGCAAGCACAATCGGGCACAAGAAGGATCGAGTGAGGGAACTCATGCAGCCGCCTCCGCTGGTTCATCGACCGGACCCGCGTCTCCCTCAACGCGGGCCCGGCGTTCGTTCGGAATCGCACCCCGCCTCGAGCGGATACACCGCTCGCGACGGTCTCTCACGCACGACCGTGAGATTCACGAGCGCCCCGTGCAAGGAGCCGCGCCGCCTCGCCCCGACCCACGGTTCCATCTGGCGCGGCGGTGACGAGTAGGACACCGACCAACCTCTCCCGCGCGCATTCTGGGACCAGGACTGCCGATCTGGCACCCCTTCCACGCGCGTGCGGTCATGAAAGCAGCCGCGAGGCTTCCCGACCGCCTTTGCCGCCCTGAAAACCGGGCATGACTCGTGTAGAACCGCCCGGCTACCCTCCCGTACAACATCGCAAAGGAGGCGCTCCGCGCGCGAACATGATCTCATTCAAGAATCACATGAAAACCACCGTGCTGATGGCCGCGCTCATGGCCCTCTTCATGCTTGTCGGCTCGCAGTGGGGGCAGCAGGGGCTGATCTTCGCCTTCATCTTCGGCGGCCTGATGAACATCATCGCCTTCTTCTTCTCCGACTCGATGGCCATCGCCGCGATGCAGGGAAGGCAAGTCGATGAATCCACCGCGCCGGAACTCGTCGGCATGGTCCGCCGCCTCGCGCACAACGCCGACCTCCCCATGCCGCGGGTGTACATCTGCCCACACGACGCGCCGAACGCCTTCGCCACGGGCCGCTCGCCCCGCAAGGCCGCCGTGGCCGTTACACAGGGACTCCTCCGGCTCATGAACGAACGCGAGATCGAGGGGGTCGTCGCCCACGAACTCGCCCACATCAAGAACCGCGATACGCTCATCTCCTGTATCGCCGCCACCATGGCGGGGGTGCTCGCGTTCCTCGCTCAGAACTTCTTCTGGTTCGGCGGCGGGCGGCGCGAAGGAGGACATCCGCTGCTCGCCATCCTCACCGTCATCCTCGCCGCGGTCGGCGCCGCCGTCATCCGCGCCATGATCAGCCGCACACGGGAGTTCGCCGCCGATGAAGTCGGCGCGAAGATCGTCGGCTCTCCCGACGGCCTCATCTCCGCGCTGGGCAAACTGGACGGCTACTCACGCCGAATCCCGCTTGTTCAGCCCAATCCGGCGCAGAACAGCCTCTTCATCGTCGAACCCTTCGCCGGCGGCGCGGCGACGCTTGTAAACCTGTTCGCCTCCCACCCGCCCGTCGAAAAGCGTATCGCGGCGCTCCGAGAACTCCGCTGATCAGCCGGCGTACACACGCTCCAGCGACTCCACCATCCGCTCCGCGCTGAACCATGCTCGGCACATCGCCTTCCCTCGCTCGGCCGTCTGCCGCGCACGCGCCGGATCCGCAAGCACCCATTCCACCGCCTCGCGCAGGCAGGTGATATCCCCCGCGCGCACCAGCCGCCCCGTTTCCTGGTCGATGCACACCTCTCCCGTCCCGTCCACGTCATACGCCACCACCGGCACGCCGCTCAGCAGCGCCTGCGGCACCACGCGAGGCAGCCCCTCCCGGTAACTCGGATGAACAACAAGATCCATCGCGCGGATCATCGCCGGCACTCGCTCGGGCGGCACCATCCCCGAAATCGTCACGCGACCCGCCAACCCCAGTTCGGCGAGCCGCTTCTCCAGCCGCCCGCGCCACCACCCATCCCCGACCCACAACAACTTCAACTCCGGGCGCTGTTTCAAGTCATCGGCGAGCGCGTCCAGCAGATCATCGTGCCCCTTCAGTTCCGCCAGCCGCGCGACGGTGCCGATCACGACATCGCCCGCACCGAATCCCAACTCATTACGCATCTCCTCGCGCGATTCCCCGGCCCGCGCCGTCTCGAACGGTTCAATCTCCATCCCCGACCGTACCGTCACGAACTGCTCGGGCCGCCCGATCCGCGCATTGCGGAACTGCTTCGTCATCGCGTCCGCGACGCTCACGATCACGTGGCACCGCCTGGCCGCCCACCGCTCCAGCCACACGTACAACCGGTTCCGCCACCACGATTCGTACCGATGGAACGGCGGCCCGTGAATCGTGTGAACCACGCGAACGTCGCCTTCGCGTCCCCCCTCCGCCCACGCCGCCGCACGACCGATGATCCCCGCCTTGCTCGAATGCGTGTGCACGACATCCGGCTTCAACTCACGAATCAACCGCCGCAGCTCGCCGTAGCACCTCCAGTCCGCGATCGGGCTGATCTCCCGCACCAGATGAGACACTTCATGGAGTCGAATCGCGTTCGCGAGTCCGATCGCCGCGTTGAACCCCTCCACGCGCCCCAGCATCGACCCCTCCGGCCCGAAGATCG